>CAZCMY010000009.1:0-14797 GCA_964500055.1 uncultured Acidaminococcales bacterium | reverse complement strand
TAGCAGTAAAGGTTTTGCGCTCTTGGAGTTAATTGCGGGCTTAGCCATTTTCTTGTTTATGCTGGCAATCTCATTACCAATGTGGGAGGGTTTCCTGCAAATATCGGAGATGGCTAAAATAGATAGTGCCTGTCGGTTATTAGCTACAGATATTGCCGATATCCAGGATAAGGCTCTTTTCAGGAATCTGGAGGGACCAGCATACTTAATAATGCTGGACAGATACGGCGATGGCTATACAATTGTTGAAAATCAAACAATCGTGAAAAACGTTAGATTTTCAGAGCTTGGTTTAGATCCTGTTGTAGCAACGTGCGCAAACACTAATAAAATTTCTTTCTCGACCACTGGCAGCCCCCAAAGAGCTGTGAGCGTAAATGTTTACAGCAGAAAAAATAGTTCAAAACGAAAATATGTTGAAGTACAGCCAGTTACAGGCAGGATAGTGATTACAGACGAGACAACATGATGGTGGTTTTATTTTGCTGGAAATACTGGCATTTTTTGTTATGACATGTGTTACACTAACGTCTTTGGCAGTCATATATAGTGGCTTTATTTCCATGATGCTAAGGCATAATATCCAAAAGGATGGCTTCGAAATTGCCCAACTGGAGATGGCAAATCTTGAACAATCGTCGAGGATTATTGGCGAAACAAAGGAAGAAAGAGAAGATTTCGAAATTGAAACTAAAATTACTGGAAGTGCGGCACTTGCTGAGACGAATAAGCTTGAGGTGATAGTTTATGAAAAAGGCAAAAACAAGCCGTTAGTGAATTTGGTGCGCTATGAATAAAAGCGGCTTTATACTTTTGGAATATTGTATTGCACTGATGTTAGTCAGTTTAACACTGTTCGTTTTCCGGGATACCTTTGTACAATCAATAACGACATGCCAAAAGGTTGCAAGTGATTTAGAGATTTATCGGGTTGAACGTGCCACCATGGGTTTATTGAGAGAAAACGTCGAATTTAACGTTGAGAAAGTAGAATTGTTGGAAGATGACTTGGGAGAGGCAATGGTAGTGTGCCAGGAAACGGCTGCGAAAAGAAAAGTATATTATTATTGCAGCGAGTCTCCAACCGGAAAACATGTCATGACTCTCTACCAAAGAATCAAGGTAGAGGATAAAAGCTCCGGAATTAATCCATTGACGGCACCAAATATGGAAGTTACTGCGTGGCATGCTCAGAAACTTTCAGAGAAAAGCTTTTTGTTGGCATTTTCTATCCGAGAATATTCAAGCGGCAGAGAGAAAAAGTTTTTTGAGGTAATTAATTTATGCAATGGCAGAATTTTATAATGCGGCAGCGCAAAGGAATGGTCTCCCTTTCGATTTTATTACTGGCGACAGTACTCTTAACTATACTACAGGGGTTGTTTCTCTTGGTTAATAGAGAAAGTGAGGCACAAACCGATAATATAAGGCAGGAACAAATTTTAAACTTGGGAGAAAGTCTTATAAGAATAGCGGTTAGAAATGAAGAAAAAGGAAATTTGAGCGATGACATTCAACTGCAGAAAGTCACTTTATACCCTGGCAATGAGGAGTTTATAGTGAAAATTGTCAATGAGAAGGACACATCTTTAGGAGTCCGCCAAATTAAAATAGCTTTGGAGGGCTCAAGTAAAAAGTGGAATATTTACGAAGATAAGTTGTTGCCGCCAGGTGGTGCGGATAATCCTGTTTATCAAAATGCTATTTACGCCCAGAATGGCATTGCTGGTATCGTACCAGCAGGTGTTATTGCCAAGGAAGGTAACAGTGGAATCATAATGCCATTCTTTGATACCAGTGGGTATAAAAAATACGGTAAGATGGTTTTACCGGCAGCTGATGAGCTGAGGGATTATGGTTTGAAGAAAAGATTATATGTTAATACTTCAGCAGGGAATGTTGCCTATAGTGTGGCTGAGGATACTGTGATTAAGGGTGATGGGGTGTTTGTTGACGAAGCAGGTATAACGATTAATGAAAGATGCACGGCTACGGGCAAGTTATGGCTGATCAGCGGCAGCGGCATTATTATAGGGGATAATGTTAAACTTGACAAAGCCTTGCTTATAGCAAAAAAGAATATCAGCATTGGCAATAATGTATCAATTAATGGTATAATCATATCCGGTGGCAAGGTGACTATCGGAAATGATCTTACCATGACAAGAGATAAAATGGTTCTTGAACCATTTTCTACTGCTTGCTATTTTTTATAGGGAGAGATTTAGCAGATGAAAAAAATATTATTATTGTTGTTTCTGGTATTTTGTTTTGCATCAAGTGCATTTGCAAACGGTCAGGTAACATTGTTATCGCGTAGTGTTGATGAAGGACCTATTAAGGGAGTTATTCCTGAGGTAGACGGCATTAATGACGAAAATATGCAAAAGAGCATCAATGGAGTTTTGAAAATGCGTGCGTATGAATTAGCACGAGAACTTCCTGCTGGATGCGTGGTAAGCTATAATCAGTTATTGGATAAAAGCAGCATTTTCAGCGTTGTTTTGAAAGCCACAACTGGTGATAGAACTCTGTATAAGGCTGTTAATATTGATGTTACTACCGGTAAGGAATGTGTTTTGAGTGATTTCTTCCGGGATAAGGAAGGCTTCGAACGCGTCTTGGATGGTTACGAAGATATTGTCTTGGGTGATGCTGGCGTTTATACAAGAAGCGAAAGATATAATGTGTATGATAAGTTTATCCCCTATGCAGCATTGCTCCGTTTTGTTGATATAGGTGAAGCAGGACGCTTTTTGACGGTTTATAAGATTACTAAGGCTGCAGCCGGTGGCACTTTGCATATTAAAGCAGGCGAGCTCGTTGCAATTAAGTTGGATTCTAATAGAAGTACCGGTTATGCATGGGAAATTGGTTCAGAGAGCAAAAGTGCTGGCGTGATCGAGATTGGCACCTCATACCTCATGCCTGGCGGGAAAGATACCAGCGCCATTGGAACAATGGGAACAGATATTATTGTTTTAGGAACAGATAAAGCAGGAAGCTTTCCGGTAAAACTCAGTTACAAAAGACAATGGGAAAAATACCCAGTATCGAGCATGCAGTTTGAATTAATAGTAGAATAAGCGGGTAGCTGTTTGTTTGACGAAAAAACCGGCATTTCAAAAGCCGGTTTTTTCGTTGTTTGTTATGACGTAAATTTCTGTGGTAATAGTAGGAAATTATTGCTAAAATTGAATTAAAAATTGCAAAGCGGTGGACGAAATGGAAAAGCAAAAGATCATATTACGTATTTTTAATGATGAGTACCAGATTAAAACAGAGATGCCGGAAGAAGAATTGCTGATTCTGGCTGATATAGTTAATACTAAAATGCTGAATATAGCAAAAAATCAGTCTGCCCTAACTCCTAGTAAAGTTGCTGTATTAGCGGCTTTGGAGCTGGCTAGTGAAATTAATGACCTTAAAAATGATTACAATGATATTTTAAAAATAGTTACAGGAAAGAACGATAACAATCGGAAGGGATAAAAATAATGAAAAGTACAATTACTGAATTACTGGCACCTGCTGGCAGTTGGGAAGCCATGGAGGCTGCCGTCAACGCCGGTGCTGACGCCGTATATTTCGGCGGTGCTGCTTTTGGCGCCAGACAATATGCAAACAACTTTAACCGGGAAGAGATTGAAAAAGCTGTTTTTTTCGCTCATATGCATAGGGTGCGTCTTTATGTTACTGTCAATACTTTAGTGGATGACAGCGAAATGGAAGAACTGGCCGATTACTTGGTTTTTCTTAGTAATGTCGGTATTGATGGTATCATAGTGCAGGATTTAGGTGTAATCGAAGTGGCGCGAAGGGTAGTTCCTGATTTACCATTGCATGCGAGCACTCAGATGACTATTACCAATTCTGCCGGTGCTGAATTTGCCTACAATGCAGGCATGGAACGTGCTGTTTTGGCTAGAGAGTGCAGTTTGGAGGAAATCAGAAAGATTTGCGCTGAATCCTCTCCTGAAATAGAGGTGTTCATCCATGGGGCATTGTGTGTATGCTATTCAGGACAGTGCCTGATGAGCAGCCTTATAGGGGGACGCAGCGGTAACCGTGGCCGTTGTGCACAGCCCTGTCGTCTGCCGTACACCCTTGTCAACGAAAAAGGTGAAACAGTCCTTGACAGCAATCAGGCGGGACAATATCTTTTAAGCCCAAGGGATATGAATACTCTTGAAATTTTGCCGGAATTGATAGAGGCTGGTGTGGCTTCCTATAAAATTGAAGGACGCATGAAAAGGCCGGAGTATGTTGCCGTAGTTGTTGATATTTATCGTCGTGCCATCGATAGTTATCTGAATGGCGATTACAAGGTATCAGAAGAAGATATGCTAAATATCAGACAAATATTTAATCGTGATTTTACAACAGGTTTTCTTGAAGGTCATCCGGGCAAAGAGATGATGAGCGACAGGAGACCAAATAATAGAGGCGTTCTTGTTGGCAGAGTAGTCAAGCTTGACAGAAAAGATAATAAGGCGGTAGTTAAGCTGGAAAACGAGATTCATCTTGGTGATGGACTGGAGTTTTGGATTACCGTTGGCGGGCGTGTCGGGACTACCGTTACTGTCATGACGCATGACGGCAAAGCTGTTGATTCGGCTAAAGTTGGCGAACAAGTTGAGATTGATGTGCCAAAAGGTGTCAAGCTTAACGACAGAGTTTTCAGAACTTTTGACAGCAAACTGATGTCCTATGCACAGCAATTCTGTGGAGAAGCTAATAAAAAAAGAATTTTGGTTAATGCTCACGTAGAGGCTAGACTTGGTGAGCCTATGAAAATTACTTTAACTGATGATGAAGGTAACTGTGGCTATGGTGAAACAGAGTTCATCGTAGAAACTGCCAAAAAGCATGCTTTAACCGAAGAAACGGTTCGTAAACAGGTCGAACGTCTTGGCACAACTGAATATGCACTGGCAGATTTAGCGTTTGAGCATGATGAAAATGTTATGGTACCAATGAGCGAAATTAATGAAGCACGCAGAATTGCAACGGAAATGCTCAATAGAGTAAGAATTGAAGCATTTACCCCTTCAAGAAAGCAAAGACGCAAAAATAGAATTTCGTTTGATGGTATACCTAAATCAAATCATTCACACTTTGGTGAGCTAACTGTTTATGTGGATACCTTAGCTAAGGCTGAAGCAGCTTTGTCAGCTGGTACAGAATGGTTGGTTTTTGGCGGCGAAAATTTTTCGCATAAAGCAGCAAGCCGTGCTGAATATGAAAAAATTGCCTCTTTAGTTAAAAATGCTGGCAGAAAACTCGCTATTGCAACGCCAAGAATAGTAAAGGAAGGTCAACTGGCATATTTTAAAGAGCAAATGAAATTTTGGCAAGGACTGGAGCCGGATTTATTATTGATAGCCAATAATGGCTTATGGTATTTGGCTCAACAGCTGGAATTAAAAATACCATTGTGGGCCGATTGGCCGTTAAATATTTTTAATGCTCAAACCTTGAATTTTTGGCGTACACAGGGAGCTGCAGGCGCAACTTTATCCGTAGAGCTTACTATGGCCCAAGTTGAGCATTTAGCCGATAATTCCCCATTAATGCTCGAATGTCTTGTTCAGGGACGACTCGAAATGATGGTTTCTGAATATTGCATTGCCGGCAGTTTTTTAGGCGAACTGGATAAAGGCAAGTGCACATACGGTTGTAAAGAAAATCTTTTCCTCCAGGATCGCAAGGAGGAAAGTTTCCCAATCGTAACTGACCAGTTTTGCCGCATGCATATTCTTAATGCCCATGATTTGTCAATGTTGAAATATGCTAAGCAAATGGCGCAGAACGGAATACGCCGCTTGCGCATTGATGCACGTTTTTATTCGCCGGAAGAAACTGCAAAGATAGTCTCTTTGTACAGACGAATACTAGATGGTGATATTCAGATTGAAGACAATTTGGCAAAAACTACAAGAGGACATTATTTCAGAGGTGTCCTCTGATTAAGGAGCAGTTTTTAAATGGCAAGATTTGCAATAAAAACATTAGAATTCGATAAAATCAAGGAGCGGCTTGCGCGCAAAGCAGCGACATCTTTGGGTAAACAAAAAGCGCTTACACTTCAAAGTGCTGGAGAATTCGGTATGGTACAGCGCGCACTTACTGAAACAGATGAAGCCCTGCGGTTACTTGATATGGGCAAAAGGTTCCCGTTCGGTGGCGCTGGCGATATTTCTGATTTAATAAAAAGAGCTCAGCTTGGTACAGTCTTAGATGCTGAATCCCTAATGCTTGTGGGCAGTACCGCTGCAGCCATCAGGCAAATGAAGACCTTTTTACAGGGAGAAAACGAAATGGCGCCAACACTTGCAGAATATGCAAGTGGAATGCAAAGTTTTATGAAATTGGAAAAACAGCTCGAGAACGCAATTTCGGAGAAGGGAGAAATGAAAGACTCTGCTTCAACAAAATTAAACGGCCTCAGAACTGCTATTGTGATAGCTAAGAATAGGGTAAAAGAGAAACTTGATAGTATATTGCATTCTCCTGACTATCAGAAATATTTTCAGGAACAGTTGGTTACGATGCGAGGGGACAGATATGTAATCCCAATTAAACAGGAGTACAAGTTTAATTTCCCCGGTGTTGTCCATGACCAATCTGGCAGCGGCGCCACACTATTCATTGAGCCAATGGCAGTCGTTAACCTGAACAATGATATTAAAAAATATGTTTCTCAGGAGAAAGAAGAAGTGGAACGTATCCTGAGGCAGCTGTCAGGTTTAGTGGGGGCAGAAGCCAATGAAATAGCAACTTCTCTTGGTATTTTCACAGACTTGGATGTTGTTTGTGCAAAAGCTTATTTGGCTCAAGAGCAAAAAGCTGTGAGACCGATGATGCTGGTAAATGGCTACGTCGAGATACTGCAGGGACGCCATCCTTTATTGCAGCAGGACAACGTTGTACCTATGGACATAAAGCTAGGAGAAAAATTTAACACCTTATTGATTACAGGCCCAAATACGGGCGGCAAAACCGTAGCTTTGAAAACGGTAGGTCTTTTTGCTTTGATGGCACAAGCTGGCTTATTTGTACCTGCACGCTTAGCAAAATTACCCGTATTCAGAGCAATATATGCAGATATAGGCGATGAACAAAGCATCGAACAGAGTCTTAGTACTTTTTCGGGACACCTGCGCAATATCGTTGAAATCTTAGGAGAGGTCAAGGAAAAAGACCTTGTTTTGATTGATGAAATATGCGCGGGAACAGATCCTAATGAAGGTGCTGCCTTAGCTATGTCTATTTTGTCCCATTTGCACAAAAAAGGCGTTTTCACGATAATTACCACACATTATAGTGAACTTAAGACCTTTGCTTTTGAACATGTTGGCATGGAGAATGCCAGCGTAGAATTTGACCCGGTTTCGTTAAGACCAACATATCGTTTGTTAATGGGAGTTCCAGGCAGCAGTAATGCTTTTTACATAAGCAAACGGCTAGGCTTATCGCAGGAAATTATAGATAACGCTGGTGAGATGCTTACTCAGGAACATTTGCATATGGAAGATGTGTTGCAGAATCTTGAAGGCGAGCGTCGTCAATATGAAATCCAGAACAAAGAAATAGAAGCACTGAGAATTGAAAGCGAGAAAATTAAGCAGGAATTATTGCATAAAAAAACGGAGCTTGATAAACGACGGAATGAATTGCTGCGTAAGGCGAGAGAAGAAGCCGACGAAGTATATAGGAAGTCGCGCAGGGAAGCGGAAGAAATTATGAAAGAACTGCGCACTATGAAAAAAGAATTTGATGTTGAAAAAATGAATGCTTTGGCAGAAGAGGCAAGAAAGAAATTAGCGAAGTCCTATGATTTTGCAAATGCACCGGCACCAGAGGGAAAACAACTTTCAAAAGGTATTGCAAAGCCTGGCCAAATAGTCTACTTATTATCCATAGCGCAGAATGGCACTATTGTCGAGATCAACGGCGACAACGTAGTTGTTCAAATTGGCGCTATGAAGACCAGCGTGCCGATGAAGAAGTGCTTGTTAGTCCGCGAACCAAAGATTGAAGGGATAAGCGGAGCTTCCAAAATGAGAAAAGGTTACGCTCATGATTTATTCGTAGCAAAAAACGAGTCAGCTCCAACAGAAATTGATGTCCGCGGTATGACTGTAGAAGAAGCAATACCTGTTATTGATAAAGTTCTAGATGATGCAATGCTAGCTGGTGCTGAAAGAATAAGAATCATTCATGGCAAGGGTACGGGTATGCTAAGAGTGGGCCTTAACGGTTATCTTTCAGGACATAGGGCTGTGAAAAGCACTGAAATAGCTCCCTCAAACGAAGGCGGAACCGGAGCTACCATAGTTTTCTTGGCAAAATAAAAAACTGTATATATAAAATACTCATATTGACCATAGTTTTAATAAATGTGATAATAATATGGTAATTGTGTATACTTATCGGATAAGGATGTTATTTTATTGGAGTACGGACTAGGAGGAAAAGAATGGCTATTCTGGTAAAAAAATTTGGCGGCAGTTCCGTTGCGACACCTGAAAAAATGCATGGTATCGTTGATCGTGTTTTACGTGAAAAAAAGCCGGATGATCGTATTGTTATTGTCGTTTCCGCAATGGGCGATTCAACCGATGATTTGTTGGATTTAGCGGCGAAGGTTACTGATAACATGCCTAAGCGTGAACTTGATATGCTTCTTTCAACGGGTGAACAAGTTTCCATAGCGCTCCTGGCAGCTGCCTTCTGCAGCAAGGGACAGCCTGCAATTTCCTTTACTGGTGGTCAGGCTGGTATTCACACCAGTGATATTCACAGCAAAGCAACTATTTTAGATGTTGATGCAAAACGGGTTATAAAGGCTTTAGATGAAGGCAAGATTGCTATTGTAGCCGGTTTCCAAGGAATTACAGAGGAAGGCGATATCACAACGCTTGGCCGTGGAGGCTCAGATACGACGGCGGTAGCTGTTGCGGCTGGCATTAAAGCTGATTTCTGCGAAATATATACTGATGTTGATGGAGTTTATACTTCTGACCCTCGTATTGTTCCAAATGCCAAAAAAATGAACGAAATTACATTTGCTGAAATGTTAGAATTAGCACGCTTAGGAGCAGGGGTTATGCAACCGCGCGCAGTTGAATATGGAGAGCATAATAGCGTTGCAATTCATGTAAGATCTACTTTTAAAGATGATCCGGGAACGATTATAAGGGAGGAATATACTGTGCAGGAAAAGAATTTTGTTATTCGTGGCGTTGCTCATGATACTAATGTCGCTAAAATTGCGGTCAAAGGTGTGCCCGACCAACCTGGTGTAGCGTATAAGATTTTTTCAGCACTTGCGAATGCAAATGTTGATGTTGATATGATAATTCAAAGCGTTCGTGACATTGATGGCAGTAATGACATTCTTTTCACAGTTGCAAAAACTGATCTCGTTGAAGCGACAAGCGTTGTTGAGAGCTTAAAAGATGAAATGGGCGGTTTCAATTACGATGTTGAAATAAATGTTGCCAAAGTCTCAATCGTTGGTGCAGGTATGCTTGGCAGCCCTGGTATAGCTGCAGGTATGTTCGGAGCATTGGCAAAAGCCGGCATAAACATTGCCGCGATCAGCACATCAGAAATAAGCGTTTCCTGCCTGATTAAGGAAAGTGATGTAAAGCTTGCGGTTAATGCTATTCATGAACACTTTTTCCCAAATAACTGATTTAAGTTGTTGCTGGAAATAGAATATAAATATTGGAAGAATGCTTAGGGGGAATTTAAATGATTACTAGTATTGCAGCACCTCATGCGAAAGGTAAATCTGCGCAGGATAAAATATTTGGAGCAAATGCAGCAGCAGTATCCGCAGCAGCTAAACATGGTGCAGATAAGGTAACAAACGCTACCATAGGCGCTATTCTTGATGAAGAAGAAAAATTAGTTTGTTTGCCGACAGTTGAAAAGGTATACAGGGCTTTACCTACTAATGAACTTATTGCTTATGCACCAATTGCTGGTCTGCCAAACTATCTTGAAAGTGTTCTTGACGCAACCTTTGGACAATCTCGCCCCGAAGGCTACATTGCAGCAGTGGCAACTTCAGGCGGAACAGGAGTAATTCATCATGCTGTCTGGAATTACATGTCAAAGGGCGATATCGCTCTGACATCTGACTGGTACTGGGGCCCTTATAGTGTTATTTGTAAAGATATGGAACGTAAATTAGAAACATATCAAATGCTGGATGAAAACAACAAATATAACTTACCGGCTTTAAAGGCGAAAGTTAATGAAGTATTGGACAAGCAAGACAGCCTGCTTTTAATAATCAATACGCCGGCACATAATCCGACAGGCTATAGCTTAAGCGATGCTGATATGGATGGCGTAATTTCCATTTTAAAGGACGCAACTGCCGACAATAGCAAAACAGTTACGTTGCTGCTTGATATTGCCTATATCGACTATGCTGGTGAGAAAGAAGAAGTGCGTCAAATATTCCGCAAAATTTCCAATTTGCCGGCAAATATTTTGACTATTGTTGCTTATAGTATGTCTAAAGGATTTACTCTGTACGGACAAAGAACAGGCGCGATGATCGGCGTTTCTTCCAGCAAAGAAGTAATCGAAGAATTTTCCGCTGTCAATCAGTATTCCAGCAGAGCGACTTGGTCCAATATCAACCGCCCCGCTATGGCTACCTTGGCAAAAATTTATCGCGATTCTGAGCTTCTGGCATCTGTAGAAATAGAACGTGATAATTATTATAAGATGATTAAAGCTCGTGCTGATTTGTTTACTAAAGAAGCACAAGAATGTGGATTAAAGATGCTGCCGTATGTTGCTGGTTTCTTTATTTCTATTCCAGCTAAGAATCCTGATGCCATTTGCGAAAAGCTGCACGAAGACAATATTTTTGCAGTTCCTCTCGCTGCTGGCGTAAGAATCGCGGTTTGTGCAGTACCATTGAAAAAGATAAAAGGAATGGCAGCAAAATTTAACGCTGCTATGAAAGCACTTGGTGAATAAATAACAAACAAAACCCCGGAACTATAAAATAGTTCCGGGGTTTTTATTTAGGTGATTAACGATGTTTTTGAAAATAAGCTAAGGCTACATCAGGGAAAAGTGCATATGAAAGCACATCTTCGATTGGCAGCCCAGGGAAGCCAGCTTCTGAAAGTTCTCTTTTTATTCCTTCCAGTTGTGGTGGAATATCATCAGCAGGACGGTGGTCTATCGGTTTTTCACTGCCTATTATGAGCTCCTGTATTTCAGGGGCAATTGGTGCAGGTGTACGACCATATTTGCCGCGTACCAGGTCTTTGACTTGTGTTGGTACCATTTTATAGCGCCCAAGAGTAACGTTAAGGACTGCCATAGAACCGACTATTTGGCTGGTCGGAGTTACAAGAGGAGGATAGCCTAATTCCGCTCTTACCTTAGGCATTTCTTTTAATAGATCAGGATATTTATCCGCGGCTCCCAGTTCTTTCATTTGATTAATTAAGTTTGACAACATGCCGCCAGGTATTTGGAAAGTAAGAACTTTAGGGTCAATAGGTATATTAGATCTCAGGTTAAAATCATGGACAAGGTTCTCTTTAACAGCACTGAAATAGTCCGCTAAAGTGCTGAAAGAATCCAAGTCCAGACCTGTGTCACGTCGTTGGCCAACCAACGCTGCGACCATAGATTCAGTTGCAGGCTGACTTGTGCTTCCTGAGAAGGGCGAAAGTGCAGTATCAATAATATCAACACCGGCTTCAATGGCTTTTAAATAGGTCATAGAAGCCATACCACTTGTACAGTGGGAATGTATTTCTATGGGGACGTTTATTTGGCTTTTAAGCGTTGCGACAAGATTGTACGCTGCATAAGGGGATAGGAGACCGGCCATGTCTTTAATACAAATGGAATCTGCTCCTAAAGTTATTAAATCCTGAGCCACCTTTAGAAAGTCTTCGTCTTTATGATAAGGACTTATTGTATAAACTAAAGCACCCTGCACGTGAGCACCTGCACTTTTTGCTGCTCTCATCGCACATTCAAGATTACGTACGTCATTTAATGCGTCGAAAACGCGTATTATGTCTACACCATTGTCAACTGAGCGATTGACAAATTCTTTAACTACATCGTCAGCATAATGGTTGTAGCCCAAGATATTCTGACCACGTAAAAGCATCTGTATAGGGGTGTTTTTCAAATGCTTTTTTATTGTTTTTAAACGTTCCCAAGGATCTTCATCAAGAAAACGCAGGCAAGTATCGAAAGTAGCGCCGCCCCAAGCCTCCAGGGCATGGTAACCAGTGTTATCAAGTTGTTCGAGCACAGGAACCATTTCCTTGATTCTCATGCGTGTTGCCGCCAAAGATTGGTGGCCGTCGCGAAGTGCCGTTTCAACGATTTTTACGGGGGTATTATGCATAATCAGCCTCCAATGTTTTATAAATGTATACAGTATTCATAATACTATTTTAGCATACTTGTTACTCAATTCCAATAAATTTGTTTCTAAAATGCACATAAAAAAGCCGCCTTTCGGCGGCTTTTATTTTAGTTTTTTGTGCCTGAAGCTGTTTTCGAAGTGGTTGAAGTTTTATCGGTGGTTGATGGCTCAGTCTTAGTAGGATCTGTTTTTCCGGGTACAACTTTTTTAACTGCATTTGGAATCTTGCCAGACTTAACGTCTTTTTTATCATTGTCTTCCTTAACAATTTGAGGCTCGGATGGAACAACGACCCCGGCCGGCTTTACAAAATCACTTGCTGGCACATTAGCCAGAGCTGCGGCCATAAAATCACGCCAGATATAGGCTGGTTCATTACCACCGGTCATACGATTCAAAGGCTCGCCATTGTCATCGCCAATCCAGACACAGGTGGAAAGATCCGGTGTGAAACCGACGAACCAAGCATCTTTATAATCGCTTGTAGTTCCGGTTTTGCCGGCTGCCGGCCGGCCTATTGCCGCTCCGGTACCAGTACCGCGTGTCATAACTTCGCGCATCATATCAACAAGCAGATAAACGCTCTTAGGATTGACAACCTGCTCAGGGCTTACCTTGCTTTCATAAAGGACTTTGCCGGTGCGATCAACAATTTTTGTAATTGCGACAGGCTTATTGTAGCTGCCGTTATTGGCCAACACAGCAAATGCACTGGACATTTCGAGCGGTGTTACTCCGCGTGTGAGACCGCCCAGGGCAATTGCCAAATTGTTATCATTTGCGCCGCCACTTGTTACCAAGGAAGTGATGCCCATTTTCTTAGCATAATCAATTACAGTTGATGGGCCAACTTTTTGTGCTATGAGGATAGCTGGAATATTATAAGAATTTACCAGCGCCGTACGCATACTTACTTTTCCATGCCATGTTTTGTCATAGTTCTGAGGATTCCAGTCTTTAGCAAAGTCTAGTTCCTTGTCTTCTATGACGGTAGCCGGTGAAATGCCATTATCAATGGCTGCAAGATAGACAAACGGCTTGAAGGCTGAACCAGGCTGCCTTTCTGCTAGAACAGCACGGTTGAATTGATCGGTGCCGCGGCCGCCCACCATAGCTTTGATATAGCCGGTCTGCGGATCAACGGATACAACAGCAACTTGTGGCTGCACACGTTTATTTTCATCAGTGTAATAGTTTGGCAAATTATCGAGAGCATCGTTAGCGGCTTTCTGCATCTTGGTGTCTATTGTTGTATATATTTTAAGACCCTGTTTGTACACTGCATCATAGCCATATTTTTCAACAACTTGCTGGGTACAGTAATCAATGAAGTATTTGAGTGAATTCTTCTTATTTACTGATGTAGCATAAACCAGTTTCTCAGCTTTTGCTTCTTTAGCCTGAGCCTCGGAAATATATCCGTATTTCAACATTTGATCTATTACTATGTGTTGTCTCTCAACCCCTGCTTTTGGGTTGCTGAGCGGTGAATAGTAATTAGGGCTTTTTGGCAGACCTGCAAGCATAGCGCACTCGGCCAGTGAAAGGTCCTCAGCATGCTTACCAAAGTAAGTAAGAGCGGCACTTTCAACCCCGTAGGCTCCCTGACCAAAATAAATTTCATTTAGGTACATTTCCAAAATTTCTTGTTTAGTGTATTTTTGTTCCAATTGTATTGCGATAAAGGCTTCCTTGACTTTTCTTCCTATCGTACGATCTTGAGTAAGGAAGGCATTTTTGGCTAATTGCTGCGTGATAGAACTCCCGCCTTGCAAATCAGCACCAAATATATTGGAAACAAAAGCACGTGCGATACCTCTTAAATCAATACCGGAGTGGTCATAAAAGCGAACATCCTCGACAGCAATGAATGCATTCTGCAAATTGCTTGGTACTTTATTGATTGATATTGGAATTCTGTCTTCTTCAGAATCAGTAGTTGAGATTAATTCACCTTTGTTGTCGTAGAATTGTGAAGCAGCAGGCTGCACTATATCTTTGCTCAATAAATCGGAAGGTGCAAAACGTGCAAAGAGAAAGAAACCGGCAACTAGTACAGCTCCCACAGCAATTAAAGTCAGAAGCAGGGAAACAATCTTGTTCATAACAGACCTCTTTTTTTTGTTTTTTGTTGGTGGTTGATTTTCATTTTGATTCATATACAGCGTCCCTTTTATTCTAGATATTTTTTAAACAGTAACTATTAGCTAGTGATTATTATAACACAACCTAGGTGCTTATTTGAATACGCAGTCAGAAAAGATACCTAGCAATAATAATGCCATATAATAGAAGGAACTATTTATATAGACACGCGGCAGACAAAATTTCAAATAAACTTCCGCAAGGGGGTTGCCAGAGGGC
>CAZCMY010000008.1:14917-28459 GCA_964500055.1 uncultured Acidaminococcales bacterium | reverse complement strand
GCGCCTGCATCCCGGACTTGCTTAGATATGATGTCGTTAACACCACCGTCAACCTGAATAAGAGTATCAAAGCCGCCAGCATTTATCATCTGTCTAAGTCTTTGAATTTTTACCAGACAGGTAGGAATGAATTTTTGGCCGCCAAAACCGGGGTTTACGGACATAATAAGAACCATATCAACATACGGCAAAATTTCTTCAATAGTACTCAATGAAGTTGCAGGGTTTAATGCCACGCCAGCTTTTATGCCTTTTTCCTTTATGGCTTGAACCAGACGATGCAGATGATTTGTAGCTTCAACATGTACTACAATCATATCAGCGCCCGCTTTGGCAAAATCATCAATATAATTCTCCGGGTTATTTACCATTAGATGACAGTCAAAAAATAATTTTGTTACTGGTCTTATCTTCTGAACCACAGGAGCCCCAAAAGTAAGATTTGGAACAAAACTGCCATCCATCACATCAATGTGTACCCAATCAGCGCCTGCTGCTTCTATTTTTTTTATTTCATCAGCTAAATAAGCAAAATCTGCCGACAATATCGAAGGTGCTATAAGAGTCATTTCTTCCCTTCTTTCTCTTTTTTTGTTAAAATTTCCTGCAATATGGCCGTATAAGAATTATATCTGCTTGTTGCAATCTCACCAGCTTCTACTGCTTCTTTGACAGCACAATTAGGTTCATGCGTATGTGAGCAGGTAGTAAAACGGCAATTATGGGCATACTTTACAAATTCACGAAAAGCTTGTGGTAGAGTATTCGCCTCAATTTCTTCCATGGTCAAATTTCCGAAACCAGGGGTATCCGCCAAATAGCCACCAGCAAAAGGAATAAAGTGTGCAAAACGAGTCGTGTGCCGCCCTCTGCCAATTTTTTCACTTACTTGGCCGGTAACAAGATTCAAATTTGGATCTATAGCATTGAGCGTAGAAGACTTTCCAACACCGGATGGGCCTGCAAAAACAGTTAGTTTTTCACTAACTTCGGCTCGCAGTTCTTCGATTCCAATTCCCTCTTTAGCAGATACAAGAAATACCTTATAACCGATTTTTCCATACAACTCACAACATTTTTCCACTAGTCCAACAGGTGCAATATCAACTTTCGTCAGACATATTATGCCCGGTATCCTTGCTATTTCAGCCAGTGCCAGCAACTTGTCCGTAATAAGAAAACTGAAATCAGGATTAGAACAGGAAACTGTTACGACAACCAAATCAATGTTCGCAACAGTTGGTCGCAGCAAAAAATTTTTGCGCGGCAATATATCAGTAATCATGCCTTCGGAACCACTGACTTCGAACTTCACATAGTCACCTGTACAAAGTGAAAAACGATTCTGCTTCATTTTTCCTTTGACTTTGCATGTAATAATTTCATGCGTGGCCGTCTCGACATAATAATACCCCATATAATTTTTTACTATTCTACCCTGATTCATAATCACAGGCTTCTTTCCTCCACTAACTTATCATTACTATAGAATTGTACCCTTATATTACCAGTACCTTCGATTTGCTGTCTTAAACGCACACCAGGTTTATGAGTATTGGTATAAACAACACGGCTGCCAGTATCATCAACCACAACAATTTTTATCTCCTGATGGTCACTGCCCGCTGGCACTATAAATTCAACATACTGAGATTGCTGGGGTTTAGTACTGTCGGCGTTCTTGGACACTGTAATATCCACAACTGTACCTACATTAACTACTTCTTTGGAAGCTGGATTCATTTCTATAACAGTATTATCCGGTTCCTTGCTGACTACAGTATTAACTTTACCTAAAACAAGTCCCAAGTCATTAAGTTTATTTTTAGCAGAAGTACTGCTCAACCCTACTAAATCCGGAAGCACAACCTGATCGCTCTTAATATTAATAACAACGTCTAATTTTGTCCCTATAGGTAGCTTCGCTGGCGGTGCAACACTTTGTTCCAGTATAGTTTCTTCCGGAGAACCACTGACATATCTATAAGACACCCGTCCAAGTTCAAAACGCGATGACTTCAGAATAGCTTTTGCTTCAGTAAGTCTCTTGCCTTTCAAATTAGGAACATCGCCCAATTCTACACCTTTGCTTACAACGAGCGTAATCTTACGGCCTTCTTTAACCATACGTTTTGCACCAGGATTTTGTGAAATAACGGTTCCAGGAGCAACTTTTATATTATACTCTTCGTCAATTGTATATCCCAATTTGGCCTGCGCTAAGATATTCTGCGCTTCAACAACTGTTTTTCCTGTTACATCAGGAACTTCAACTTCAGGTCCACCGATAACACCAAAGGAAAATAAACCTATAATAAGAAAAGATGCAGCTACAACTGCTCCGATAAGCCAGCGCTTTATACGTTTTTTCTTCTTAAGTTTATCTTCAGCGGCATCTTCCTCGTGAGAATTTAATTGATCAGCATAAGCATTCCTATCAATCCGTATTGTTTCATCAAGCGCTGCTTCAGCAATAGCCGGGCTATCATCCGCAATAAATACCCTGTCTTTTTCATTATATTCTATATTGCCACTCAAAACATCTGCTGCATATTCAAGGTCCTGCAAAAATTCATCAGCAGACGCATAACGCTCTTCTTTATCTTTTGCTAATGCTTTCGCAACAATTTTCTCCAAAACCAGCGGTACTTTAGCATTAACTTCCCTGACCAATGGCATTCTCTCACGAACATGCATTAAAGCAACTGCGACAGGGCTCTCAGCTGTATAAGGCAAACAGCCGGTCAGCATTTCAAAAAGCAAAATGCCTAGTGAATATAAATCCGACTGCGCCGAAACTTTCTCTCCCCTCACTTGTTCAGGTGAAAGATAATGTACGGAACCAACGACAGAGGCGGTATATGTCATAGTTGCAGTTGTTATTGCTCTGGCGATACCAAAATCAGCAACTTTAGGATTATTATTCTCATCAAGTAAAATATTATGAGGTTTTATATCACAATGAATAATTCCCCTGCTATGAGCATGTTTCAATGCAGAAGCAATACCGTGTGCTATTAATACCGATGTCATTGGATCTAATGCGCCCTCTGCGGATATCAATTCTTTTAGGGTCCTGCCTTTGACATACTCCATTATTATGTAATAAGAATCGTCATCCCTACCTACATCATAAACATTGACAATATTTGGATGAATAAGTCTTGCAGCGGACTGAGCCTCTTGTCTGAAACGCGAAACAAATCCTTCATCATCGGTGTATTGGGCGCGCAGAACTTTAACAGCTACTTCTCTGTTTAGAAAGGTGTCAAAAGCTTTGTATACTTCAGCCATGCCGCCAGTACCAATTGACTCCATTATCTGATAACGATTGCCTATAATTTTTTGTTCCATAAATTTTAATCCTCCAAATCAAGGATAATGAAAGATATGTTATCCTTACCGCCTGCTGTCAAAGCTTTTTCCATTAAGGAATCAGCCGCAAAAGTCAGGTTTGAATCTTGTAAACTATTTTCGATTTCTTCTTCACTAACCATATTTGTTAATCCATCAGAGCTTAAAAGCAGCCTCTTTGCCCCGCTTGTAAGAAATTCAAAGGAATCAACCTCAACATACGGTTCCGCTCCTACTGCTCGCATAATAATATTCTTATGCAGATGGTTTGCTGCCTCTTCAGGGCTTATCTCCTTGTTTCTTACTAATTCTGCCACATAGGAATGATCTCTGGTTATTTTTTTAAGCCCATTACTCTGTAACAGATAAATTCTGCTGTCACCTACATGCGCTGCACAGGCCCTTTCGTCATCCAGAAGATAAACAACTGAGAGAGTCGTACCCATGCCCCTAAGTTTTGGGTTTTCTTGCGCCATCTGCCAGATGCGATTACTGGCTTCCTGAACTCTCTTTGCCAAAAACGGCAAAACATTTTTATCTTCTACCTTCGAAAAGTCGGTCTCAGCTAAATAGGCTACGGCTTCCGAACTTGCGGTTTCGCCGCCCTGATGACCACCCATACCGTCTGCTATCGCAAAAAGATTAGGTAGTTTTACCAAAATGCTGTCCTCATTGTTGTCACGTACAAGCCCTTTATTTGTTCTGCTAACAACCAACAAGTCAATCACCTCACAAGTTAAGAGTTTTTACCAATAAACTTAGACCTTAGCTGTCCGCAAGCGGCATCAATATCTTTGCCCATTTCTCTTCTGACAGTTGCATTGATTTTATTCTTCTTCAGAACCTGCAGAAATCTCTCTACTGTATTAGACGAAGGCCTTTTAAACCCTTTTTCTTCAACAGGGTTAGCAGGAATCAGGTTAACAGAAGCATTTTTAAAACGAAGTGCATTACTAAGCAATTCCGCATCAAGCACACTATCATTCTTATTCGCTATCAGAATATATTCATAGGTAACTTGTCTGCCTGTTGCTTTCGCATAGCCATCAGCTGCCTTAATAACCTCTAAAAAGGGGTAACTTTTGTTGATCGGCATCAGTTCACTTCTGATATCATCTTTAACAGAATGAAGCGAAATTGCCAAATTAATTGGCAGTTTTTTATCAATGAGCTTTTCAATTCCTGGAATGATTCCACAGGTAGAAACTGTCATATTTCGGTAACTCATGTTCGAGGTTGTTTCCATATGAAGAAATTCCAAAGCTCCCAGAACTGCATCAAAATTTAACATTGGCTCTCCGGCACCCATCACAACAACACGGCTGACAAAGCCATTGACAGGAGCCAAAAGCTGATTGAAATAATATACCTGGAGTAAAATTTCAGCTTGCGTCAAATTTCTCACAAACCCAGTCAAGCCGCTGGCGCAAAAAGCACAACCCATATTACAGCCAACCTGACTTGATACGCAAACACTATAACCATAGTCGTGTGACATACATACTGTTTCAATTGAATTCCCATCCGGCAATTCAATCAATACCTTGCGTGTCAATTTATCAGAAGATAGTTGTTCTTTTAAAATATTGATGCGCGCTGGCAATATTGTGAAATTTTCTTCCAGAAGCTGTATATCATCTTTAGAAATATTCTTCATTTTGCTAAATTCAAAAACTGATTTCTTATAAATCCACTCAAATACTTGTTTTGCTCTGAATTTTTTAAATCCATAGGTTGCGAGCAAATCTTGTAAAGCTTCAATGTTTAAACCAAAAATATCTATCTTTTCCATGTTCTTCCTATCTTTCACGCCTTACGCTTCAAGGCACAAATGTAAAATCCGTCTATACCATCGTTTTGTGGTAAAATTTGCAAGTCTTTAATGATTTCACCTGTTTTGGGATGGGCAAAACCAGCCAATTCATATTGTTTGTTTAATTCCAGAAAGGCCTGTACTACACCGAAATTTTCAGCAGATTCCAGTGTGCATGTACTATACACCAATCTGCCTCCCTGTTTTAAATACCTTGCCGCGTTATTCAGTATTGCCAGCTGCAGTTTGGGGAACTCTTTCAGACCAGCCTCTGTTTTTGTCCATCTGGCTTCGGCACGTCTTCTTAAAACTCCTAAACCGGAACAAGGCGCATCAACAAGAACACAATCAGCCAATTCGTTCCATGCCTCTTCATTATCAGCAGCATCTTTAATTTCTGTTTTTATTATTTCAATACCTAAACGTTCCGCGTTTTCTTTGATTAAGCCTATTTTATGTGGGTGAATATCGGTTGCAATTATTTCTCCCTTGTTTTCCATCAACTGCGCCAAATGAGTGGTTTTACCGCCCGGGGCCGAACAAACATCTATTACCCGCTGTCCTGGCTTCGGTTCTAAGATACCTGCAACCAACATCGAACTCTCATCCTGCACATAAAAGCACTTATTATATTTTTTAAACAAAAGCTCCAAGGAAGGCAGCTTGTCACAAACAATCCCGTCTTTGCTCCACTCGGAAGGACGCACCGTAAAATCATCTTCCGCCAGCTTTTTCAGCAGCTCATCTCTGGTAATCACAAGTGTATTAACCCGTAAGGTCAACGGCGGAGCCTGATTGTTAAAACAACATAGTTTTTCTGTTTCTTCCAAACCATAATCGCTTATCCATCTGCGAACAAGCCATTCTGGATGCTGCAATTTCAGAGCTAAATGCAATATCTTATTCTCTTCCAATGAAGGATAAACCATTTTTTCTTTATTGCGAACGCAGTTTCTAAGAACTCCATTAACAAATTTAACTGTGCCGATATGTCCAAACTTCTTTGCTAAATTAACTGCTTCATTACAAGCAGCAGAAGCTGGTATGCGTTCCAGAAAATAAATCTGAAAAACACCCAGCCGCAAAATATTTAATATTACAGGACTTATTTTATTCAGAGAGCGAGAAACATTTTGCTCTAATATCCAATCAAGAGTTCCCTTTGCCTTTATACATCCGTATACCAACTCGGTAACAAAACGACGATCAAGATCACTTATCTTGTTAGCGGAAAAGGCTTTATTGAGAGCTATGTTAGAATAGGCGCCATTGCTGAAAACACTGTCTATCACTCGCAAAGCAAGTAATCTAGCATTGACAGGTACAATTTTTTCTTGCTTCGGCGAGCTAGTTTTTATTGTCATTTTTATCCTCATTTTTCAAAAAATATTTAATCGTTGTTTCGACTTTATCAATGTCAACTCTAGTATTAAAACAGGGTCCGTTAGGCCGTTCATTCAATACACCAATCACCGGCAGAGGAAAAACATCCTGTATCCCGCTTGTAAGGTCACGTTCACATGCGACTGCTATAATCGCTTTCGGTCTTATTGTTTTAACAAATTGCCGCGCCAAAGTACCACCGGTTGCGACAGCTATATTAACTCCATATTTGTCTGCCAGGTCCAGGAGAGGTCCAACACTGCAGTTCCCACACCTGCGGCAATTCTTTATATCCCTCGTTATTTTATAAGGGCAGGTATCCAATTGGATGCAATGAGGCGTGAGAATCAATATTTTGCTGGCCGGCACCTTAATCTTCTGATTGCGGACCAGATGGTTACTGACTTCAATAAATGACTGTTCAATCTTTCTTCGCGGTATCCTGAATACCCTGCCCAGAAAAACTGCCAGTGGAAATAACAAATTAATAGCGCTCCAAGCCCAACCATGTAAAAGGCTTATAACAGGAACACCAAGAATTGCAAGTACAATCCCGCAAACACCAGCCAAAAAAGCTATTATTACCAAAACTCCAACCAGACCTACTACTGCTGGCAGATATTGATTAATACCTTCCAGTCCCGGCAAAGAAACACGCCATAGCAAGTAAGCAAACAGTCCGGCAAAAATAATTCCCAGGGATGCCAGGGCAATAAAAATACGTTTTTTCGGTTTAAACACTATTTCAACCATTCTCTATACCTCTAATGAAAGTATCTCCCCCGATTTAATCTTATACCCATTACAAAAAACGTCAGCAGCCATTTTTTTCTTTGACTCAGGCTGGACTTCAAGGACTTCCAGACACGCTTTACCACATACAACAATGAAACCGTTCTTTGTCAATTCAACAATCGTGCCTGGCTTAACGCCAGGATACTCCCTGTCAACTACTTGTGTCTGCCAAATTTTCAAATTTCTACCGTCAGGAAGAACCGAGTGCGCACCTGGCCAAGGATTTAAGCCTCTGACTTTATTATGTATTTCTTGAGCAGTATGGTTCCATTCTATCTTTTCAATCTCTTTATCAAGCAAAGAGGCATACGTAGCTTCATCGTTATTTTGAGGCACAGGCTTAATTGTTCCTTTTTCCAGTCCTTCAACAACGTCCAGCAATAATTTTGCTCCGGCAATTTTTAATTGATCGTGTAGAATTCCCATTGTCATCTCGTCACTGATTTGTGTAACCGACTTGGCCAACATGGCTCCGGTATCCATGCCAATATCCATCATCATGATGGTCACACCAGTTTCCGTTTCACCATTCATGATTGCATAATGAATAGGTGCCGCCCCTCTGTATTTAGGCAGCAATGAAGCGTGAACATTTATGCAGCCGTACTTAGGCATTTGCAGAATATCTTTGGGAAGAAACTGGCCAAAAGCTACTACTACAATTAATTCTGGTTCTAAAGCTTTCAATTCTTCAACAAATTCTTGTGCACGAATTTTTACCGGTTGCAAAACAGGTAGATTCTTTGTCAGTGCATACTCTTTTACCGCTGTCATAAGGACTTTTTGACCGCGTCCTTTTGGTCTGTCCGGTTGCGTAATAACCGCAACAACTTCATGCTGTGAAGCTTCCACTAAAGCCTTCAAGCTATCAACAGCAAATTCTGGCGAGCCCATAAAAACTATTCGCATATATTCTCCTTTTACTCTTTAGGTATAAGCGCATTGGCCTTATCGATAAAAAGTATACCATCCAGATGATCAACTTCATGTTGTACCGCAATCGCCAAAAGCTCCGTTGCATCCAAAACAATTGGTTTGCCGCTTCTGTCCTGATATTTCACCCTTACAGATTTTGCTCTTTCAACTTCGCCGTCGAAATTAGGCACACTAAGACAGCCCTCAACATTAACGCAAGAGCCTTCTTTACTTATTATTTCCGGGTTAATCATTTCTACAATACCTTCACCAGCATCAATAACTACTATTCTGACAGAAACACCAATCTGCGGAGCAGCCAAACCAACTCCGTCAGCCTTGTACATTGTATCGGCCATATCACTTAATAAACGTTTTATTCGCTTGTCTATTCTTGTTACTTTTGACGCAACCTGTCTGAGAACAGGATTGCCAGCAGTCTTTATATCTAAAACAGTCATAATACCTCCAAAAAACTTCATTTTCCAGTAAATTATAACACAAGTCGTGCCTTGGGAAAACAGAAGTTAGTCTTTTTAAACAACACTGATAGGATCAACGTCAAAATATACGTTTTTCATTTCTCTGAATTCTGATATTTTTAATGAATTTTTGACGACAGCCATATGTGTGCTTTTTACTAATATATTAATACGATACAAATCCCTGACCTTTTCCACTATTCCTGGGAAAGGTCCCATAACAGTCATGTCTGTATTCGGTTCGTTAACAGCAATTGCCTGCAAATAATTGACTATTCGCTGAGCTAAGACATTGGCTGCGTTTTGAGTACGATCAACAATGGTTATCTTAAGGAGTTGTGTAAATGGCGGATATAACAATTCTTCCCTGACCAAAAGCTCCTGTTTGGCAAAAGCATCATAATCCTGGCTGGCTGCTAACTTTATAATTTCATTGTCAGCATCATAAGCCTGTAAGACAACATGTCCTGGTTTATCACCACGACCTGCTCTGCCAGCCGCCTGAGTCAGAAGATTAAATGTTCTTTCACCAGCCCTGAAATCCGGTAGATTAAGCTGAGAATCAGCGGCCAGAATTCCTACCAGCGTTACATTTGCTATATCATGGCCTTTGGCTACCATTTGCGTCCCTAAAAGAACATTAGCCTTGCCAGCTGCAAAATCATGCAATATTTCTTCATGGGCGAATTTGCGAGCAGTAGAATCCTGATCCATTCGCAATATTTTGATTTCTTCGTCAAGTTCTTCTATCGCAGCTTCTGCCTTTTGCGTGCCGGTACCAAAATATTTTATTTTGCGGCTATGGCAACTTGGGCATTCGTCCGGTATCGGCAGTGAAAAACCACAATAATGGCAGCGCAATGCTTTGCCAGCGTTATGGTAGACTAAGGCAACCGCACAATGAGGACACATTATGGATTCACCACAGTCTCTGCACATAACAAATGTCGAAAAACCCCGTCTATTCAGAAGAACTATGGCCTGCTCACCACGTTTAGCAGTTTCTAACAAAGATTCTCTTAACTTTCCTGAAATGACCGACTTATTGCCTGATTGCAGTTCTTCTCGCATATCTACAATAGTTACCTCTGGCATGTCACTTTCGTTAGCGCGCTTAGTCAAATGTAAATGTTTGTAACGCCCGTTCAAAGCGTGAAAATACGTACAAATATCAGGTGTAGCACTACCTAGCAGCAAAGGTATTGAAGCCATTTGCGCTCTTTTCAGCGAAATCGTTCTGGCATTATAGCAAGGTCTTTCTTCCTGCTTATAACTATACTCTTGTTCTTCATCCATAATAATTAGTCCAAGATTAAGAAAAGGTGCAAAAACAGCTGACCTTACGCCTATTAAGATGTCGGCATAACCGGTCCTCATTTTGTACCAGACATCAGCACGTTCACTTTGAGATAGCTTACTGTGAACGACAGCCACTCTTTTGCCAAACCATGCTTTAAATCTTTCAACAATCTGACCTGTCAAAGCAATTTCCGGCACTAAGACCATTACCTGTTTTTCATGCAACAGTGCCTCAGCAGCTGCTCTGAGATAAATTTCCGTTTTGCCGCTGCCAGTAACTCCCTGCAAAAGAAATGTACTATGCTTCTGATCTTCTATAGTTGCCTTAATTTGCACAAGAGCCTCTATTTGCTCACTTGTCAGAATCAGATTTTCCTTATTTTCAAGATGATTGGCATAACTGTCACGAAACACTCTTTTTTGGCTTCTTAATACCCAACCCTTTTGGCATAAAATTCGTAGGGTTGCCTGAGAAATTTGTCTATTTTGAAGTGCTTCTGCTTCCATTTCACCTTGTTCAAACAAAATGTCCATTGCCACTCTCTGTGCTGGCATTCTTTTGAGATTTTTTAAAGCAAGCTTTCCTTCATCAGATAAATTATATACACTGATAGTTTTCTCTTTAATTTTTCTATTAATTTCATAATCCAATATAATGGCCTTTTTAGCTACTAATTTCTTTAATAAGCCACTTTTTCCAAACTTGGTTTCAATTAGTTTGCGACTGGCTCCTTGACTTTCCTGCAAAAAATTGTATAAATGCAACTCATCATCAGCTAAATCCTCTGTAGAAAAATCGTTTACTGCCATATATTTTGGGATACTCCTGATGCTGCTGCTGCCAGGAATAAAAAGGCGCATCGCCTCCGCCAATGAACACATATAATAATCAGAAATCCACTGCGCAAGCAAAAGCATCTGTTGGTCAAACCATGGTGTTGTATCCAAAGTATCAATAATTTCTTTGATCTCTTCTTCTTTGTCCAGCCTGTCATAAGTCCTTACAACAAAACCCTCCACCATCTGGTGACCAAAAGGAACAATAACCCGCCAACCTTCGTCAACGAAATCAAGTTCATCACCAATGAAATATGTAAATTGCTTAAAAAGATTTTTTACCGGTAAATTGATTACCACATCTGCGTATTTCATATTTCACCTCACACAATAAAAAGCAAAGCAAGGACTAAAAAAGTCCCTGCTTTTAGCCATAAACTTTATTTCGTTAAAATTAATGAAAATCCTGCCTATAAATCTGCCTGCTGACGCAGAGTTTCAACTTTATCAAGGTGTTCCCATGGCAAATCAATATCGGTACGTCCCATATGCCCATAAGCAGCAGTCTGCTTATAAATTGGTCTGCGCAAATTCAGCGAATTGATAATACCGGCCGGGCTCAAAGTAAAGTTTTTCTTGATGAGCTCGATGATTTTTTCATCACTGACCTTACCGGTGCCAAAAGTCTCAACAGAAATGGAGACCGGTTTAGCAACGCCTATCGCATATGCCAACTGTATTTCACATTTATCTGCCAAGCCTGCGGCTACAATGTTCTTGGCAACATAGCGAGCTGCATAAGCAGCACTTCTGTCAACTTTTGTTGGATCCTTGCCGGAAAAGGCTCCGCCGCCATGACGAGCCATGCCGCCATAGGTATCAACAATAATTTTTCTGCCGGTTAATCCCGAGTCCCCCTGTGGACCTCCTATAACGAAACGGCCGGTTGGATTTATATAATATTTAGTATCGTTATCAAGCATCTCTGATGGAACAATTGGTGCTATTACATGCTCTTTTATGTCCTTCGTAATCTGAGCTGTAGAAACTTCTGGACTGTGCTGAGTCGATATTACGATGGTGTCCACACGAACAGGCTTTCCATCTTCATATTCAACCGTAACCTGCGTTTTTCCATCCGGGCGCAAATAATCCAGCGTCTTATCTTTGCGTACTTTCGCAAGTTGACGTGCTAATTTATGTGCTAAGGAAATAGGAAGCGGCATATACTCCTCTGTTTCATTCGTAGCATAGCCAAACATCATACCTTGATCGCCAGCACCGACGGAACTTTCCTCTTCAGCTTCACCAGCTTTTGCCTCCAGAGCCTTATCAACACCGAGAGCAATATCAGCTGACTGTTCATCTATGGAAGTCAACACACCGCAAGTATAGCCGTCAAAACCATATTTAGCGCGGTCATAACCAATTTCTACAATAGTGTCCCTTGCTATTTTTGGAATATCTACATAGCAGTTTGTCGTGATTTCACCAACAATATGCACCTGGCCTGTAGCCACAAGCGTTTCGCAGGCAACACGAGCCATTGGGTCTTTTTCAAGGACAGCGTCCAATATCGCGTCAGAAATTTGATCTGCAATCTTATCAGGATGTCCTTCGGTTACAGATTCTGATGTGAATAATTTTCTCATTTATTTCTCCCTTCTGATTTTGAAACTAATAAAAACGCTCTCAAAAAAATGAGAGCGTCAAGTTTTAAAACTATTCTCTTCCCATCTCACAATTTTCATTGCAGGACTTAGCACCGTTTTGGCAAAACCAATGGTTGCTGCAGCTTCATCGGGCCATTCCCTCCGCTATCTCTTGATGAGTCCATATTAAATTACAGGCACAATTATAAACTATTAAATCAAAAATCACAAGCTATTTATTTCTTACAGCCTTTACCTCATTCAATAATGCCTGAGCAACTTCAAGTTTGGACATTTTTTCGAGGCTTTTCACTTCGCCATTAGGGAAAAGGAATTTAACCACATTGGTATCATAGTTAAAACCTGCTCCAGCTATAGTAACATCATTCGCTACAATCATATCAAGATTTTTCTTTTTGATTTTTTCAGTTGCATTTGCCAATAAATTTTGTGTCTCGGCAGCAAAGCCAACTAAGAATTGCCTGGTCTTCAACTCACCTAATTTTTTCAAAATATCAGGATTCTTGTCGAGTACGATTGTTAAAGCGTCATCAGTTGCTTTTTTTATTTTTTGTTCAGCAACTTCATGTGGGCAATAATCAGCAACGGCTGCTGCCTTTATCACTATATCCATCTCATCATATTTAGCTAAGACGGCATTCATCATTTCACGTGTAGTTTCGACATTGATGACTTCAACATTAGCAGGAGGCGTTAAGGAAGAAGGGCCTGAAACCAAAACTACGTCAGCACCACGTTCCGCAGCTGCCTGTGCTACTGCATAACCCATTTTTCCGCTGGAACGGTTGCCTACAAAACGAACAGGATCAATCGGTTCACGAGTTCCCGCTGCGGTTACCAAAATCTTCAGACCTTTTAAGTCTCCCTCTTTATGAGAAATAAAGTTTTTCGTAAAGGCAATAATTTCCACAGTTTCAGGCAAACGTCCTACACCTGATGTTCCACACGCCAAATATCCTGTGGCTGGCTGCATTATAATAAACCCGTAATCCGCCAATTTTTTCAGGTTATCTTGCGTAATAGGATTAATGTACATTTGGCAATTCATTGC
>CAZCMY010000008.1:7918-14817 GCA_964500055.1 uncultured Acidaminococcales bacterium | reverse complement strand
ATCAACAGCTTTATATACAGCAATTCCGCCAGTTACTCCAAGAACAATTTTCTTTCCCTTCAGCACTCTGAGTTCCCCCTACTTAATACCAGTTTTTGTACGTTCATAAGTAATTTTATCAGCTGCAATTTCCTCCAAAGCGATCGTAACTGCTTTGTTTGACTTGCAATCTACTAAGGGTTGCGCACCACTCAGCAACTCTCTGGCGCGTTTCGCACTAAGAATTACTAAAGTATATTTGCTATCAACCTTTTCTGCCAAATAATCAATTGAAGGTTCAACCATGGACATAATTATTCACTACTCCTCGCATGTGCCGTTTTGGCAAATTTTATTTACAATAAAGAATGTTCTCACAGCCCTATTGCGTTCTGCGTCAATAATATTACTTACTTTATTTGAAGCCTTTTCAACTTCATCATTGACTATTATATAGTCATACTTCGAGGCATATGCAAGTTCGGACGTTGCAGCACTTAGCCTACGTTTAATTACTTCTTCAGAATCAGTACCGCGTTTATATATGCGTTTTGTCAATTCATCAAGGGATGGTGGTACTATAAATACAAAAACAGCATCAGGAAAGCGTTTTTTTATTTGAAGAGCGCCTTGTGGATCTATTTCAAGGACTACATCTTTCCCTTGGTCTAGAATACTCGTTACGTAAGACCTGGGCGTTCCGTAATAATTACCATATATTTCAGCATACTCTAGCATTTCATCATTAGCGATCATTTCTTTAAAACAATCAGTTGTCAGGAAAAAATAGTCTTTACCATCAATTTCTCCTTTACGGGGAGCACGTGTTGTAGCTGAAACGGAATAAGAAAGATCATCGCGTTTTTCTCGTAATTTTTGGCAAATTGTACCTTTGCCGGCACCAGAGGGTCCTGATAAAACCAAGAGAACTCCTTGTGGCTTCATTCTTCATCCTCCCCCTGAACTGTATCTTCTTGCTCGTCCGCACCAGCCTGATATAACCTGTTAGCAATTGTTTCAGGTTGTATAGCCGATAAAATAATATGGCCACTGTCAACAATCAGAACTGCACGCGTTCTTCGTCCATAAGTGGCATCAATAACGACACCACGTTCTTTACCCTCCTGAATAATACGTTTTATTGGAGCAGATTCCGGACCAATAATCGCAATGATTCGGTGTGCGGCAACAATATTTCCAAACCCTATGTTTATTAACTTCATATCCATGAGCTCACCCTTTCCGAATCATTCTATATTCTGAACTTGTTCCCTGATTTTCTCAATTTCGCCCTTGATTTCAACAACTACTTGAGTAATAGCAAAATCATTGGCTTTCGAAGCAATAGTATTAGCCTCTCGGTTAAACTCCTGAATAAGAAAGTCCATCTTACGCCCTACAGGTTGTTCACTATTAAGCATTGCCTTGAACTGCTTGATATGACTTTTCAAGCGGACAATTTCTTCAGTAATATTAACACGATCGGAGAAAATAGCCACTTCCTGGATAAGTCTTTCCGGTTCAACTTCCTGCCCGAAATTCTTCAGAAGATCATTAATGCGCTCACCCAATCTTTTATCATACTCAAGAACAACTTGTGGTGCTCTTTCTTCGACAATCTTCAGTTTCTCTGCTATTAAATCTGCGCGTGAAACAAGATCGCTTTGTATATTAGAGCCCTCTGTAGTTCTCATCGTAACAAGATTAGCCAAAGCCGCTTCAATTGCAATAAGAATCTTCGGCCATAAGGTTTCAACATCAAAGTAACCTTCTTTTGCCGATATAACTTCTGGGCAACGTGAAATGTACAGAATTTCAGCCTGTTCCAAGAGCTTGGTGTCAGGATAACCAACTGCTTCACACACTTCTCTTAAGGCATCATGGTAGGCAAGTGCAAGAGCTTTGTCAACCTTTACCCTGCAGCCTTCAGCACTATTATAATCAGCAGTTATAAAAACATCGACGCGCCCGCGGCTGACAGTATTCAAAATGGTTTTACGGATCTTGTCTTCCAATGCGTTCAGAAATCTTGGCAGCCTTATTGCTACTTCATTATAACGATGATTGACTGTTTTCATTTCAATCACAAATGATAAGTTTTCATCGTTATACTCTCCACGTCCAAAGCCCGTCATACTTTTTAGCAAGCTAAATCCTCCCGTCAATTGTGATTCTTCAATTAATTCATATTTCCCGGATGGAATCTGAATTCTCGTTCTCCAGCAAGTTTATCATCAATTCTAATTATCAAAGGTAATGTTGTATTAATTTGCGAAACATCAAAATAAAAATAATATTGTATGTTCCAAACTGGCATCTTTATATTGATTTTGTCACTTAAAGCCGCCTGCTCTGTTTTTTCCTTCTCGGAAGGTAGCGGTGTCTTATCGTCCACTGGTTTAATACCGTTATCATTTTTATCTTGTACAGCTGTTTTTTCAATAACTTTTTCAGTAGAAGACGCCGAAACCAATTCACCATAATATGGCGGCAGATTTTTGTCACCTTGTAAAAGCGTTACCTGTAAATTATCCGGATTAATCTTTTCAGGTGCATCAATTATTGCTCCGATTACAAGTGCTTGTTCATAACCAGAAGCTAAATTTTTGCTATCTTCCAGTTTTATTTCTTCAAAAGCCTTTGCTTTATTCTGGGCATCCATGGCAACTATCAGATAAGGCGTGTAGACAATAATCCTTTCCGTATCTGCATAGATATTTTCTTTAAGAGCCTCATTAACAGTCCAGGGTTTTTGCAATTCATTCACCGGTAAAGATACCTTGCTTCTGCCATACTCCTGGGCGCCGCCAATCATCTGATCACTTATGGCAAGCATCGCAAAAGTTGGCTGGCAAAACGTTAATAATAAGCAACAAAACACAAAAAATATTTTCATAATGTCTCCACCTTACCAACAAGAATTTGTCGTTTGAGCAAACATCATTATCCATAGATAAGTTTGACCAATTATAAACAACACATTATACTAAGATTGTTATAAATAACACTTTATCAAGTTATTATATAATATCAATCAGATTGACGCAAATTTTATTGAAACATTTTTGACAGAATGAAGGTGTTTATTCATGAATTTAGAAGGTATAACGCTCCATATACTTACAAAAAATCTTCAAACAGCACTGAATGGCGGAAAAATTGCAAAAATATTCATGCCTACACCGGCATCTCTTCTACTCGTAGTCAGAAACGGCAAAGACACTGTATCTCTTCTCGCTGACTTCAGCGGTGATTCACCCTTACTATATTTACCGGATAATATTCCTGAAAATCCCGACAAACCTCCAGCTTTCTGCATGTTGCTCCGAAAACATCTGGAAGATGGCCGCATAAGCAAAATTGAGCAATTGGGTTTGGACCGTATTATTACTATGGAAATAGATATTCTCGGTCCTGCTAAGCAGATAATTACCAAAAAATTGATTTTTGAATTAACGGGCAGAAACAGCAATATAATATTTACCGAAAATGAAGTCGTACTTGACGCTCTTAAACATATCAGTAAAAGCGTTTGTAGTTTCAGACAAATCCTGCCAAATCATATTTATAGCACACCACCTGCACAGAACGGCTCCTCGTTTATTTATGATGACCCTTCAGCTATAGTTGAGGATATTATCAAGCAGCCATTGAAAAATGTCTTGCAAAACTTAATATCAACAACAACTGGTATCGGCAAATTCACTGCTTCAGAAATTTTGTATCGAAGTAATATAAGTCTTGATATTGTCAACTTTCCTCTTGAAAAGAAAAACCTTTTTATAAAAGAATTTACTGATATGCAAAATAGTGTAAAAGACCATATTGTGAAAAAGTTACCTGTTTATGGTATCCTGACACAAACAAACCGGATGAGCACCATTGTTCTTGCGAAACCATTACATATTGATAAAGCAAAATTCCTTATAAAGGAATTCCCTGACTTAAATACAGCTATCAACTTTGCGGCCAAACTGGTTCCTATTCAATCTCCAGAAAAAGATATTTTACAGAAGGCTATTGCCGGTGCTATTGCACGAACAGAGAAAAAAATAACCGCACTTGAATCAGATTTAAAAACAGCTGAAAATGCAGAATATCAAAAAATTATTGCTGACACTCTGATGACGAATATTTATATGATAAAAAAAGGCATGACTAGCTGCAGCTTTGACAATATTTACACTAATGAAAAGATAGAAATAGCTCTTTCTCCAACTCTTGGTCCTGTAGAAAACGCACAATCGTATTATAAGCGCTACAATAAATATAAACGAGCAATAGAAGAAATTAATAAACAAAAACAAGAAACAAGTGATTTGCTTCAGTATCTGCAATCTCTTGACACCTCCCTGCAAACAGCAACAAATAAAACAGAAGTTGCTGAAATTAGGCAGGAACTAATCAATGAAGGTATTATTTCTGAAAACAAAAAAGTTAAAAGCAAGGCATCCCTTCCAAAATCAGTTCCTCTATTAATATCACTTCCTCATGACACTGTCATTTATATTGGCAAAAATAACAAACAGAATGACTTAGTAACCTTTACAATTGCTAAACCACATGATCTTTGGTTTCATACGAAGGGATTTCCAGGTTCTCATGTTATTCTCAAAACTTCCTTGTCAAAACCAACAGAAGCTGAAATTGCAACTGCAGCTAATTTGGCGGCACATTTCAGTAAAGCACGCAATTCATCAAATGTCCCAGTAGATTTTACCGAGAAGCGTTTCGTTAAAAAGCCATCTGGAGCAAAACCCGGCTTTGTTATTTACACAAATCAGCAAACACTTTACGTTACACCGGATCTCGGTTCGATTGAAAATATTCTTAATAATCGTAAATAAATTTGCCAAAAAACAAAAACGAGGTATGCGCATATTCTTATGCGACATACCTCGTTTTTACATAAAATTAAAGTTCTATATCCTTTGCTTTGGCCAAAGTTGCCTTTGCCTCGCTGATCAATCTTTCAATTACTTCTTTGCATGGCAAAATATCCTTTAAAACATTCAAGCTTTGTCCAACCAGGATAGCGCCTCGTTTTACATCGCCTTCAACAGCGCCCATACGATTGGTACCGGTGGCCAGCTTATCAAGTTCTGCCTGAGGAGCTCCGGCACGTTCCAAGGCAAGGAATTCATCTGTAAAATCATTTTTCAGACAACGTACAGCAGAACCTCTGGAGAAACCTGTAACCGCTGAATCTGTATCAGTTGCCTTTAAGATTGCTTCTTTTGCTGCCGGATGGGTAGGACATTCTGTAGTAAGGATGAAACGAGAACCAATCTGAACGCCATCAGCACCCATAAGCAACGCTGCAGCTATGGCTCTGCCGTCTGAAATGCCACCGGCAACAATAACTGGTATACTGTGTGGTACGGCCAGCACATTACTCATTAGTGCCATGGTAGTCTGCGTACCAATATGGCCGCCGCCTTCCATACCTTCAATAATTATCGCATCTGCACCAGCTTTTTCAATCCTGTCTGCAAGCTTTACATTAGGTACGACAGGAATTACTTTAACACCCGCCGCCTGCAAGGTTGGAATATGTGGCACAGGATTTCCTGCACCAAGAGTAACAAAAGCAACTTTCTCCTCACAAACAATGTCTACTATCTCAGATGCATTTGGTGCCATCAGCATAACATTTACACCAAATGGCTTATCAGTCAAAGCTTTTGCTTTTCTTATTTCATCACGCACCCACTCGCTTGTACGTCCACCAGCAGCAATAATTCCTGCACCGCCGCCATTGGAAACTGCAGCAGCCAAATTTGCGTCAGACGTCCATGCCATTGCGCCCTGAATTATCGGGTATTTTATTCCCAGTAAAGCAGTTAATCTGGTTCGCATTATAATTGACCTCCTAAAAATTTATTGATTTTTTTCAGCTCATTATAACATTAATGACATCAATAATCCAATATAGAGTTTTTTGTGTGTTTCACAAAAGCATTAGTTCTCTCCACGAAAATTAGAATTCATTTCGTTGACATAATTAAGGAAATAAAGTAGAATTTCAGCAGAAGTTTATTATTTATATAATTAGGGGGATTAGGATGAAAAGGATTAGTGATGAGGTCAAATACGGTTCTACACGTGCCGCCCATCGTTCATTATTTTACGCAATGGGTTATACTGATGACGAAATGAAACGCCCTCTCATTGGCGTTGTAAATGCCCAAAATGAGATTATTCCTGGGCATATTCACCTCGACCAGATTGCAAAGGCAGTTAAATACGGAATTCTTGAAAATGGTGGAACCCCTATTGAATTTCCAGCCATAGGCATTTGTGATGGTATTGCGATGGGTCATAAAGGCATGAAATATCCCTTAGTAACTCGCGAGCTAATCGCTGACAGTATCGAAGCAATGGCTATCGGTCATGCCTTCGACGGTCTTGTCCTGATTCCTAACTGTGATAAAATTGTTCCTGGCATGTTAATGGCAGCAGCACGTTTAAATATACCAGCTATTGTTATTAGCGGCGGTCCTATGCTCCCAGGCAGACGCAATGGAGTTGACATAAGTGTCAGTACCGCTTTTGAAGCAGCTGGGCGCTACGAAGCAGGGCAAATATCAGAAGAAGAACTCAGAGATGTTGAAATGCATGCTTGTCCTGGTTGCGGTTCCTGTGCCGGGCTCTTTACTGCCAATACTATGAACTGCCTTACAGAAGTCTTGGGAATGGGCCTGCCTGGCAATGGCACTGTGCCTGCCGCTTATTATGGCGCACGCATCAACTTAGCTAAAACCGCTGGTAAGCGCATAATGGATTTAGTAGAAAAGAATATTTGTCCTTTAGACATTATGACAGCAGAAGCTTTTAAAAACGCCATAACAGTTGATATGGCAATAGGCGGTTCCTCCAACACGGCACTTCACCTGCCGGCAATCGCTCATGAAGCTGGT
>CAZCMY010000008.1:0-7818 GCA_964500055.1 uncultured Acidaminococcales bacterium | reverse complement strand
AGAAGATAAAAAGCAGCGATAGCCATAAACACTAACAAAAAGGCCGGAAGAAGAATAAAGACGATTCCAGCAACTACAATCAGAAAAAGCAACTGCCAAAGAAAGCCGAAATGTCCTACCGAAATGCTGGTATGATATACATGCGTTCCTTTAAAAACGTCTTCGTCTTTATCCTCGGAGCTGCGGCTATTGCCAGTAGTTTCAGTTCCTTCAGTTTCATCAATGGTTATGCCCTTGAAGGTATCTCTTTCATCAGCATCTAATACTTTGGCTTCTTTTGGCTCATTAGGTGCCTGACAATTAGGGCACTCTTTTAGATTGTCTACATATTCAAAGCCACACTTTTTACATATCATTTTAATCGCTCCTTACGATGAAAACATCATCAACAAAAAACCCTCTTCATTACAATAACGTGGGTCATACTTTTCGATATGCAATACATTTTTAATCTTATCAGCAACTTTGTGTAAAACACTGACTGGCACCTGCCAACACATTTCTGCGACTTTCTCTTCCGAATAATTGTATACGCCGTTTAACCTGACGAAATTTTCAATGACGCCTGATGCCCACACTTCCGGCTTATTGATAGCATTTGTTTCATAACAAGAAAAATCTTTCCACAAACGAGTAGCTAAATTTATGTCCCTGCATGAAAAATGATAGGATTTCATTATGCTTATTATAAGTTCTGTCACTTCATCAGCGGCTGTAATATCGGGCGGTTTGTATCCCTTAATACTGGTTTCATAACCAAATCCGTCAAGTTTTACATAAACCGAATGTATGTAAGTAAGATGGCGTAAAAGCATTGGATGTCTTGCGATAAAATCGGTCCATTTGGCTTCTGGTTCCTGAATTCTGTACCAGTCATAACAGTGCTTCAGCATATCATACAATCTTTTACGAGCTAGTTTTCCTATTTTTATACAACGGACATAGTTCATAACCATCGTATTATTATAGAAGCAATGCCCAACAAATAACATATCTTTAGTATCAAATTCTTCTTCAATAGGCAAATTCAAAGCATATTGTTCGCCAGTAAGAAAATCGGTGCAGATATACATGTTGTCTTCATTAATACTATCAACTGAAAAAACAGCCAATCTCGCTTTCATTAGTTCTGCAACCAACTCTTTATTGGTCGTTGAACCATGTACATAAAAATGTTCAAGCGGGGTTTTGTCATCTGCCAGTAAATGATAATCGAATAAAAAGTAATCCCAGAAGCACTGCCAGAACTCATCGCTTTCTTCAACTTCCTCACTTTGGTCTTCAGGAAAGATGCCATGATAAAGAAATACCGCTCTTTCCAAATCCATATTAAATTCTTTATCTTGAAAATAATAATGAAGCTCATCCAGCAATTGCTGCAGCATGTCACCTATATTTAAAAATATTTTTACAGGTGCGTTAGGTGTAGAAAATTTATCATCAAAACCTTCACCCGGTAAAAAATCACCATTTTCGTTAATAACCCGCAAAACTGAATCGTCGCCAAGAAGTCTTTCAGCCGCTACTTTAGGAGCGACTGCACTTGTAATAGCATTTTTACTCTTCAAATACACGAATAAACTGCCACACGTATCTAAAAATATTTTTACATTTTCATATGAAATTTTAAACTCGGAAATATTTCTTCCGCACCAGGCAATAGCGTCAATAAAATCATTATCTGTCATGTCACCAAGGAAGGTTTCAGCATAACCAAGGTAAAGACACAACATCATTATCTGTTCCCACTCTTTTTGCAGTTGACGATCATTTAATCCTTTCCATGCTTCTTTGCGAATATAGCCTTCTGCATATTCACGGCGCAGCAGCATGTTCCAGTTTTCATCATGATCATAAAAATCAGTAATTATATCATAAACGTTTTCCATTATTACCTCACAGTAAACCCAAAGTAATCTTATTATAGCACGCGTTCAAATCACGTTCAAACAAACACTGCTGCCTAAAATTCTGGCTTTTATAAAGAACTGCCTGACTTGATCAAGTCAGGCAGTTCTTTGACTTATAATATTTTTTAAATAGCGCCTAATTCTTTCCGCAATTCGATTATTTCCGGATGTTCAAGATATTCATCATAGTTATACTTACGGTCAATATAACCATTTGGAGTTAATTCAATAACTCTATCACAAACAGTAGATAACAGCTGATGGTCATTAGAACGCAGCAAAAGAGTACCTGTGTAATCTCTCAAACCGTTGTTAAGCGATGTAATTGACTCCAAATCAAGATGGTTGGTAGGTTCGTCAAGAAGCAGCACATTGGCGCCGGACAACATCATCTTTGCAAACATGCAACGCACCTTTTCTCCACCGGAAAGCACATTAGAAGCCTTCTGGCTTTCTTCACCTGAGAAAAGCATCCTGCCTAAGAAGCCACGCAAAAATGATTCTTCTTGATTAGCAGAATACTGACGAAGCCAATCAACGAGATTTTCCTCGTCAGTAAAATACTTGCTGTTATCTTTGGGGAAATAAGCCTGACTTGTTGTTACACCCCATTTATATTCGCCACTGTCTGGTTCCATTTCACCCATCAGAATCTGCATCAAAGCTGTTTGAGCCTGACCATTACCGCCAACTAATGCCACCTTGTCGCCTTTAGCCAGAGTGAAAGTCAAATCTTTAAACAAGACCTCACCATCAATAGTTTTAGACAAATCGGTCACAAACAAAATTTCATCGCCTGCTTCTCTGTCAGGTTTGAAATTGATATAAGGATAGCGTCTTGTTGAAGGTTTTATGTCATCAAGTTCAATTTTATCAAGGAGTTTTTTGCGCGAAGTCGCTTGTTTTGATTTTGAAGCATTTGCACTAAACCGCTGAACAAAAGTTTGCAATTCTTTAATCTTATCTTCTTTTTTCTTATTGGCATCTTTAGCCAGCTGTAAGGCCATTTGGCTTGACTCTTGCCAGAAGTCATAGTTACCAACATATATTCGCACACTGGCGAAATCAAAATCTGCGATATGTGTACAAACCTGATTAAGGAAATGCCTGTCATGAGAAACAACGAGAACTATATTAGGGAAAGAAGCCAAAAAGTCTTCCAACCAGGCAATGGAATTATAATCAAGATTGTTAGTAGGCTCATCCAGTAGAAGAATATCCGGTGTTCCAAACAAAGCCTGCGCCAAAAGAACCCTGACTTTCTCCTTACCACTAAGTTCAGCCATTTTTTTATCATGCAAATCGACTGGAACACCAAGGCCTGCCAATAATCTTGCAGCCTCAGTTTCTGCCTCCCAGCCATTCAGTTCAGCAAATTCGCCTTCCAATTCAGAGGCTTTCATGCCGTCCTCATCGCTGAAATCAGGTTTTGCATAAAGTTCATCTTTCTCAACCATAATATCATAAAGTCTTTTATGGCCCATTATAACTGTTTTTAATACATCATATTCATCAAATGCATATTGATCCTGCTTTAAAACTGCAAGTCTTTGCCCTTTATCAATAACAACTTCTCCGGAGCTTGGTTCAATTTCGCCGGATAAAATTTTAAGAAATGTTGATTTTCCAGCGCCATTGGCGCCGATTAAACCATAACAGTTTCCTTCTGTGAATTTTAAGTTAACATCCTCAAATAGCACGCGCTTTCCGAATCTTAGCGCCAGCCCTTGCGTTATAATCATTATTACTTGCTCCTTTAAAGTGCATATAGTTTTTACATTCTACCATATATTTTAATGCTAGTCTATGAAAAGCGCTAGAAGCGCTCATTGTTTAAAACAAATAAACCTTGCGTTTGCAAGGTTTATTTGTTAATAAAATTTTTATCCTCATAAGGGCACAAATTAATCAACATACATTCCATACAATCTGGTTTCCTTGCCTTGCAAATCTTTCTGCCATGCCAAATAAGCCAATGGTGCGCTTCTCCCCATTTTTCTTTGGGTATGACTCGCATCAAGTCTTTTTCAACTGCAGCCGGATCTTTGCCATCTGAAAGTCCTAGCCTGTGCGATACGCGAAAGACATGCGTGTCAACGGCTATAGCTGGTATTCCAAAAATAATGTTTACAATAACATTTGCTGTCTTTTTACCAACACCCGGTAACCCCATCAAGTCTTTGACATTATCTGGTAACTTGCCATTATATTCCTGTAACAATTTTCTGCAAGTCGCCAGAATGTTTTTCGCCTTCGACCTAAATAGCCCACAATCGCGGATGAGATTTTCCATTTCTTCCTGCGAGAGTTCTGCCAGCTTTTGAGGTTGGTTGTATTTAGGGAAAATTCTTTGTGTGACCTTGTTAACCCTTTCATCAGTACACTGAGCTGAAAGAATCACAGCTATAAGCAGTTCAAAAGGTGAATTGTAATTTAAAGCAGTTGCAGTTCCTGCATACGTTTCTTCAAGACAAGCCAAAATAAGAGCTGTCTTTTTCTTTTTCATCAGTTTGTTAAACTCCGTATAGGTGCCGGAATCCGTCCGCCTCTTGCAATGAATACATCCGGTTTGAATGTGTTCACCGGCATAATTGGGCAATATCCAAGCAGGCCGCCAAACTCCACTACATCGCCCACACCTTTTCCCGGTACCGGAATCAAACGAACCGCTGTAGTTTTGTTGTTGATCATACCAATTGCTGCCTCATCAGCGATAATAGCAGAAATTGTTTGCGCAGAAGTATCGCCAGGTATGGCAATCATATCCAAACCTACCGAACAAACACAAGTCATTGCTTCAAGCTTTTCCAATGTTAAACTGCCACGTTCTACTGCAGCAATCATACCAGCATCTTCACTTACGGGGATAAATGCTCCGCTAAGACCGCCTACATAACTTGAGGCCATTAAGCCACCCTTTTTAACAGCATCATTTAACAAAGCCAAGGTTGCAGTAGTTCCTGGGCCGCCGCAGCTTTCCAGTCCAATTTCTTCAAGAATATGCGCAACGCTATCGCCAACAGCAGGTGTCGGTGCCAATGATAAATCGATAATGCCAAACTGCGTATTAAGTCTGCGAGCAGCTTCCTGGGCAACCAGTTGTCCAACACGAGTTATTTTGAAGGCTGTTTTCTTGATTGTTTCAGCAACAGCACCAATATCCTGCCCTTTAACATCTTCAAGCGCTCTTTTAACAACACCAGGGCCGCTGACGCCAACATTTATGACACTTTCCGGTTCAGTCACACCATGAAATGCTCCTGCCATAAATGGATTGTCTGGAACTGCGTTGCAGAAAACAACAAGTTTAGCACAACCAATTGCGTCTCTTTCGGCGGTTAACTCGGCTGCCTTTTTGATCACTCTTCCCATTTCTGCTACGGCATCCATGTTAATTCCACACTTAGTTGAGCCAATAGCAACAGAAGAGCAAACAATATCTGTGACAGCAAGAGCTTCAGGAATAGATGCAATTAAAATCTTATCACCCTTTGTATAACCCTTATCAACCTGCGCTGAAAATCCGCCTATGAAATTAATACCTATAGCTTTACCAGCCGCATCAAGCGCTTTTGCCAGCGGCACATAACTATTGGCATCACAGCTTTCACCAATAATCGAAATAGGTGTTACAGAAACACGCTTATTAATAATTGGAACACCAAACTCGGCTTCAAGGTCTTCGCCTACTTTAACTAGGTTTTCGCCCTTTTTAGTGATTTTATCATATATCTTTTGCGCAGTAACATTGATATCGGGATGCGCACAATCACGTAAGCTAATTCCCATTGTAATCGTTCTGACATCCAGATTATTCTCGGAAATCATTCTATTGGTTTCTAAAATATCTTTAATTTCGAACATAACGTCCTCCTCAAATTCGATGCATGGCTGTGAAAATCTCTTCGTGCTGAACCTTAATTTCAACACCGATTTCCTTACCTATTTGCGTAGCCATTTCTTGTAAATCTTTTAAGCTGACATCAGCAGCTGCCATATCTGCAATCAGGACCATATTAAAGAAACCCTCTAAAATATTCTGGTTAATATTTAAAATATTAACACCGTGTTCTGCTAACAAATTACTAACTTTAGCAATGATACCAACGCGGTCTTTTCCAACAATAGTTAAAACTATACGCATTATTTTTCATCCTCTCTTCCATGAAGCAAAAAACATGTAGATAATATTATTATTATACGCTAATAGGTGATTGCATTTCAACTTTTATGCTTTGAAAGATAATTAATTCTTAAATAATATACTGAAAACAATAAAAAGAGATGAAGGCAGCAACCAAAACTAGTCACCAAGCTTCATCTCTGATAGTTAATATTAAACTATAAAACTTTTTTCAACAATTTCAAAACGTTTTGATGTGTAATTTTTTCGATAGTTTCTTCAGAATAATTCTTTGTGCTTAAATATTCGACAAGCGGCACATAGTCTTGTACGCCTTTGATATTGTATGGTGGATGAGAAATGCCATCAAAATCAGAACCAAAACCTACATGGTCATCATTGCCAATTAAATTGAGCATGTAATCAATATGGCGATAAACACTATCTATACACGCATTATTATAATCTTCTTCCAAAAATTGGCCGGCAAAGGTAATGCCTATCATACCGTCATTACCTGCAATGGCCTTTATTTGTTCATCATTCAGATTACGTGGATGTGAGCAAAGCGTCTTTGCGTTAGAATGAGTGGCAATAATTGGTTTAGTTGATACTTGCATAACATCCCAGAAACTTTTTGTTGAAATATGTGAAACATCAACCAGCATACCAAGACGATTCATTTCAGCTACTACACTGCGGCCAAAAACAGTCAGACCACCGCCTGTAACTTCTTCATTAATACCATCAGCAATATCATTTCTATTGCTCCAGGTCAAAGTCATCGCACGAACGCCTAATTCATATAACATGCGTAAGGCTTCCAGGCTGCCGTCAATGGCTCCACCTTCTTCAATAGCAAGTAGTGTTGATGCCTGATGTTTTAAAACCTCATCAACATCTGTATTTTTTAAGACTTCGAAAACATCTACCCCTGACTCCTTCATTTTAGCAATTTCTTGTTTATATTTGTCTAACAAACATAAAGTATAACGCAAACCACCATTATAACGAATTTCAGGTGTAGGAACATAAATAGCACAAAACTGTAAACCGCCGCCATTAGCGATAATTCTTTTAATATCCAAATGCTGTTCATTTTCATAAAGAGCTGTACCTTTTTTGTATAACTCCGTTAAAGTATCACAATGGCAATCACAAATAAACATTACAGCATCAACTCCTTAACTAAAAGAATGACTAGCCCCTGTAGTAATAAAAGAAAGTCATACCAATATTTACCAGCATGGCGCCAGCCATTGGTATTGCAGTACGTTTAATCAAATCAAACGGAGATACGCCGCCCATACCTGATGATACGACGATAACTGCCGTTATAGGAGAACAATTACGAGCAATACTTGCTGCAAAATGCATTGGTAAGAGCATCAGGACAGGTGCAATTCCCATCTTCATAGCAACAGCAGGTGTCAAAGCAGCAAATGCGAAGAAAGGTGCATTGCCGGAGCCCATGACAACGGCAGAAATGGAGATAATGGCAACCATAACAATCATCATACCCATCGGCCCAAATCCCCAGCTTTGACTAGAGGAAATAATCGAATCGATTGTACCCATTGTCATCAAACCTTTGGCAAAAGTCTGACCAGCTACTATCAATGTTATTACATTAGCCATTTGCATACCTAAACCATCGAAAAAGGCCTGAACATCTTCAAAAACCTTTTTGCCATTGCGACAACGAACATATTCAAAAATCATGCCTATGCTCAAGCCGATAATCATGGCATTTACTATGTCAACTTTAATCCAGGTAATCCACAA
>CAZCMY010000007.1:29309-31700 GCA_964500055.1 uncultured Acidaminococcales bacterium | reverse complement strand
GATTGACAAAGAAGAGGGTGAAAAGGTATAATCGATTCTAGAGAGGTCATATAACTGACGGAAGTGGATAACCACATGGAGTATGACCAGTATGAGCCGACCGTCTGGGCAGAAGCAGCCCGGAGTGGCGGCTTTTTTCATATAAAGAAAGGGGAATACAGAATGAATGAACTGAAATTAAAGTATGGCTGCAACCCTAATCAGGATCCGGCACGCATATATATGAAAGATGGCAGCGATTTGCCGGTTGAAGTGTTGAACGGACGTCCTGGCTATATTAACTTTCTGGATGCTTTCAATAGCTGGCAGTTGGTAAAAGAATTAAAAGAGGCGACCGGATTGCCGGCAGCAGCTTCCTTTAAGCATGTAAGTCCTGCCGGTGCGGCAGTCGGCTTGCCATTGTCAGATCTTTTGAAGAAAATCTACTATGTCGATGACCTGGAACTTTCTCCACTTGCCAACGCCTATGCAAGGGCGCGTGGTGCCGACAGAATGTCTTCCTACGGCGATTTTGTAGCACTCTCTGATATTTGTGATGAACAAACGGCAACAATGCTGGCCAGGGAAGTATCGGACGGTGTTATTGCTCCTGGTTATACGGATAAAGCATTGGAAATTCTGAAAACAAAACGCAAAGGTACCTACAATGTCATCAAGATAGATACGAATTATGTACCTGATCCTGTGGAAAGCAAGGAAGTTTTCGGTATAACCTTTGAACAGGGCCGTAATGAAGTGAAAATTACGGAAGAACTGTTAAAAAATCGCCCGACTAATAATAAGGAAATACCGGAAGCGGCTGCCAGAGATCTGTTGATAGCTTTGATTACGCTTAAGTATACGCAGTCGAATTCTGTTTGTTACGTTAAAGATGGTCAGGCTATAGGCATAGGAGCAGGACAACAGTCTCGCGTTCATTGTACTCGCTTAGCCGGCAATAAAGCCGATAACTGGTATTTGAGACAAAATCCGAAGGTGTTAGCACTGCCTTTCAAGGAAAGTATCAGACGTCCGGATCGGGACAATACGATAGATGTTTATATCTCGGATGATGATCTGGATGTTTTAGCTGATGGTATCTGGGAGCAATTTTTTACTGAAAAGCCGGAACGCCTTAGCCGTGAAGAGAAAAAAGCCTGGCTGGCAACTCTGAAGGGAGTCGCTCTTGGCTCAGATGCCTTCTTCCCATTCGGTGATAATATTGAACGCGCGCATCGCAGTGGTGTTGATTTTATTGCTCAGGCAGGCGGCTCTATTCGTGATGACAATGTCATTGAGACTTGTGATAAATATAATATAGCAATGGCCTTTACCGGTTTACGTTTATTCCATCATTAAAAGCAAAAAAAGTTCCTGTGTATATTTTAATATACACAGGAACTTTTGCTTTTTAATAATCTTATTTTTTTAGATCAGTTATGATGGCGTTGCCAAAGCGGATATCTTCTATTTTGGCTCCAATCATATCAGTGCTGGAAAGCAGCGCACCAGAAAAGTCTGCTTTTGTTAAATCAGCGGCACGCAGGATGCTCTGCGTAAGATTAGTATTCTTAAAAAGAGCTTCGCCTAAAGCTGCATTTTGTAATTTAGCATTATATAAATTAGCGTCAGTGAAGTTTGTTTTACGTAAGTCAGCCTGGTAAAACCAGGAATTAGCGAGATTGGCACTGCTAAAATCTGCAGAGTAGCCGTCAACATAATCGAAAGTTGCCTCTCTGATATCAGCAGAACGAAAAGTAGCAAAGTCAATAATTGCATGACTGAAGCTGGTACGGAAAGCATTTACTCCGGAAAAATCAGCACGGGAAAAAGTAGCTTCCCGTAAATTGGCATGTGACAAATCAGCACCGGTAAGATTAGCTTTTTCAGCATAAACATTTTTCATGTTGGCTTTGACCAGTTTCGCGCCAGACAAAGAGGCACTTTCCAAAGCAGCTCCCTCTAAGTCGGTAAAACTCAGATCAGCTCCGGATAGATCAGCATTTGTCAGGTTTGCGTTGGTAAGCTGTGCACCGGTGAGATTACCTTGAGGACAACTGCCGGTTGCCAGAAGCCTGTCGAGATCGGCTTGGTTGTAAGCTAAGGCAGGCATTGTATTGAGTAACAAAACTAAGGATAAAACAAATATTTTTTTACCCATGATTAGCTCCTATCTGCCAGCTCCGTCAGAAACTCCTGCGAGTTATCAGGCAATTCCTTAATAATCTTCCATGGTTTATGTTTCGCGAGCTCTTCATTACTGTAAGAAGAGCCGGCCAGAACAATCAAGGAACGGGCACCGATGGCATTAGCGCATTTTATATCATTAGGCGTATCGCCTATGATTGTGACATGCTCGGGCTTAATGGCCGGGTTTTTCACATAGAGTTTTTGAAATGCGGCCTGGGCAAG
>CAZCMY010000007.1:3290-29209 GCA_964500055.1 uncultured Acidaminococcales bacterium | reverse complement strand
GCTTTGCAGCTGCCTTTTATATCAGTAATGGCTGTTTTGATAATGTGTGAATCTGTGCAACCAGCCAGCTCATGCGAAAAAGTAAAATCGCTGCAGTTGTAACGAATACGAATAGCTTCTTTGAGGGCATCAATACCGGCACGGGCAGAAAGAAGAAGTGTGCCGTCGATGTCCCAAAATAAATATTTCATTAGTTCCTCCTGAGAACTTAATAAGTGTTCTTAAGAATTTGTGTTTGGACCCATAACTATTTTCAGTAGTTTCTTGCCAGCATTTCTGGCACGGTGCATAGGTTTGATCTGAGATTTGCGTCTGGGCTTCATATCATTCTGGGAACCGAAGTCTCCGCGTTTAAGGAAAGTAATTTTGGATTTATCCGGTGAAAATTGTTTCTTGATAAATCCCGCCAAACGGTCTGGATCAGCTTCATCATTGCAAGTAAAAATATCAACTGCGGCAAATCCCAGTTCAGGGTAAACATGCAGATTGATATGGCCACGTTTGCAAGGAATACTGAAAGAGTATTCACCATTATCTTCAGCATTGTAGCAAATAGAATAAGCACCAATTTTATAATCTTCCACTGCCTTTTGCAGAATTGCTTCTACCTTTTTGCAGTCGGATAATATTTCGTCTTTGCAGCTGTACATATCTATGGCAATTTGGGCACCTTTAAATTTCACGGAAAAGCTCCTTCCAATAATAAAAAATATCGCTATAATAATACTTAATGTTCGCTATATTATAGCGTATTGACCGTAGAATGTCAAAATGATGCCAGAAGTATGCTATAATAAAGAACATAGGTTCGGTAATGGTGGTGAAGGTATGGATGAGTTGGAAGCAACAATTGAAAATATAGTATTTCAGGCTGAAGACGGCAGGTTTTCAGTCTTTCGTGTTCGCAGCGCAAAGATGGAAAGAATAGCAGTCGTTTATAAAGGGTTAGCACCTTTTTTGGGAGAACAGGTTAAGTTGTTTGGTAACTGGTCTGAACACCCTAAGTTTGGCAGACAGTTTCAGGCTGCTACCTGGCAAACTCTGCAGACGTCATCGGCAGCTGGCATTGAACGCTTTTTAGGATCAGGCGCTGTGCGCGGCGTTGGTAAGGCTATGGCGTCCAGGATAGTCGAAATGTTTGGCGAAGACACGCTTAAAATTATCGGCGAGCAAGCTTATCGTTTGACAGAAGTGTCAGGCATCGGCAAAAAGAAAGCCGTCACTATTGCCTCTTCTTACTCTGAGCTTTCAGATATGAAAGAGCTGATGCTGTTTTTGGAGGAGCATGGCATAAGTTCGAATTATGCGCCGAAGATACAAGCAAGATATGGCAATACAGCTTTGAAAAGGATTGAAGATAACCCCTATTGTCTTGCCAATGATGTAGCCGGCATAGGCTTTCGCACTGCCGATAGACTGGCAATTTCCATGGGGCTCAAACCTGGAAATGAGAGCAGGGTAAAAGCAGGAATTGAATTTGCTCTGACGCAGACAGCCTCTTCCGGTCACACTTGTTTACCGGAAGATAAATTACTCACGGAAACAGCGCGCCTTTTGCAAATTGCTTACGCAGAGGTTTATGAAGTTTATAAAAAACTAATTAAAGATGACTTGTTGAGAACAGAAGAATTTGCCGGTACACGCCTGGTCTATCCGGAGTATCTTTATCGTGCGGAGATTGGTGTTGCCAGACGTCTTTTGTATTTGCGCGATAAGGTGAACAGGATATGGCAGGTGGATTATCAGTCTATCATTGAAAATTGGGAAAATGAGACCGGCCTGAAATTAGCGGAAGCACAGATAGAAGCAATAAGCGCTTCGGTGGAACATGGCATCTTTATTCTGACTGGCGGACCGGGAACAGGTAAAACGACTGTTGTTAAAGGTATTTTAGCTGTGTTGGAAAAGGCTGGCTGCAAAATCTTATTGGCTGCTCCTACGGGGCGTGCTGCCAGAAGACTTGCTGAGTCAGCAGGACATCCGGCATCAACCGTGCATAGGATGTTGGAGTATACACCAAACGGAGAAGCCTACTTTTTTGGACGCAATGAAGAAAACCCATTGGAAGCAGACGCAATTATTGTTGATGAAGCTTCGATGCTGGATATTACACTTGCCCATAACCTTCTGAAAGCTGTTTCAGTAGGCTGTCGCCTGATTCTTGTCGGTGATGTTGACCAGTTGCCTTCAGTTGGCCCGGGAACGGTGCTGAAAGATATTATTCGCAGCAAAATGATGCCTGTAGTTCGTTTAAACAGTATTTTTCGTCAGGCAGCGCTAAGCCCGATTGTTTTAAATGCGCATAGGATCAACAAAGGACTGCAGCCGGAATGTGATAAATGCAATGATTTTTGTTTTACGGAAATTAATGATGAAACAGCGGCAGCCGAGTATATAGTAGATAACTACGCGAGAATAACTGCCAGTGAGGGTTGGGAAGGTGTGCAGGTTCTTTCACCAATGCATAAAAATCCTTGTGGTGTTATGAACCTGAACAAGCTGCTGCAGGAAAGAATGAATCCTGCAGAACCCGGTAAGGCGGAAATAATGACGCCTAATGGTTTATTGCGGACGGGCGACAAGGTTATGCAGATTCGCAACAATTACGAGAAAGATGTTTTCAATGGCGATATAGGCAGGATTGACAGGATTAGCGGAACTAACGTCAGTGTTCTTTTCCCGGAAAGACCAGAGGGGGAAAAGGTTGATTACGCACAGAGCGAATTGGATGAATTACAGCTGGCTTATGCAATGAGTGTTCATAAGGCCCAGGGCAGTGAATATCCTTCAGTCATCATGCCGCTTGTTCCCAGCCATTTCATGCTGTTGCAGCGGAATTTGTTTTATACAGGTGTAACGCGTGCTAAGAAGAGCGTAATACTGGTCGGCAGTCGTGCGGCAGTGAATACAGCCGTCAGCAAAGACGACATGAGAAAGCGTTACTCTTTGCTGGCGGAAAGAATGCAGGAAGAAAGCAATCTCGTTTAATAGTCTAGAGGCGAAGTTAAGTGTCTGGTTTTTGGCAACTGCTTATAGATATCTTTTTCCCACCTGTTTGTATTGAATGCAGGCAAAGAATTTCGGCAGGAATGTTATGTCCTTCTTGCAGAAAAAAGCTTCAAGATTTCAGGATATTGCAGCCGAGAGCTTATTGCTGCCCTGACATTGAAGGCATATGTTTGTTTTATCGTTATGATGCGGGCATAAAGCAAGCTCTGCATGACGTAAAATTTCACGGGAAGAAAAGGCTGCTTGCTGCTATGGCTGATGAAATGTCAATATTGGAAACGCCAAAACGCGTTTGTGCTATGTGGAATTTACCGGAAAATACAGTTATTGTTCCGATACCAACAGACAGGATGCGTGTAGCGCAGCGCGGCTATGATGTGCCTCAGGGTATTTTCAGCCAGTGGTCGCAGGAACAAGGTTTTATTTGGCTTGAGGCACTGGCAAGAATTCGTTCGACGCAGCCTCAATATGGGTTGGATCGAAGCGACCGCCGTAAAAATGTGCGTGGTTGTTTCAACACGATTAGAGATATCCGAGACAAGTCGATTTTACTGGTTGATGATATCTTTACCAGTGGCGCGACCGCTGAAGAAGCTGCTCATATTCTTCGCAAACAGGGAGCCAGTAATGTTTGGGCAATGGCGTTTGCCGGTGGTGCCGATAACGATAAATAAAAAACATTCCGTTTTCACATTGGAAAGCGGAATGTTATTTTTTTGCAGATATGACTGATTTTAGAAAAGCATGGACTACATCCGGGTCGAAGCTCAGACCCGCTCGGTCCTGTAACTCACGGGTTGCATCAGCATGGGATTTCTGCCAGTGCTCTGTACAGGGATTGATTATACGGTCGTAATGATTGGCTACAGCGATAATGCGTGCACCTAAGGGAATGTTAACGCCTTTTAAACGTTTGGGGTAGCCTGTACCATCCCAATTTTCATGGTGACACAGGATAATCTTCATAATATGAGAAAACTCTGGTATGTTTTCCAGCATGCTTGCTCCGGCCAGAGAATGATTCTTGTAGGTTGAGAACTCGCGCGTACTCAGATAAGGATATTTACTTAAAATGGTGTTAGGCACTGCCAAGTGTCCAATGTCATGCAGAAGTGCTGCTGTTTTGATACAGGCTACTTCATCAAAGGGAAGTCCCATTTTAGCAGATATGCTGACGGAGTAATTGCTTACCTGCTGGCTATGTAAATACAATGTCTTATTCTTTTGTTCCAAAATGGATAAGAAAAAATTGCATAGCTCCTTTGTCTTCCCGTCGTTGGGAAATTCAAGGAATTGTGGAATGGTAAGCATGTCGATCCGTCCTTAACTAAATAAAGTAACCAAATACAGTATACTACAAAAAGAAGCAAAAGAAACGTCCTAGAAGGCAATGTTGCGAAAAAAATTTATGTTTAAAGGTATTTGAAATAGTGTTTGCTTAGCACGTACAGGCGATTGTTATTTGTGTTTTTTGGCATCATGACTGCTTAGAAGTATATTTTTCTTGCTATTTCGATAACTTAAAATTATAATAGGCGAAGAGATACAACTCAGGTCTGTGGTTGCAAGTCGATGCCAGTTGCAGGCGAAACGATCCACGTAAGCAATCAAAGTATTGTGAGCACGGTGCAGCTTAGATGTAAGTCCTGCCGCGAAGAGCGAGAGGGGTAGTAGTGGGGAGCGATAACGCTTAGGAGCGAAACTTCCTGCAGGCGAGTGTGGGGGCGAAAACCAGGTCAGCTGAGTTGTTTTCTTTTATATTGGATTTATTCATTGATACCTGTAAATGTTATTCATGTATACATTTGCAAGGTATTGTTTTTTTTCTTAGATAGCTTATAATAATAGAAGTTTTAAGAATAAATATTAATCGAGGGGGTATTTTTGTGAAAAAGAAATTCCAGATTGTTTGTTTGTGTATGTTTGTTTTTGCCTTATTAGTTGCAGGCTGTGGCGGAAGCAAGGCGAAAAAGGAATTGATTGTGGGAACAGAGCCAGCCTTTGCACCTTTTGAGTTCCAAAAAGAGAATTCTAAAGATTTTGTCGGGTTTGATATTGATCTTATCCAAGCTATTGCAAAACAAATGGGTTATGAAAAATGCACTATTCAAGGCATGGGTTTTGACGCTTTGATTCCAGCTCTTGATGCTAAAAATATTGATGTGGCTATTGCTGGCATGACTATCACCGATGAACGTGCAAAAAAAGTTAATTTCTCAAAACCTTACTATAAATCAGGTCTTGCCATAGTAGTTGGCAAAGACAATAATACCATTAATGATGTTGCAGATCTCAAAGGCAAGAAAATTGCTGTACAAATTGGTACTACAGGTGCGATGGAAGCTGAAAAAATTGAAGGAGCAAAGATTACTTCCTTTAATACCAACGGTGAAGCTTGTCTCGAATTAAAAAATAAAGCTGTAGACGCTGTCATTGGTGATTTGCCGGTTGAGGCATATTTCCTACAACAGGGTGGCAATGATTTTGCTAAGATTGTTGGCAAAACCCTTTCTTCTGAGGACTATGGCATTGCTGTAGCTAAGAGCAACACTGCTTTGGCTAAGGATGTTGACAAGGCTCTTGAAACTTTGAAACAAAATGGCGAATACGATAAATTATACAAAAAATGGTTCGGCGAGCTGCCTAAAAAATAAGGCATAGCTATTTAAGAAAAGCAAAGAGTGCTAAAAATGTTGCACTTCCCCGTCTTTTGGTTGTATAATTAGCGAAGATAAAAACGCTAGGGGGAAGGTAAATGAAAAAAAGTTTTTTTGCAGCAATAACTCTTATTTTTGCTCTAGGTTTGTTGATGGCAGGCTGCGGCGGCGATAAAAAAGCTGAGCAAAAGGTTTTGCGTGTTGGTACGGAACCAACTTTTGCTCCTTTTGAGTTCCAAAAAGAAGGCAGTAAAGACTATACCGGTTTCGATATGGATCTTGCACGTGCGATTGGCAAACAGCTTGGCATGAAAGTAGAAATCGTGAGCATGGGCTTTGACGGCTTGATTCCTGCCCTTAATGCAGGTAATATTGATGCTGTTGCGGCAGGTATGACAGTTACACCTGAACGCGCAAATAGTGTTAAATTCAGTGAGCCTTATTACAAATCCGGCTTATCTGTCATGGTACGTAAGGATGAAACTACTATTACTGGTATAGAAAGTCTGAAAGGCAAAAAAATAGCCGTACAAATTGGTACTACAGGCGCTATGGAAGCCCATAAGATTGCTGATGCAAAAGTAGTAGAATTTAATACCAATACAGAAGCTGCTTTGGAATTGAAAAATGGCGGCGTTGACGCAGTAGTTAACGATTTGCCTGTAGTTGCATACTTCCTGCAACAAGGTGGCGGTAAAGATTTTGCCAAGATGGTTGGCAAGGTTGTAACTGCTGAGGAATATGCAATAGCTGTGAAAAAAGGTAATGATAAGCTAGCTGGTGATATTAATAAAGCCCTGGCTGAACTGAAAAAGAACGGCGAATACGACAAAATTTATAAAACTTGGTTTGGCGAACAAGTAAAATAATCAAGTTATTTTCAAAACCGGAGTACATCGCAGCGTGTTGCCAGGATGTGCTCCGATTTTATTTGTTGCCTTATTTGTTTTTCAATTGATATTTTTTTTGAAAGTTGGTGTTTGCGTGGATTTGAATTTTGAAATTATACAAAAGGCATTTCCTCTTCTTTTGCAGGGAGCTGGTATTACCATACAAATTACAGCCTTGAGCGTTGGACTTGGTCTTCTCATAGGCATGATTGTTGGTGTTGCCCGTTTGGCTTCTATTAAAATTGTTAAATATCTGGCTAACATATATGTGGACTTCATTCGTGGTACGCCTCTGTTGGTACAGATTTTCCTCGTCTATTTTGCGTTGCCGATATTGACGGGCTCACGCATTGATCCATTTATTGCAGCCATTGCTGCTTGTTCAATTAACAGCGGTGCCTATATTGCCGAGATATTTCGCGGTGGTATCCAATCCATTGATATTGGACAGACAGAAGCAGGCCGCTCACTTGGTTTAAGCTGGTACCAGACGATGCGGTATGTAATTATGCCGCAGGCCTTTAAAAGAATTATTCCGCCTTTGGGAAATGAATTTATTGCTATGCTCAAGGATTCTTCTTTGGTTTCTGTTATCGGATTTGAGGAACTGACCAGAAGAGGTCAGCTGATTATTGCACGTACTTATGCATCATTTGAAATTTGGCTTGCTGTAGCCTTTATTTATTTAATAATGACATTTACAATTTCGCGCTTCGTGGCATATTTGGAGCGGAGGTACCAGACGAAATGATTAAGATTAGTAATTTACATAAAAGTTTTGGCACTTTGGAAGTCTTGCAGGGAATTGACCTGGAAATCGCTGAAAGAGAAGTAGTTGTAATCATTGGACCTTCTGGTTCCGGCAAGAGCACGCTTTTACGCTGCATCAACTATCTGGAAGAACCTACTTCGGGAACTATCTCTGTTGATGGCATTGAGTTAAGCGGTGAAGCCAATATCAATGCCATTCGCCGTGAAGTAGGCATGGTTTTCCAACGCTTTAATTTATTCCCGCATATGACGGTAATGGAAAATCTTTTGCTGGCACCAATGAAAGTACGCAATCTGACAAAAGCAGAAGCTGAAAAAAATGCCCTTGCCCTTTTGACAAAGGTAGGTCTGGAAAGCAAGGCAAATGCTTATCCGGAACAGCTTTCTGGCGGACAGCAGCAAAGGGTCGCTATTGCGCGCGCGTTAGCAATGAAACCTAAGGCTTTATTATTTGATGAGCCTACTTCTGCGTTGGATCCGGAAATGATCAAAGAAGTTCTGGATGTTATGAAAGACCTTGCACAGGAAGGTATGACCATGGTTGTTGTAACTCATGAGATGGGTTTCGCACGTGAAGTTGGTGACCGAGTTATTTTTGTTGATGGCGGCAAAATAGTTGAACAAGGGGCTCCGGAGGCTATTTTTTCCTGTGCTAAAGAAGAACGGACCAAGAGCTTTTTATCAAAAATTCTTTAAATGGTACATTGTTTCAATTGTTTCATATTTTAACCTCTTAAGGCCTGAATTTGCTGCAGAGCAGTGTTTTCCTTTATTATGAGAAGGAATCAGCGGACTGATGGCGAATCTATAAAACAAGAAATAAACAAAGTGATTTTGGCTTTGTTTTTTATAGAAGGAGGTTTTGACTATGACAGTAAATGTACGTGGTAAAAACATCGATGTAACACCGGCATTAAAAGATTATGTGGAGAAAAAAGTTTTAAAAGTTACAAGACAATTTAAAAATATTGGTGATATTTCTGCACTTATGAGAGTGGAGAAAGGCGATAGCGTCAAAGGAGAACGCATTGGCGATTGCGTAGTAGAGATTTCTTTCCCGGCAGGAGGCGTAAATTTCAGAGCGCAGGAAACAACCAAGGATATGTACTCTTCTGTTGATCTGGTAATTGAGAAAATTGAGCGCCAGATTCACAAATATAAAACAAAATTGATGAGAGGCAGATACAATAACTTCCGTGAGGAAGCACCGGTTATATCCGCTGTTCCAGCTGAAGAGCCTGAATTTAAAGTCGTCAGAAGCAAACGCTTCATTATGCGCCCGATGGGTGTTGAAGAAGCAATTATGCAGATGAACCTTTTAAACCACGATTTCTTCGTATTTTTTGATGAAGAGCTTGAGGCTGTAAATGTTGTCTATCGTCGCAAAGACGGCGATTATGGTTTACTGTCTCCTGAATTGAAATAAGTTCATGAAAATGTTACAAAAACCCGGGACGGAAATCCCGGGTTTTTTGACTTTTACTGCCTGTTCTGTTAAAATTTACTATTGAGCGTAGGCTGATTTAGTGTGAAAAATGAGGAGTGATTGTGTTGCTCGAAGGTTTAATGAAAAAAATTTTCGGTGATCCGAATGAAAAAGAATTAAAAAGCGTTCAAGTATATGTTGATGCAGTAAATGCTTTGGAAAAAGATATAGAAAATATGAGTGATGCCAGTCTTGCAGAAAAAACATCTGAATTCAGGGACAGGCTTGCCAAAGGCGCAACATTGGATGACATTCTGCCGGAAGCTTTTGCGGTTGTACGTGAAGCATCCAGACGTGTTCTTGGTTTGCGCCATTTTGATGTACAAATAGTCGGCGGCTGTGTCCTGCACCGTGGTAAAATTGCGGAGATGCGCACAGGTGAAGGTAAAACTTTGGTTGCAACATTGCCAGCTTATTTGAATGCATTGACAGGCAAAGGCGTTCACGTTGTCACTGTTAATGAATATCTGGCTCATCGTGATAGCCAGGAAATGGGCAGAGTTTTTAATTTTTTAGGACTTTCTGTTGGCTTGATTGTTCATGGACTTGATTTCCCTGAAAGAAAAGCTGCTTATGCCGCAGATATAACCTACGGCACTAATAACGAATTTGGCTTTGATTATTTGCGTGACAACATGGTCGTTGCGCTTGACCAGATGGTACAAAGACCTCTTAACTATGCAATTGTCGATGAGGTCGACAGTATTCTTGTTGACGAGGCTCGTACTCCGTTGATTATTTCTGGCCCAGGCGAAAAATCCACAGACCTTTACAAAGTATTGGCACGTGTTGTTGCTCAATTGGTCGAGGGAGAAGACTATACTGTTGACGAAAAACTTAAAACGGCTGCTCCTACAGAAGTTGGTATTGCTAAAGCCGAAAAAATGCTTGGTGTAGCTAATATGTATGCCGGTGAAGCCAGCATCGATTTCTCTCATCAATTAATGCAGGCTTTGAAAGCAAAAGCAATTATGCACCGTGATAGAGATTATGTAGTTAAAGATGGCGAAGTTATCATTGTTGATGAATTTACCGGCCGTCTGATGTTCGGCCGTCGTTTTTCGGAAGGTCTGCATCAGGCAATTGAGGCTAAAGAAGGCGTTAAAGTTGAACGTGAAAGCCAGACTCTCGCTACGATAACCTTCCAGAATTATTTCCGTATGTATGATAAGCTTTCTGGTATGACTGGTACTGCTAAGACAGAGGAACAAGAATTCCAAAAGATTTATGGCCTGGATGTAATAGTTATTCCTACTAATAAACCAAATCAGCGTATAGATTATCCTGATGTTATTTATAAAACAAAGAACGCTAAATATAAAGCTGCTGCTAACGAAATCGAAGAGTGTCATAAAACAGGCAGACCTGTTCTTGTTGGTACGACTTCAATCGTTCAGTCAGAAGAGCTATCCGGTATTTTGAAAAAACGGGGAATTCCGCATAATGTCTTGAATGCCAAGTTCCATGAGAAGGAAGCCGAAATCATAGCTGACGCCGGACAATTCGGCGCTGTAACAATTGCTACTAATATGGCAGGCCGCGGTACAGATATCGTGCTTGGCGAGGGCGTTCCAGCTTTGGGAGGACTCCATATTGTTGGTACAGAACGTCATGAAAGCAGACGTATTGATAACCAGCTGCGTGGACGTTGCGCACGTCAAGGCGACCCTGGTTCAACACGTTTCTATCTGTCTCTGGAAGATGACCTTATGCGTTTGTTTGGCTCTGACAATATTTCCAGCATTATGGATAAGCTGGGAATGGAAGAGGACGAACCGATTGAACATAGTCTGGTAACAAAATCTATCGAATCAGCGCAGAAGAAAGTTGAATCACGTAACTTCGATATGCGTAAACATGTTCTGGAATACGACGATGTCATGAATCAACAACGCGAAGTAATTTATGCTCAACGCAAGAAGATTCTTGTAGAGAATAATTTGCGTGAGAATATCATGGATATGGTTACACGTGTTGTTGACAGAACAATGGTAATGTATGCTCCACCGGAGGTTTATTCTGAGGAGTGGGATTTGCCGGCTCTGATTGCGTATGCTGAAGAATTCTACGCACCGCCTAATACTTTAACTGTTGAGCATTTACAAACTCTCAGCCGTGAAGAATTAAATGAGTATTTGCAAAAACTTGCTGTAGACTACTACGAACAAAGAGAAGAGTCAATTACTCCAGGGATTATGAGAGAACTTGAAAACCTTGTAATGCTTAAAGTTGTTGACAGTCATTGGATGCAACATCTTGATGCCATGGATATGCTGCGTGAAGGTGTAGGCCTGCGTGCTTATGGACAAAGAGACCCATTAGTTGAATATAAGCTTGAAGCTTATGATATGTTCCAGGCAATGATTGATGCTATTCAGGATGATGTCGTGCGCTATATGTATAGGGTTAACGTGGTTACGCAGCCGAAGGTTGAAGACCGCCTGCAGAATGCAACGGTCAATAATCCTAGCGGTGATAGCGAAGCGGACGCTAAAAAACCTGTCGTTAAAGGTGAGGAGATTGGTCGCAATGATCCATGTCCTTGTGGCAGCGGCAAAAAATACAAAAATTGTTGTGGAAGTGAAAAATAGCGAACTGAGCGAAGTCGGAACTTATTAGGGTTTCGGCTTCGCTTGGGTTATTTATTGGAAATAAACTGTAAAAGGAAGTGAAACGTTTGCTTATAGAAGAATATAGACCAGAAATAAACAATTTAAAGCAGAAGTTAGACGAAATGAGGGGATCTCTTTGACGTCGCTCGCAAAGAGGACCGCATTGCTGAATTAGAACATAAAATGGGTGAGCCTAATTTTTGGGATAACCCGGAAGAAGCGCAAAAAGTCGCACAAGTAGTTACACAGCTAAAAGATGAAGTAGGGATTTTCCGGTCTTTGGAAAGAAGATCAGAAGACCTGGAAGTTATGTTGGAACTTGCGATGGAAGAAGAAGATGCGGATATTGTCGGCGAAATTGAGCAATCATTGACGTCCGTACGTGCTGACATCGAACATCTGGAGCTAGGCATGCTTTTGTCAGGTGAATATGATGCAAACAATGCCATTTTGACCTTACATGCTGGTGCAGGCGGAACAGAAGCTCAGGATTGGACATCAATGCTGCTTAGGATGTTTGCACGCTTTGCAGAGCGTTCTGGCTACAATGTTGACGTTCTTGACTATCAACCAGGCGATGAAGCTGGCGTTAAAAGCGTGACACTTGGTATTAATGGGCATAACGCCTATGGATATATGAAATCGGAAAAAGGCGTGCATCGTTTGGTCCGCATTTCTCCGTTTGACTCCAATGCACGCAGACATACCTCGTTTGCCGCAGTAGATGTTATGCCGGAAATTGATGATACAGTAGAAATTAATATCAATCCTGCAGATTTAAAAGTTGACACCTATCGTGCCAGTGGTGCGGGCGGACAACATATTAATAAAACAGATTCCGCTGTACGTATGACGCATATCCCTACAGGAATTATCGTACAGTGCCAGAATCAACGTTCTCAGATACAAAATAGAGAGCGTTGTATGCAGTTGTTACGTGCCAAATTATTTGAATATGAGAAACAAAAACAAGCGGAACTGAAATCCGATATTGCCGGTGACTATCAGGCAATAGAATGGGGAAGTCAGATAAGGTCTTATGTTTTTCACCCATATAATATGGTTAAAGACCACAGGACAGGCGCTGAAACAGGCAATGTACAGTCTGTCATGGATGGCAATCTGGAACTTTTTGTCGAAGCATACTTACGTAGTTTGCAGAAGATAAAATAATTATGCAGAAGAATTGGAATAGGTGGAGATTTTGTTGAGGAAAACCTGTTATAATCCGGTTTTAATTATTATAATGGCGATTGCGCTAGTTTTTTCAGTTCTTTTGAATTTCCAGCGTCATTCTGTAGAACAGGCAAATCGAACTGTGGAAATGGCTATGGAATACGAGAGTATTGCCAGAATGGCACATGGTGAAGGTGTGCCTGAAGAGAATGTACTCAAGATGTTCAAAGATCGCGGTGTTACCAGTCTGATCCTTTTTGACACAACCTTGCAGAAACTTGGCGACAAAGGTAAGGTAACGGTAGTTACGGGATCTGAGCTTTTGCATGCCTATCATACTAATCAGATACAGAGTGGAATATGGCAGGATTTGATCGTTAAAGGAAAGATTTTGACGAATGCTGCTTATGTTACTGAAGGTTCATCTCCTCTTACCATGCAGGATGTGGAAGAAGATCTTACTTTACGTTTCGGTAAAGACCTTGTTCATGTTATTTCAGAGTCACCGAAGGTTATAGAGGTAAAAGGTGACACCAAACTTGTTGAAGGCGAAGCATATGGCGAACAAAAAGGCATTCTGCAAATGGATCTCGGCTTGTCTTCAGAAGAACTGCAGCTCGCCAAAAATCTTGGCTTCATGGTTATTGCCAGACCTGTAAATTATGGGCATGGCTATAATATGGCCTCCGCACCTGAACGTGAGCAAATTGATGGTTTTTTCAACCGCCTGGACAAATCCGGTGCTAAGATATCGGCTTTTGCCGGCAGCGGCAAAACAATACTTGGTTATAAGCAAAATCTTGACTATGTAGCAGAAAATCTTCTTAAACGTGATATTACGCTGGCGATGGTCGAAAATATTGTCCAGCTTCAGTTTGTACCATTGGAGGGGCTTGTACCTATGGCCGAACTGATGGATTATAAAGGGGCGCGTACTTACGTTATTGATAAAGCAGAGCAAAAGAAGCTCAAAGTTAATGAGGCAATGCAGCGTTGGGCTTTGACCGATGAAGAACGTAACATCAGAATAAATTATGTTAAGACCTTCTTGGAACCACAGGATGGTAAGACCTTGCTGCAAACCAATCTGGACTACGTAGAAGATATTACGAAAAGTGTCGAAGCGAGGAATTTCAACATCGGCAAGGCAGGTATCTTTTCAGAATACATGCCTAATCGCTTGCTGTTTATACCAATCATCTTTGGTATCCTGGCGGCCGGCATACTTTATCTTACACAACTTATTGAAATTAAGAAGAAGCACCAGTATCTTTTACTATTGGCTGCTGGCTTACTTTTCAGCGCGGTAATTTTGTTTGCTAAGGGACTATTGGCAAGACAAGTGCTTGCATTGTGTGCTGCTACCGTTATTCCAGTGCTCTCCTTGAACTATATTCTCAATATCTGGGATAATTACCATGGCGGCGGCAAGCCGTTGACAGCTGTCCTTTTTGCAGCTACCTGGCAGCTAGCAATGGCTATAGCAATTTCACTCGTTGGCGCTTCGTTCGTCGGAGCAATTCTTGGCGATGTTCGTTTCCTGATGGAGATTGATATTTATAAAGGCGTAAAGCTGACCTTTATTTTACCTATATTACTGATGTTTTTCCTGTGCGTCAGAAGGTATTCTTTGTTCGAAGGTGATGACGATAGTAAAAATGTAATTACCAGAATAGAGAATGTCCTTTCACGTCCTATAACTTTGAAAGTAGTTTTTGCCCTGATCGTTTTTGCTTTTATTGCCTGGGTATTTATTGGCCGTTCTGGGCATACAGCCGGAGTACCGGTGCCGGACATCGAAGTGAAATTAAGACTTTTCCTTGAAGAAATGATGAAGGCGCGTCCGCGTGAAAAAGAATTTATGGTTGGACACCCAGCCTTTTACTTGGCTGCGTTTGCAGTCTACAATAAATTTCCACGTCTTCTCAGTGTTGCTTTTATCTTGGCCGCCACTATCGGACAGGGATCATTGGTACAAACTTTCGCCCATATGAGGACTCCTATAATTATGTCCTATATCCGTGCAATTGATGGCTACCTGTTGGGGGCAGCAATAGGTATCTGCGTACTTATTGCATTTGCCATGTTCTATCCTTATTTGCAGGCTTTACAAAGGAGATACTTGAAACATGAGTAATATTTTGATTTCCGGTTATTATGGTTTTTCGAACGCCGGTGACGAAGCAATGTTGACAGCCATTATCGAGGCTCTGCGTGCTGAACGGCAAGATGTCGAAATTACTGTTATGTCCGGCAAACCGGAAATCACAGCGGAAAAACACGGAGTAACTTCGATTCACAGGTTTAATCCCTTGCAAATATTCAAAGCAATGTTGAGCGCAGACTTGCTTTTATCCGGCGGCGGCAGCCTCCTGCAAGATGTAACTAGCAAACGCAGTATTCTTTATTACTTAAGCATTCTGATGCTGGCCAAGCTGCTAGGGAAAAAAGTCATGCTTTATGCTCAGGGCATTGGCCCGATAAACTCTTCTTTCGCGCGCAGTTTGACAAAATATGTTTGTAGAAAAGCCGACCTTATCTCGGTAAGAGATGATGGCTCCTATGATGAATTAATGGAAATGGGCTTGCCGGCTGACAGGATACTGGTTACTGCTGATGCCGTCTTTTCATTGGTTGCTGATAGAAAAGATATTGGCAGACAGATTCTTCAGGAAAATGGTCTGGAGGGTGACAAACCGATTATCGGTATTGCGGTCAGACATTGGCCAGGAGAGCAAAGATTCATGCGCGTATTTGCCGAGGCCGCCTTTAAGCTGCGTAAGCAATATGATGCCTACATTGTTTTTGTGCCTTTACAGTTCCCGTCTGACACGAAAATTGCCCAGGAAATTGCACTTTTGATGGAGGACCGAACGGATACAATCATTCTTAAAGAAGGATATACTACAGAGGAATATGTTTCTCTTATCAGTAATCTTGACTTTTTGATAGGCATGAGGCTGCATGCATTAGTTTTTTCGGCACTGGCGGGTGTACCGTTTTTAGCTGTTTCCTATGACCCAAAAGTTGATCGCTTTGTCAAAGGAATGGAAGGAACCGTTGCTGGCAATATAGACAAGATAACCAGCGCAGATATCTTGCGTGAAAGTGCAAGAATGTGGAAGCGTGTGCCAGAGAAGCAGAACGCAAAGATACAAGCCTTGCGCGAAGAAGCGCAGCGAAATGCTGCTCGTGCAGTTAGCTTGTTACCAAAATGATAAAACGAAGGAGGCCTTGCCTTGCTATTAATGAGTGGTGTCAGTAAAACCTATCGTAATGGTTCAGTGGCTTTAAAAAATATTGATTTGCATATAAAGCCCGGCGAGTTTGTCTTTATAGTTGGGCCTAGTGGCGCAGGTAAGTCTACCTTTATCAAGATGCTCTTCAAAGAAGTGTTGCCTACTACCGGTAAAATTTATGTTGACGGTGTCGACGTACTGGCTTTGACCGATAAGGAAGTTCCTTTTTTGCGTAGACAGTTAGGTATTATTTTCCAGGATTACCGTCTTTTACCTGATCGTACCGTTTATGACAATGTTGCTTTTGCTATGCAGGTTATTGAATCTCCAGCAGTGAAGACCAGGCGGCGTGTAATGACGGTTTTGGAGCTTGTTGGCCTCAAAAACCGCGCCAATGCTTATCCCGCGGAGCTATCAGGCGGCGAGCAGCAGAGAATAGCTATTGCCCGGGCAATTGTTAATGATCCTATCATGGTAATTGCAGACGAACCTACTGGTAATCTGGATCCGGAAACGAGTAAAGATATTATGCGTATCTTTACAGGTATTAATGAAAGTGGTACGACAATAGTAATGGCAACTCATGACAAAGAAATAGTAGATGCCATGGGTAAACGTGTAATTGCAATAGAAAATGGCGTAATCGTCAGAGATGATGCCAAGGGAGTTTACGGATATGAGTCTGAGCACTAAAGAATATTTTGTCAGGGAAACTTTTAAGTCAATAAAACGTAATCAGCTGATGAGTCTTGCCTCAGTTTCAACCGTAGCACTGTCTCTGCTTGTTCTCGGCATATTTATGGTTATGGTTTTTAATACTAATCATGTAGCCAAGTTTTTAGAAACGCAGGTTCAGATTTCGGTATATATGGCAGATTCTGCTAGCTCTGAAACGCTGAAAGCTACTGAAAAAACACTGAAGGCTTTGCCGGGTGTTACCAGCGTAAAGAATATAACTAAAGATGAAGCTTTAGAAAGATTTAAGGATAGATTGGGCAGCCAAAGTAATCTGCTTGATTTTATGGGTGATGAAAATCCTTTCCCCTATTCGTTTGAAGTACATGTAGATAAACCGGAGCGCATCAGCGAACTGGCACCTAAAATTGATGACCTTGATGGTGTTGAGACTGCTAAATTTGGACAGGAAGTTGTCGAAAATATCTTCAGACTGACAAAGATAATGAGACTTGGCGGTATATTGCTTGTTCTACTGTTAGCTATGGCTACTCTCTTTATTATTGTTAACACGATACGTATTACCGTTTTTGCCCGCCGCAGGGAAGTAACAATAATGAAATATGTTGGTGCTACTGACTGGTTCATTCGTTGGCCGTTTTTGTTGGAAGGCATGTTCCTGGGCTTTACAGGAGCATTAGTTGCTACGCTTATTATTAATCAGGTATATGGTGCTATCTTAAACAGTGTGCACGCAACTCTTGCTTTTTTCCCGCTTCTTCCTACCTGGCCGTTATTGCTGTATATAGATATAACACTGATAGTTATTGGTACGGCCATCGGGGCTGCAGGCAGCAGCATATCTCTGCGTAAATTTTTGAAAGTTTAATGTCGGAGGCATCTATGTTGAAGAAAGATATAATAGCTGTGTTTTTGGCCGCAACATTTTTTCTTAATCTGGTTGCGCCTGTTGGTGCAGCATCAATAGAAGATAAACAAGCTGAATTGGAAAGTATTCAACAGCAGCTTTATAACAAAGATGTGGAACGTGAAAATGCCAAGCAGGTTGTTGCTTCGGCAACAGACAAACTTCTTGAGGCGCAGTCACAGCTCAGCGAAGCGCAGCACGAGCTTGCTACGGTTGAAGAAGAACGCGAAGATCTGGAAGATAAGATTTCAAACAATACTGTGGCTTTGGATAGAAAAAAAGAGCAGGTTGATAAACGTGTTGCTGTTTATCGAGGACGTTTGAAAGATATTTACATTAACGGACAGATTAATTATCTTGACGTTTTGTTAGGTGCAAAAGATTTTTCGGATTTTTCTTCGCGTATGTATTTGTTGAAAAAAATCATTGCCAATGATGTTTCCTTGCTTGCCGACTTGAAAAAGAAAAAAGCAGAGCTGGAAGCAGCTCAGGAAGTTTTGGCAAGTAATATGGCCAGAGTTAAGACTGTCCATAGTGAAGTATCATCCAAGCAGCAATTGGTTGCTCAAAAAACAATGGAACGTGAATCAGCCTATAATGATGCAGTAGCGGAGCAGAGTCGTCTGGATGAGGAATACAATGAATTGATGGCAACTTCGCAGCGCATCGCCGACATGATTCGCAATCTGGAAAGCGGCGGTACTATCTCGTCTGCGAGCAGGGGATCAGGCGCCTTTGTCTGGCCTATATATGGCGAAATTACTTCTCCTTTTGGCTGGCGAACACATCCGATTTTTGGTACGCAGAAATTCCATTCCGGACTAGATATTGCAGCCGATTATGGTGATCCGGTGGTTGCTGCTAATTCCGGCACGGTAATCTATGCTGACTGGATGGGCGGCTATGGTAACGCGGTTATGATTGATCATGGCGGTGGCTTGGTTACTTTGTATGGACACAACTCCAGCCTTGCTGTCTATAATGGCCAGCAAGTGGCAAAAGGCCAGACGATTGCTTATGCAGGCAGCACCGGTTATTCTACAGGACCGCATTGTCATTTTGAAGTGCGTATTCATGGTGAAGTAACAGATCCAATGAATTACTTACCGTAAAAATGGGGGAGCCTGAGCATGTTAAAGAAAAGATTTAGTATCGTTACAGTTTTAATCGCTTGTATTTGCTCCTGCGGCCTTGTTATTGGCGCACTTCTTTATGGGCTGCAGTCTGTAACGGGCAGCTTACCTGGTACCTTTAAATTTATGAGAGCGCTTTCTATAGTTCGCAGCAGCTTTATCGAATCCGTTGATTACAACAAGCTGTATGAAGGAGCTATTAAAGGTATGGTGAATGCTTTGGGCGACCCTTATTCTGTCTATCTTGATGAGGAGAGCTTCAAATCACTAGTCACGAGCACTGAAGGACATTTTGGCGGCATTGGTGTTGTCATCGGCATGAAGGACAATAATTTTGTTGTGATTGCACCGCTTAAAGGAACGCCAGGGGACAGAGCAGGTATAAAAAGTGGCGATAAGATAACCGCCATTGATGGCAAAAAGACTGCCGGACAGACCTTGGAAGACGTGGTTGCGCAAATTCGCGGTAAAGAAGGAACCACTGTCGAAATTGAGCTAAAAACTGTTGCCGGTGAAGTAAAGACAGTACGAGTAATCAGGTCGGACATCAAACTCGAAACCGTTGCCGGCGAAATGAAAAATAATAAAATAGGCTATATCCGTATAGGGATGTTTAATGAAAATACCGGATCAGATTTTATTAAAAAGTTCCACGAGCTTGAAGGCCAAGGTATGGAAGGCTTAGTGCTTGATTTAAGAGATAATCCAGGGGGGCTTCTTGGTGAAAGCGTCAAAGTAGCGGAACTGATGGTACCTAAAGGGCCAATCGTTTCTGTGACGGAAAGAAGCGGTAAAAGCGTTACCGAATATTCCAACCTTGAAAAGACAAAATATCCTGTGGCAGTAATTGTTAACCAGGGATCAGCAAGCGCTGCGGAAATTGTAGCAGGTGCTTTGCAGGATACGAAGGCTGGAAAACTTTTTGGGACTAAAACTTTTGGCAAGGGGTCAGTTCAGGCAGTTAGCAATCTTGACGAAAGCACGGGCATGAAATTAACAATAGCCCGCTATTATACACCTAGCGGTCGTTCTATCAACGGTACCGGTATAGAACCGGATGTTTTAGTTGAACCAACTAGTGAAAATGGCGAAAATCAGTTGAATGAAGCAATTAGTTATTTGGAAAAAGAATTGGCAAAAAAATAATTTAAGGGCGTCCGCATTTAATAGCGGACGCCCTTTAAATATCACCACAATTCTATGAAATAGAAAGAAAAAATGCTATAATTAATCTCAATTGAGAAACTTTATTATTACGGAGTAGAAAATGGAATTTAACATTAAAGCACCCTTTGAACCGGCAGGCGACCAGCCGGAGGCCATTGCAAAGCTTACAAGTGGTATCGAAAATGGAGCAAGAACACAAGTTCTTATCGGAGCAACTGGCACTGGTAAAACTTATACTATTGCCCAAGTCATAAATAAAGTGAGAAAACCGACATTGGTTATTGCTCACAACAAGACATTAGCCGCTCAATTGGCAAGCGAATTCAAAGCTTTTTTCCCAGAGAACGCGGTAGAATATTTTGTTTCCTACTATGATTATTACCAGCCGGAGGCTTATATTCCGCAGACAGATACGTATATTGAGAAGGATGCTTCTATTAATGACGAAATAGATAAACTTCGCCATTCCGCAACCAGTGCACTTTTTGAAAGACGTGACGTGATTGTTGTTGCCAGCGTTTCCTGTATTTATGGCTTAGGTGCGCCACAGGATTATTATGATATGGTGCTTTCATTGCGGGTGGGACAGCAAATAGATCGTCAGGTTATTCTGAAGAAACTTGTCGAAATACAATACAGCCGCAATGACATTGCGTTCCAACGCGGCACTTTCCGCGTAAGAGGTGACGTAATCGAGGTCATACCGGCAGGGTTTAATGAAAAAGCGATTCGTATCGAAATGTTTGACGATGAAGTTGAAAACTTGCTGGAAGTAGACTTGCTGACTGGCGAGATTTTAGCAAGGCGAACCCATGCTGCCATTTTCCCGGCTTCCCATTATGTTACTTCCAGGGATAATCTTGTAAGGGCAATGGAGGATATCAGGCAGGAGCTGGCAGAAAGACTCGAGGAATTAAAAGCACAGAATAAGCTCTTAGAAGCGCAGCGTTTGGAGCAGCGGACGAATTATGACCTGGAAATGATGAATGAAATGGGTTATTGCTCCGGCATAGAGAACTACTCGCGACATTTAGCCAAACGTAAAGCGGGGGAACCGGCTTTTACGCTGGTCAACTACTTCCCGGAAGACTTTCTTTTAGTAATTGATGAATCACATGTAACTTTACCTCAAATCAGGGCAATGTATGCCGGTGACCGTTCCCGTAAAGCCATGCTTGTTGAACATGGTTTCCGGCTTCCTTCTGCTTTCGATAACAGACCACTGACTTTTGATGAATTTCAAGAGCAGCGTGATCAGGCAATTTATGTTTCGGCTACGCCAGGAAAATATGAGCTTGAAGAAGCGGACAGTATTGTAGAACAGATTATCAGACCTACAGGTTTGCTTGATCCGATGATAGAAATTAGACCAATTAAAGGGCAAATTGACGATTTGCTTGGGGAAATCAATAAGGTAGCTGCTGCCGGTGAGAGAGTTTTGGTCACTACGCTGACTAAGCGGATGTCTGAAGATCTGACAGAATACCTGAAGAAGGCTGGCGTAAAAGTTCGCTATCTGCATTCGGAAATAGCTACGATTGAGCGCGCTGAGATAATTCATGCTTTACGCGCTGGTGAATTTGATGTTTTGGTCGGCATTAACCTTTTACGTGAGGGCCTTGATTTACCGGAGGTTTCCCTGATTGCTATTCTGGACGCAGACAAAGAAGGATTTTTGCGTTCTGATACGGCAATGATCCAGACAATTGGCCGTGCAGCGCGAAATGTTAATGGACGTGTCATTATGTATGCTGACCGGATAACTGATTCGATGCAAAGAGCCATTGATGAGACAGACAGACGCCGTGCCAAACAGGAAGCTCACAATTTAAAACATGGTATTGTACCACAGACTATCCAAAAACAAGTGCGTGAGCTGATCAAGCTGACGAAAGTCAGTGAAGAAAATACCAGTATTAATTATTCTGTCAAGGAAATTAAAAAACAATCAGAGAAGGAACTTAGCAAACTGGCCAAAGAGCTGGAGAAAAATATGGCTGTAGCAGCTAAAGAATTAGATTTTGAAAGAGCCGCAGAATATAGGGACCGCCTGATCATTGTTAAAGGTGAGCTTGGCCAGAAATTATTGCCTAAAAGCAACAGGAGAAAATAGATGAAAGAAAAATTAATAGTCAAAGGCGCACGCCAACATAACCTAAAAAATATTACAGTAGAAATACCCCGTGACGAGTTAGTAGTAATAACAGGACTCTCCGGTTCAGGTAAATCCTCATTAGCTTTTGATACAATTTATGCTGAGGGGCAGCGCCGCTATGTAGAATCACTGTCAGCTTATGCCAGGCAGTTCCTTGGACAGATGGATAAACCTGACGTTGATTATATAGAAGGGTTATCCCCGGCAATTTCTATTGATCAGAAAACAACAAGCCATAATCCGCGCTCCACCGTCGGTACTGTTACTGAAATATATGATTACCTGCGCTTGCTTTTTGCGCGCGCAGGCGTACCACATTGCCCGAAATGCGGCAAGGTGATTGAGAGACAAACTGTTGAACAAATCGTTGATAAGGTACTGGCAATGGAGGAAGGAACCAAGTTCATGGTTCTTGCACCACTGGTCAGAGGGCGTAAGGGCGAGCACCAAAAAATGCTGGAAAACATGAGAAAAGCCGGCTATGTTCGCGTGCGCGTAGATGGTGAAGTAAGGACTCTTGACGAAGAAATTGTACTGGATAAAAAGAAAAAACATGATATCGCTGTTGTTATTGACCGCTTAGCTGTCAGAAAAAGTATCACACAAAGACTGGCAGATTCTGTGGAAACCGCTTTAGGGTTAGCCGAAGGTCTTGTCGAAATCGAGGTTATCGGCGGCAGTACTTTAATGTTCAGCGAGCATTTTGCCTGCAGCGATTGTGATATCAATTTGCCGGAAATTGAACCGAGGCTGTTTTCTTTTAACAATCCTTATGGCGCATGCCCGGTTTGCACTGGTCTGGGGATGAAGCTGGAAATTGATTTGCGGCTTGTTATTCCTGATGGCAGCAAAACTTTCGCTCAAGGAGTAATAGCGGCAGTCAGCAATAACGTCAACTCCTATTTTATGAAACAAGTTGCTGCAGTATTAGAGAAATATAATTTTACCTTAGACGCTACCTGGAATGAATTACCGAAGAACTTGCAGCAGATACTTCTTTATGGCAGTGATGGTGTAAAATTTGCTTTTCTTTATGAAAATTTACAAGGTGAAATAAGGCATCATGAAACAGCCTTTGAAGGGATCATTCCTTTGCTGGAAAGACGTCACAGAGAGGCTATGTCAGAGAGTATGCGTCTTGACATTGAAAGCTTCATGGCCAGCACACCTTGTCCTGAATGCCACGGCAAAAGGTTAAAACCTGAGGCGTTGGCAGTTCTTATCGGCGGCAACAATATCTGCGATGTAACATCATTGACCGTCAGGGACTGTATAAAATTTTTCGATTCGCTGGAATTGACGGAGAGACAGCAAATTATTGCGCGCCAGATTTTAAAGGAAATTCTGGCCAGACTGCATTTTCTTAATGATGTTGGCCTCGACTATCTGACCCTTGACCGCGCTTCCGGCAGCTTATCCGGTGGTGAGGCACAGCGTATAAGGCTGGCGACACAGATTGGTTCGGGCTTGGTTGGCGTTCTCTATATACTTGATGAACCTAGTATTGGTTTGCACCAGCGTGACAATGGTAAACTTCTGGAAACCCTGAAGCACTTGCGGGATTTGGGCAATACTTTGTTGGTTGTCGAACATGATGAAGAAACAATGTATGCGGCTGACCAGATTATTGACATTGGACCCGGTGCCGGCGAAAATGGCGGTCATGTCGTTGCTCAGGGAACAGTAGAAGAAATTAAGAAAAATGCCAAATCTATTACGGGACAGTATCTGAGCGGCAGAAAATTTGTTCCTGTGCCTAAAGAACGTCGCCAGGGCAACGGCAATTACCTGACGGTCAAAGGCGCGCGTGCTAATAATCTGAAAAACATTGATGTTGCTTTCCCGCTTGGTGTTTTGACCGTTGTCACCGGTGTTTCCGGCTCCGGCAAAAGCACTTTGGTTAATGATATACTTTATAATGCGCTTGCTGCTAAACTGCACGGCGCTCGCCTTCATGCAGCTGAGCATGAGGCGATCCTTGGCTTGGAGAATGTCGATAAGGTAATTAATATTGACCAGTCGCCGATAGGGCGCACACCAAGGTCAAATCCTGCTACGTATACCGGTGTTTTTGACTTTATTCGTGAATTGTTCAGTAACAGTAACGAAGCAAAAATGCGAGGCTATAAGCCAGGTCGCTTCAGCTTTAATGTTAAGGGCGGCAGATGTGAATCCTGCCGTGGCGATGGCATGAATAAAATAGAGATGCACTTTTTACCGGATGTTTATGTGCCCTGTGAGGTTTGTAGCGGCTCCCGGTATAATAGAGAAACATTGGAAGTGCATTACAAAGGAAAAAATATTGCTCAAGTTCTGGATATGACTGTTTCAGAGGCCTGTGAGTTTTTTAAAAATTTGCCGCGTATTCATCGCAAAATGGAAGTGCTTGAGGATGTCGGCTTAGGTTATATAAGACTGGGCCAGGCTGCTACTACACTTTCCGGCGGCGAGGCACAGCGTGTTAAATTGGCAACGGAACTTTCACGCCGCAGTACCGGCAAAACTATCTATATCCTGGATGAGCCGACTACAGGTCTGCATACTGCTGATGTGCACAAGCTGTTGGAGGTTTTGCAGCGTTTGGTGGAGGCTGGTGACACGGTTGTTGTTATTGAGCATAATCTTGATGTAATTAAGACTGCTGATTACATCATAGATCTTGGACCTGAAGGCGGCGATAAAGGCGGAACGCTTGTTGCTGCCGGCACACCGGAAGAAGTGGCAAAAAGCAAGAAGTCTTATACGGCAGTGTATATCAAGCAGGTTCTGGATGCAGCCGCTAAGAATGGGTGGACAGAATGAATGAGAAAATTTCTCAGGCATTAGCAGTTTTACCTGACAAACCTGGCGTATATCTTATGCGTGATGATAAAGGTAAAATCATCTATGTAGGTAAGGCTGTCGTTTTGAAGAACAGGGTACGCAGTTATTTCAGAAATCTGGCAGCGCATACACCAAAAGTAAAGGCCATGGTTGCTAAAATTGATGATTTTGAAACCATTGTTACTAATAATGAGCTGGAGGCGCTGATCCTCGAATGTAATCTTATTAAGGAGCATCGCCCACGCTACAATATAAGTCTCAAGGATGATAAAAGCTACCCCTATCTGAAAGTTACTGTTCAGGAACAGTATCCGCGGATTTATGTCACCAGAAGAGTTTTGCGTGATGGCGCCAAGTATTACGGCCCTTATGCGGATGCAGGAGCTTTGCATGCCACAGTGAAATTGATCAGAGAAATGTTTCCCCTGAGAAATTGCCGCAAAATGAATCCGGACAGGCCATGTCTGCAATATCATATAAAACGTTGTCTGGCTCCCTGTGCAGGCTATATCAGTCCTGAAGATTACGGAAAAATGATTAAAGCTGTCCTTATGTTAGTGGAAGGTCGCACCAATGATGTGGCAAAGGACCTCAAACAGCGTATGAAGGAAGCTGCTGAAGATTATAATTTTGAGGAAGCTGCCAGATTGCGTGACCAACTTCATGCAGTGGACAGGCTTAATGAACAACAAAAAGCTGTTACGGGCGGTGGCGACCAGGACGCAATTGCTCTTGCCAGTGATGATACAGGCATCTGCCTGCAAATTTTCTTTGTGCGCAGCGGCAAGTTGGTAGGCAGGGACAGCTATTTCCTCAATGCTGAAAATAATGAAACTGAGGAAGAAATAATAACGGCTTTTCTAAAACAGTATTATCTTGATGCAACCTTTATTCCGCGAGAAATTCTTCTGCCGGTTTTGCCGGAAAAGGAAGAACTGGATATTTTGACTGAATGGTTATCAGAAAAAGCCAAAAGAAAAGTTGAGCTGCTGAAACCACAGAAAGGCATGAAATACGAACTATTAAAGATGGTTGCGGAAAATGCTGCAAAGAATTTAGCAGAAAGGCTCCGCAAAGGTCAGATTTCCTTGAAAAGTGAAGAACAGGCGGCTGAAGATCTTCGCCTTGCCTTACATTTACCACAAACTTTGGAAAGAATGGACTGCTTCGATATTTCGCATACGCAGGGCAGTGAGAC
>CAZCMY010000007.1:0-3190 GCA_964500055.1 uncultured Acidaminococcales bacterium | reverse complement strand
GAAGAAGAAATATTTGTAGAAGGCGCGCATGAAAGTATTATGCTTTCCAAGGATTCTGATGCCTTAAAACTTATTCAGCGTATCAGGGACGAAGCACATCGCTTTGCGATAACCTATCACCGCAAGTTGCGCGGCAAGAGGAATCTTGTCTCCATTCTTGATCATATCGAGGGTATTGGGCCTAAGCGAAGAGAAGCTTTGTGGAAACATTTTGGCTCGCTCGAAGCAATCAAGACAGCTGAAACGGAAGATTTGGCAGGCGTAGCAGGTATGAATAAAGCGAGTGCCCAAAAGATTTATGATTTCTTTCGCATGGACTTAGAGGCAAAAAGAGAAACTATTTTGTAATGATAATTAATTGCGAATGCATATGCATTATGTTATAATAACCACGAAGTTCTTTAAAAGGAGTTGACCTTATGGAGAAATGGACTTGTATTGTTTGTGGTTATGTGTATGACGAAGCGGTTGGTGATCCTGACAGCGGTATTGCACCAGGCACAAAATTTGAAGATTTGCCTGATGACTGGGTTTGCCCGGTTTGTGGTGTTAGTAAGGATCAATTTGAAAAGGCATAATTCTGAGGAAGGATGTTTCGCTTGCGGAGCATCCTTCCTTCTGTAATAATAGGTGGAGGACATCATGTGCGGATTTTTATTGAGGGTTGTTGCCCTGGGCTTGTTCTATTTCTTTTTATTTGATGCAACGAGTTCACTTCACATTGTTACTTTAGGCGGTCAAATTTTGGGCAGCAGCATCATTGCGCTTGCGGCTGCTTTACTACATACTGCCAGTAAAAAAATATTTGCAAGAAAGACCATACGTGTTGTTTTCGCGACATTTTGCACTGCAGTAATAACCTATTTGACAATCAAGCTTCTGCCGGGTTATATTATTTCCGATATTGCCGGCGCGACGCTCGTTATTTTGCAAATTTGTCTGGCAGCAGCGATAATTGGTTTATTGATAGAAGATAGGTAAAAAAGAGAGGTAAAATAGTGGGAATTAAGTTAATTGCCAGTGATATGGATGGCACACTACTGAATGATGAGGGAAAAATTTCCGAACGTAATGCGGCAGCGATTCGCAAAGCTGTTGATGCCGGGGTGATATTCACCATTGCGACTGGTAGGATGTATTGTTCGATTGAACCTTATGCTGAAAAACTGGGGCTGGATGTGCCGCTGATTGCCTATAATGGTGCTTATGTCAAAGGCTCCCTGTCCAAAGAGGTTTTGTATGATTCACCGCTGGATTATGAAACTTCTCTATCGGTGCTTGATTACTGCAGACAGAAAAACTATTATGTTCAGGCCTACGTTGATGATACATTATTAGTAAAAGAGACAAGTGATTTTGCCCAAATGTATGCAAGTTTTGCCGGTGTAGAATTTGTAGCTCTGGGAGAGCGCTTTTACAAACTGGCTAAAGCACCGCACAAATTGCTTTTAATGACTGCCCCGGGCAGGAATGCAGAAATCAAACAAGAATTGACGGAAGAATTTGGCAATAAAATCATGATGACGAATTCTTTCAATGATTTTCTGGAAGTAATTAATCCTGAAGTAAGCAAGTGGAACGCTGTTAAGGCATTAGCCGAACAAAATGGCATTGATTTGCGTGATACTATGTGTATTGGCGATTCAAACAATGATTTCGAAATGATTTCCAGTGCAGGTTTGGGCGTTGCTGTTGCTAATGCCAACGATCGTATCAGAAATGTGGCAAAAATGGTAACTGCTGCTAATAACGTGGATGGCGTAGCCTTAGCCATTGAAACTGTTTTGGCAAAGCAAATCGTAGTTGAAGACTAAAAAAAGATAATATTTAAAGGTTTAAATAACCGCAGCATCAGCTGCGGTTATTATTTTTTCACATCGTTAACCAAAGAAATTATATTGGTTGACGATGATAAAAGGCAGTGCTATAATCTAAACGTTAACTAAAATAAATAAAAGGTTTACGGAGGCGCTTGGAATGATAATAGAGTATGCTGAGAAAGTTCTGAAAGGCGGAGAAATTTCCAGGGAGGAAGCTGTTGAGCTGATAAACGTGCCAGATCAGGACACAATGCTGCTTTTAGCTATGGCTGACAGGATCAGACAGAGGTTTAACGGTGATGAAGTTGATGTCTGCGCTATTGTTAATGCAAGAAGCGGACGCTGCCCGGAAAATTGCAAATTTTGTGCTCAATCCGCACATTATCATACAGGTGTTACGGAGTATCCCCTTTTGTCAGTAGAAGAGCTAGTGGAAGCAGCAAAAAAAGCTAAAGCGGCAGGAGCGGTACGTTTTTCTATTGTTACCAGCGGTCGTGGTCAGAGCAAAGCTGATGATTTCGAAAACATTTTGCAGGCTCTCACCAGAATAAAAAAAGAAGTTGGTATCGAGATTTGCACTTCTTTAGGAATCTTGACTCTAGAGCAGGCAAACAAGCTCAAAGAAGTTGGCGTTACCCGTTATCATGCCAATATTGAGACCGCTCCCAGTCATTTCCCGGATATTTGCAGCACACATTCCTATGAGGACAAAATGTCAACCATTCAAGCTGCCAAAGATGCCGGTATCCGTGTATGCTCCGGCGGTATTTTAGGATTGAACGAAACACCTGAGCAACGCGTGGAAATGGCTTTTGAGCTGAAACGTCTTAACATAGATTCGATTCCACTCAATTTATTAAATCAGATTGAGGGAACTCCTTTTGAAAATAATAAAAGTATGACCCCGCTGGAAATTTTACGTGCCTTTGCGGTGTTCCGTTTCATTCTGCCCAAGGCACTTATTCGCACTGCCGGCGGCCGTGAAGTAAACCTGCGCGATTTGCAGGCTCTGGCTTTAAACGGCGGCATGAATGGCATTATGGTTGGCGGTTATCTGACAACCGGCGGTCGTAGACCGGAAGACGACAAGACAATGCTAAAAGATTTGGCAAGACCATTAACAAAACCGCAGATGTAAAAAGGGGGAAGAGGAAATGCTTTTCAGTGTAAAGATGCGTGCCGCCCAAGGTGGTGCCCACGAAAAGGGAGGACGGCATATTTCTGGTGCTGAGCGCATTTTAAGTGAGCCCGGCTTGGAGAAAACTGTATTAAGCATGCTGGACAGAGCGCGGACACACCAAAGAGGTAAGGCCGATTTCATCAGCATCCGCATAGAAGAAGTAAAGAACGAAGATATTGTTTATAAGCCG
>CAZCMY010000006.1:27703-31838 GCA_964500055.1 uncultured Acidaminococcales bacterium | reverse complement strand
GGTTATGAAGAAATACCTCTTTGGATAATGCAGGGATATACAACAATGATAAGTGAAGCATTAGAAGCGTTGCCGGAACCGCCGACGCATGTCTTTGCTCAGGCCGGTGTTGGCTCTATGGCTGGTGCTGCGCAGGCAGTTGTTGCTTCATATGGTTATGCCGATGAGCCTGTTTTTACTATTTTGGAAGCCTCTGCTGCTAACTGTTTCTTCCGTTCTTTTGAACAAGGAAAGATGGTAGCGGTTGGGGGTGAGCTTAATACAATTATGGCCGGCCTTGCATGTGGTGAGATAAATCCACTGGCTTGGGATATCATAAAGAATTATTCCAGATTTTGTCTGAGCTGCAGAGATGAAGTCTCAGCGCTTGGAATGCGGCTTTGGGGCAACCCATTAGGCGACGATGAAAAAATAATAGCTGGTGAGTCGGGCGCTATCGGCGGCGGCGTTATAGGCCTTTTGGATAAGTACCACAACCTTAAGACAGATCTGAAGATAAACAAGGACTCTGTTATGCTTTTCTTTAATACAGAGGGTGACACCTTCCCCGACAAATATCGTGATATAGTATGGGGTGGGCTTCTTCCAGTTGAATTTAGGAGGCGTAATTATTGATATTTAGGTTATTTTTAAGTTTAATGTGCGCTTTATTATTTCAGATGCCTTCTATGGCCGTTGCCAATGGAGTACAGCCTAAAGATTGCCAGCTTGATGAAAAGTATTTGCTTGGCCTTTATGCCGGCAACGGCGAGCAATTTCTGGTGCGAGAAAAGAATGGCATGTTAAATGTTGTTTATAGATATCTGCCTGACGATAAAGATTATCAAAAAAGCAATGTTTTTACGCTGGTTAAAGAACATTATGATGCTTACCAAATTTCTGAAACGGGGTCTTTGACGAATACGGAGGCCGGCGTTAAGTTTGAGCGAGATAAAGATGGTCATGGCATTAGCTGCATTATAGGCGGTAATCGCTATACCAGGGTATTTTTCGGACCTGAGAAGGGCGATTATTTTAAAATCAAAACGACAAAATCACTGGACGCATTGCGGCAAGACGTTAAAAATGCAACCATGCCTGTACAAAATGCACCTAATGTTGCCGAATTAGTTAATCTGGCAGCAATTCCCGGTTTGAAGTTTGACTTGCGCTATGCCACAGCTAACAATTGCTTTTCTGCTCCACTGTATGAAGGCTCTAAGGCATATTTAAATAGAAATGCTGCCGAGGCCCTTGAACGCGTTGCTAATAGGTTGTCTGATTATGGTTTTGGTTTAGTTATTTGGGATGCTTACAGGCCTTGGAAAGTATCTAAATTAGCATATGAAGCCTTGCCAAAGGAGCAAAAATCATTATTGCCTGCTCCGGAAAAAGGCTCACCGCATAATACAGGTAATGCAGTAGATTTGAGTCTTTATGACCTTAAAACAGGTGAAGTGATACAAATGATCAGTGATTTTGATGAGCCATCGCCGAGGCAGTATGGTGCTTTTGTAGGTGGCACGTCACTGGAAAGATGGGAACGCGATCTTTTGCAGCAGATACTGTCAATCGAAGGCTTTAACTGCTCAGATATGGAGTGGTGGCATTTTGATTTTGACAGCAAAACTTCTTACCAATTATTAGATATTCCTTTTAGTGCTTTGCCTTGAAAGGCAGGCTCTTTATAAACCAGCAGAAATATGCTAAAATGAGCCGTGATAGAAATAATTCTTTGAGGTGATTAGACAATGAACGTATATGATGCAGCTAATGAATTAGGCAGAGCAATGCGCGAAAGTCAGGAATATAAAAGACTTTCAGAAGCGAAAAAGAAACTGTCAGCAGATTCTTCGGCAGAATCTATGGTTAAAGATTTTATGAAACAAAAACAAGAGTTGGAAATAGAGCAGTTCTCCGGCAAGAGCCCTGATAAGGAAAAAATGGAAAAAGTACAAAAGTTATATGAAGTACTTACTTTAAACAGCGTGGCAAACGACTATGTACAGGCATATATTCGTTTTCAACTCATGATCAATGATATCTCCAAAACTATTGGCGATGTTGTCAAAGAAGTTGTCGGGGAGTAAAATGACGCTGAACGAATTCAAAGCTTGGTTAAAAGAAAAGATGCCCGATAATTTCCGGGAAAATGAACCGATGCAGGCCCATACTTCATTTCGGATAGGTGGGCCTGCTGATTTATTGGTTTTGCCGGCTGATGTTCATCAGTTGGAAGAGGTAGTTGCCAAGGCCAGACTGGAAAGAATACCATTGACGGTCATCGGTAATGGCTCTAACCTTCTGGTAAAAGACAAAGGGATCCGTGGCTTAGTTGTGAAGCTGGGCAATACAATTAAGGAAGTTGTATGCCAAGACGATAAAATTATAGCGGAAGCGGGAGTTTCATTGGCGGCTGTTGCTAATAAAGCAGCGGCTTGTTCGCTTACAGGAATTGAGTTTGCTGTTGGTATTCCCGGCAGTATAGGCGGTGCTGTTTTTATGAATGCCGGTGCTTATGACGGCGAGATGTCAAAAGTGGTAACCAAGGTGACTGTTCTGACGGTTGATGGTGAAATTAAGGCTTTAAACAAGGAAGAACTGGGTTTTTGTTATCGACATAGTTCAATACAAGATAACGGCGCGATTGTTATTAGTGTTGAAATGCAGCTTGCTAAAGGTAATATTGAGGAAATACGTGCCAAAATGGCAGACTTTACAAACAGAAGAACCACTAAGCAACCGCTCGATATACCTAACGCAGGAAGTATGTTCAGACGGCCCCCCGGTCATTTTGCAGGGACTTTGATAGAGGAAGCAGGACTCAAGGGTTATACTGTAGGAGGAGCGCAAGTTTCTACCAAACATGCCGGTTTTGTTGTTAATATCGGTAGCGCTACTGCTGCTGATGTTTTGGAGCTTATTAGCAATGTACAAAAACGTGTTTATGAATATGCAGGTGTCCATTTAGAACCTGAAGTCAGGATATTAGGGGAATGATAGATTTTTGCCATGATAGAAATATCATGGTTTTTTCTTTTTTTTAGGTAAAAGATTTATTACTATGATTAGAAATATTGGATTTATAAACAGCCAATAATTATCTTTGCAGGGAAATGCTTTGTCGTTGTTGAATATTCTCTTATATTTAGTTTAATGAGCATATAGGGAGGGATTCGAAAATGAAAATAACGTTCTTGGGAGCCGCCAGAATGGTCACAGGCTCTTGTTACCTGCTTGAAGCTAACTACAAAAGAATTTTAATTGACTGTGGTATGTACCAAGGCTCTAAACTTATTAAAACATTTAATGAAAGAGAATTTGCATTTGATCCTAGACTCATTGACGCTGTCGTTTTAACTCACGCTCATATCGACCACAGTGGTTTGCTCCCAAAATTAGTAAAGCAAGGTTTTAAGGGACGAATTCATTCCACCCGTGTAACAGAAGAATTATGTGAAATTCTTCTGCCGGATAGTGCACATATTCAGGAATCTGAGGCAGAAAGAGCTAACCGTAAGGGTATGCGTGCCGGTAAACCTGAAGTAAAGCCATTGTATACAGTTGATGAGGCTGAGACGGCACTTAAGCACTTTGAACCACATACTTATAACGAAAAAATCGAACTTTATGATGGCATAGGTTTTAAATTCAGGAACGCAGGGCATATTCTAGGGTCTGCATTTATTGAATTTTGTATTACTGAGAATGGAAAAGAAACAAAGATCGTATTTTCTGGCGACGTTGGCCAGCCTGGACAGCCAATAATAAAGGATCCCAGCAGAGTGCCGCAGGCGGACTTTATTATTACAGAATCAACTTATGGTAATCGCGTGCATCCTGTCTATGACAGAGAAGAGGAATTAAGAAAAATTGTAGTGGAAGCTGTAGCGCGCGGAGGCAATCTCATCATACCGGCATTTGCTGTCGGACGTACGCAAATAATGTTATATTACTTGAAGAAATTAATGGAAGCAAAGAGAATACCTGAAATACCGATTGTGATTGACAGCCCTATGGCGACTAAGGCAACGCAACTAACTCTGATGAATCCGGATGAATATGACGATGAAGCCCAGACAATTTACAACAAAGAGGGTAATCTGTTGTCTTTGCCGCAAATACGCTTTACGCAATCAGTTGATGAATCAAGAGC
>CAZCMY010000006.1:0-27603 GCA_964500055.1 uncultured Acidaminococcales bacterium | reverse complement strand
ATCTGTTGTCTTTGCCGCAAATACGCTTTACGCAATCAGTTGATGAATCAAGAGCGCTCAATTTTATGCCGAGCCCAATGATAATTATCTCTGCAAGTGGTATGGCTGATGCAGGAAGAGTCCTCCATCATTTAAAACATAATTTATGGCGCGCTGATAGCACAGTGCTTTTTGCCGGATTTCAGGCGGAAGGAAGTCTGGGTCGGCTCTTAATTGATGGCGCAAAACGCGTTAGGATAATGGGCGAAGAAATTGTTGTTAAAGCCAAAATACAATATATGGAAGGTTTTTCAGCACACGCTGATAAGGAACAGATGATGGAGTGGTTCAGGGCCATGGAAAAACGTCCGAAAGCCTTTTTCGTTGTGCATGGTGAACATGACGCAGCTTTTACCTTTGCAGAAGAATTACAGCGCAACTTAGGGACCGCGACCGCAATACCTCAGTATGGTGACAGCGTTGTGATAGATGGCACTGAGTGGCGCATGGAGACCTCCCATCTTATTCCGGCAGAATTACCGGAAGGGCAGGAATTGCATGAAGCACTGCGTAAATTCGAACGTGATATTGCCCTTTATAAAACAAGAATTGAACAAATTACAGCCAGAGATTCTTCCAAAACATCAGAAATTAGGAAAAAACTCGAAAAGGCAAAGAAATATGTTGATGAAATGCTGAAGAATGTCTAAGATGATATTTTTAAAGAAGAAAAAATACTAAAATTATAATTAGCTGCAGATGGCTAATTAGCGTAACTTTATTGACATACTTGCCTAAAAAGAATATAATTAACTAGTCATGAGAAAGGATGCTTATTGACAAGCATCCTTTTCTTTGTTTGTTGAATTAGGAAGGAAGAATAATTATTATGATAAGAAATGATTTACGTAATATTGCAATCATCGCTCACGTTGACCACGGCAAGACGACTTTGGTTGATGCAATGCTTAAGCAAAGCGGAGTTTTTCGTGCTAATGAGCGCGTTGAAGAAAGAGTCATGGACTCTAATGACCAGGAACGTGAACGCGGTATAACGATATTGGCCAAGAATACTGCAGTAATGCACAACGGTACTAAAATTAACATCCTTGATACCCCTGGCCATGCTGATTTTGGTGGCGAGGTTGAGCGTGTGCTTCGTATGGTTGATGGCGTTTTGTTATTGGTAGATGCCTACGAGGGTCCTATGCCTCAAACTAAATATGTTCTGCGCAAAGCATTGGAACAACACTTAAAACCAATCGTCGTTATCAATAAAATCGATCGCCCTGACCAACGCGTTACCGAGGTTATCGATGAAGTTCTTGATCTCTTTATTGAACTCAATGCTAACGATGAGCAATTGGAGTTCCCGGTTGTTTTATGTTCTGCCCGTAATGGTATCGCTAAATTGTCTATGGATGAAGAAAGCGACAATTTGGAACCTTTGTTCAAGGTTATTGTAGACACGATACCAGCACCGAATGTAGATTTGGAAGCACCTTTGCAAATGCTGGTAAATACACTGGACTACGATGATTATGTAGGTCGTATTGTTGTTGGTCGTATCGTTCGTGGTACCATCCACAACGGCGAAACAATTACCTTGATGAATGAAGAATCCAACCGCAAAGCCAAAATCGGTCGTCTTTATTCATACCAAGGCTTGAAAAGAATAGAAGTCCAAGAAGCTGGTGCTGGTGATATCGTCGCACTGATCGGACTTCCTGATGCTAGCATAGGTGAAACTATTGCTGATAGCGAAAATCCGGAGCGTCTTGAGGGAATAAATATTGATGAACCGACTTTGTCAATGGTATTTTCCATTAACAACAGTCCTTTCGCCGGTAGAGAAGGAACCTTTGTGACAAGCCGTCACCTACGCGATCGTTTATTCAAAGAAATGAAAACCAATGTTAGTATGAAATTGCAGGAAACGGATTCTCCGGATTCCTTTGTTGTTGCTGGTCGTGGTGAATTACATTTGTCTGTTTTGATTGAAACTATGCGTCGTGAAGGTTTTGAATTGCAAGTAGGTAAGCCGGAAGTTGTTATGCACAGGACTGCAGATGGCAAACTGCAAGAACCAATGGAGGCTTTAACAATTGACGTGCCACAAGATTTCATGGGCGCTGTTATGGAAGGCGTTGGTTTACGTAGGGCTGAGCTTCTCAACATAACCGAGATGGCTGGCTATTTGCGTATGGAGTTTAATATCCCGGCGCGCGGCCTTATTGGTTTCCGTAATCAATTTTTGACTGATACCAAGGGTAATGGTATTATGAACCACGTATTTGCCGGCTATGCTGATTACAAAGGTGACATTCCAGGACGTACCAGGGGTTCTCTTGTTGCTTTCGAAAATGGTGAAACAACCAGCTATGGCATTGCGAATGCTCAGGAACGCGGCATAATGTTCGTTGTACCAGGGGAACAAGTTTATGAAGGTCAGATCATTGGTGAGAACAGCCGTGATGATGACATGGATGTTAATCCATGTAAGAAGAAACATGTCAGCAACATGCGTGCAAGTGGCTCGGATGATACTATAAAACTCATCCCACCAAAACTATTCTCTTTGGAACAGGCGTTAGAACATATTAACGATGACGAGCTGGTTGAAGTCACTCCGAAAAGCATTCGTATGCGCAAGTCGATACTTGATCGTGTCGAACGTGGCAGAACTCGCAGCAGAAACAAATAATTTTTCAATGCTTAGCAGGAAATAAGTTTTTTATGCAGAACAATATACTTCAGTAGCTGTAAATTCCGCATGGAGGCGTTGTTATGAATTTGAAAAATGCCAAAAAATTGTTTTGGGATACAGAAGAGGAAACTGCTAGTGGCCCGTATCTTGTTTCTTCAAAACATGCAAACATTGTTGTGAGAAATCCTCAAAAATTCAGTGATGTCCAAGCTTATGCCGATGCCTTGATGGCTGGAAGCACGGTAATGGTTTCGTATGGAGATTTAGATAAATCCGTACGCACGCGAGTATTTGATTATTTGAATGGTGTTAGCTATATTATCGGCGCACAAGTCGAGAAGGTTAATGGCGATTTGATTATTTACGCCCCAAGCACTGTCGGTATTGATAAAGAAGAAGTTAAAAAAACTCGTTCCTGGATTTGATTAAAGTATAATGTTGATTTAGCCGGATGCCTTTGGCATCCGGCTTTTTATATATAACAGGAATTTTTGAATAATAACTGATATAATATATGACAAAAGAGTAATTACGGGATATTTTAATGGAGGTAGCTGTTTAATGGAAATTGTGAAAGAAAACATTGCTAATGATGCACCTTTTATTCATTTGCATGTCCATACGAAATATAGCCTTTTAGACGGCGCTTCTGATATAAAGAGTCTCATCAGCTACGCCAAAGAATTGAACATGCCTGCTCTTGCGATAACAGATCATGGCGTTATGTATGGCGTGATTGAATTTTATCAGGAGGCTATGAAGCAGGGCATAAAGCCGATAATCGGCTGTGAGGTATATATAACATCAGGTTCTCACTTCGAAAGAGGCATTAAGGAACGTGATAATCAATATCATTTAATTTTACTGGCAGAAAATAATGAAGGATATCAGAATTTAATGAAACTGGTATCTATTGCTCATTTAGAAGGATTTTACTACAAACCTAGGATTGATAAGGATGTTTTAAGAAAATACAGCAAGGGTATTATAGGGCTGAGCGCTTGTATAGCAGGTGAAATTCCTTCGCATGTTATTCGAGGTGAAATGGAAACAGCTGAAAAATGTTTGCAGGAATACGTTGAAATTTTTGGGCGCGACAATTTCTTTTTGGAAATACAAAATCATGATATACCGGAAGAAATTACTGCTGAAGCTGAACTCAAACGCTTAGCCAAAAAGTATGGCTTGGGTTTGGTAGCAACCAATGACTTGCATTACGTAAGGCGGCAAGATGCGGAAGGGCAGGATATTCTTCTTTGCATTCAAACTGCGGCTTCCGTTGACGATCCCATGCGAATGAAATTTGCTAATGACCAGTTCTACCTGAAAAGTAAGCAGGAGATGATGGTCAAGTTTTCTGATGTGCCTGAGGCGTTAAGTAATACGCTGAAAATTGCCGAACGTTGCAACGTAGAACTAGAGTTTGGTCACTTATTGTTGCCGGAATTCCCCATTCCTGAGGGCAAGACAGTAGCAGAATATTTGCGTGAGCTGTGTATGCAAGGCTTGCCATCAAGATATCCTGAGCCTACGGACTCAGTAATGAAACGTTTGGATTTTGAGCTGGAAGTAATTGACAAGATGGGCTATTCGGGCTATTTCCTGATTGTTTGGGATTTTATCAACTTCAGCAGAACCAAAAAGATTCCTGTTGGACCGGGACGTGGATCTGCGGCCGGCAGTATTGTGGCATATCTTTTGGGTATAACCAGTATCGACCCACTGCGTTATGATTTACTGTTTGAACGCTTTTTAAATCCAGAGCGTGTAAGTATGCCTGATATAGACGTTGATCTTTGTTATAACAGAAGAAAAGAAGTGGTTGACTATATTGTCGATAAATATGGTGCGGATCATGTTGCGCAAATTATAACCTTTGGAACCTTGGCTGCTAAGGCAGCGGTTAAGGATGTCGGGCGTGCGTTGGGCATGCCGATAGCAACTGTTAATCAGGTTAATAAAATGATTCCAAATGAGCTTGGTATCACGCTTGAAAAAGCGCTGGCCGGGAGTAAGGATCTGCAAAATTTTTACAACAGTGATCCCAAAATAGAAAGACTATTGGACTTGGCGCAGAAAGTTGAAGGCTCACCACGGCATACCTCTACGCATGCGGCTGGTGTTGTTATTGCTCCTAAAACACTGACAGATTTTGTACCTTTGCAGAGAACTGCTGATGAGGAGTATGTAAGTACACAGTATGATAAAGATAAAGTTGAAGGCCTTGGCCTTCTCAAAATGGATCTTTTGGGCTTGCGTACCTTAACGGTTATTGATGATGCGCTTGGACTAATCAAGGAAAGTAAGGGCGTTGATCTGGATATCGAAGATATTGATCTTGCTGACGCTTCAACCTGCGACATGCTTTGTCGTGGAGATACAGTTGGAGTTTTTCAGATGGAGTCATCCGGTATGACACAGCTGATGCGTGATCTCGCCCCTGAAAGTTTTGATGATTTGATACCGCTCGTAGCTTTGTACCGTCCTGGTCCTCTTGGCACTGGCATGGTTGAAGATTTTGTTGCCGGCAGACATGGTAAGAAAACAGCAAAATTGCTGCATCCATTACTCGAACCTGTACTTAAGGATACGTTCGGTGTAATTTTGTACCAGGAACAGGTTATGCAGATAACCTCTGTATTAGCAGGCTTTAGCCTAGGACAGGCAGATATTCTGCGTCGTGCGATGGGCAAAAAGAAAGCCAAAGAGCTTGATAGCATGAAGGAAGCTTTTATTATAGGCGCTGAAAAAGAGCATGGCATTAAACGTGAGTTAGCCGAAGAAGTCTTTGCGCTCTTGCAGCATTTTGCTGGTTATGGTTTTAATAAATCACATTCAGCGGCTTATGCTTTAGTTGCTTATCAGACAGCATATCTTAAGGCACATTACCCGGTGGAATTCATGGCGGCAACCTTAAACAGCTATCTTACTAATGCTGAAAAGGTAAGCTGGTATATCAATGCATGCCGCGAAATGGGCATTCAGGTTTTGCCTCCAGACGTAAATGTCAGCGGAGCCGGTTTCTCTGTTGACGGCCACTCAATACGTTTTGGCCTTGCCGGCATCAAGAGCGTCGGCGATGCTGCAATTGAAAATATTTTGGAAGCCAGAAAAAAAGGTGGCGCATTTGAATCTTTGACAGATTTTTGCCAAAGAGTGAACAGCAACGGACTCAATAAACGGGTAGTGGAATATCTTATCAAATGCGGTGCTATGGATGGCTTTGGAGCAAGACGTTCACAACTCTTAGCTGTTATGGACCAGGCACTGGAGCTGGCTGCCAGCCGTCAAAGAGACGAAGCGTCCGGACAGATCGGTTTATTTGGTGAAGAAGAATTTGAAAAGATTAATGAGTTGAAAATGCCGGATATAGCGGAAATGCCCAAAGAAGAACTTTTATCGCTGGAAAAAGAAATAATTGGTTTCTATGTAACGGGGCATCCTTTGGACAAATATCGTAAGAATCTGAAACAATTGGCTGAGATTCAAACGTTAGGCGAAGGCCGTTACCGTGATGGCCAATACGTTAAAGTAGGCGGTATCATAGCAGCCAATAAGATACGCACTACCAAAGCAGGAGATAGCATGGCAGTGTTTACTTTGGAAGATTTCTCCGGCAAGATTGAAGTCGTGGCTTTTCCAAAAACTTTTGCCATGTCAAGCAAGAATATTTACCCGGAAAGCATTGTGTTGGTAGAAGGGCGTCTGATGCTTGATGAGGAAGAACCTCGTCTGATGGCCTCACAAGTTACTAAACTTGATGCAGGTCCAGCTGACGTAAAGCTATTTATTCCGGCTTCTTTGGAAAATCCCGAGACGCAAAAGGCTTTAGGAAGGATTTTTGCTTCTTATCATGGCAATAGCCCTGTTTACCTCCATCTGCTTGGATCAAAAAAGATTATACGTGCGGAACAGTCATTCTGGGTAGATGCCAAAAATCCGGGTTTGGTTACGGAATTAAAAAGCTTGCTTGGTGATAAAGGTGTGGTCATTTAGTTATTTATCATCAGCCTTTAGCTTGCACTTGTTTGTTGCAAATGATAGAATTATACTGTATTTTAAGTTAAGAATTATACTGAGGTTTGGAGGATTCTCTGATGAATATTGTTGTTTGTGTAAAGCAAGTTCCGGATACAGCTGAAGTAAAAATTGATCCGGTAACTAATACTTTGGTGCGTACAGGCGTACCAAATATTATGAATCCGTTTGACAGGCAAGCTCTGGAAGCAGCTTTACTACTGAAAGATGCAACTGGTGCCACTGTTACAGTAATTTCCATGGGACCACCGCAGGCTGATGAAATTTTGAAAGAGGCAATCGCAATGGGAGCTGATGATGCTGCCCTGATTAGCGATAGGGCTTTGGCTGGCTCCGACACATTGGCAACTAGCTTTGCATTAGCGGCTGCAGTCAAAAAAGTGGGTGCAGTTGATTTAGTGCTTTGCGGCAAACAAGCAATTGATGGAGATACCGCTCAGGTTGGTCCGGAAATGGCTGAACATCTTGATATTCCCCAGGTGACTGGCGCTCTGAAAATAGTAGCTGACGGAGCTAAGCTTTTAGTCGATAGAGATAATGAAAGCAGCAGTCAGACGATTGCAGTTGAAATGCCGGCTTTGGTTACTGTAACGAGAGCTGAAAAAGAGCCGCGTTTTGCCAGCATCAAAGGTAAAATGAAGGCTAAAAAATTTGTTGTACCTGTATGGTCAGCAGCAGATCTTGCACTTGATGAAAAAATGATTGGACTGAATGGCTCACCAACTAAGGTTGCCAAAATTTTTACACCACCAGTGCATACAATTGAAAATGAGATTATTAATGAAGAAGATCCACAGAAAGCAGTTGATCTTTTGTTCGAAAAGCTTGTTCAAGCTAAAATAATTGTGCGCTGAGGTGAAGGATAATGGCAATTACTGTTGATAGAGATAAATGTATAGGCTGTGAGGCCTGTGTTGCAGTGTGCCCAGTGGGCGCAATTACTATGGTTGAGGGCAAGGCTGAGATCAATCAAGATACTTGTATAAGCTGTGGTGCTTGTGTAAGTGAATGCCCTGTAGAAGCTATATCCAGGGGTGAAGTTACCAAGGTTGAAATCGAAGGTTCCGAAGACTATAAAGATATCTGGGTTTATATAGAACTCGATAATGCTGAACCAATGCATGTTGCCTATGAACTTCTTGGTCAGGCAGGAGAATTAGCAGCCAAAAGCGGTCAACGTTGCTGTGCAGTTTTAATTTGCAAGGAAGCTGGCGATTTGCCGCAAAAATTATTTGCCGCAGGTGCTGATGTTGTTTACCTGGTTGAAGGCGAAAAATATGAAGATTACAATAATGAACTCTATACTAATGCTTTTTGTGAATTAGTTAATGAGTATAAACCAAGTGCCGTTTTGGTTGGTGCTACCGCTGATGGACGTGATTTTGGTCCGCGTATTGCTGCCAGACTGAAAACAGGTCTTTGTGCTGATTGTACAGCGCTGGATATCAGAGAAGATAAAATAGTTGAATGGACTCGCCCTGCATTAGGCGGCAATATTTTGGCTACGATTCTTTGTGATGTTAACAGACCACAGATGGGTACAGTACGCCCAAAGGTCTTTAAAGTCAAAGAATTTGATGCTTCACGTACTGGTGAATTAATAAAATATGCCGTTAAAAATGAAATTACTGCAAGAACGCAGCTGGTCAGAAAAGATGTTGTTGCTTCAACCGGTATGTGCAAAATTGAAGATGCTGAGATAATTTGTTCCGGCGGCCGCGGTATGGGCTGTTTTGATAAATTTAAACATCTGGAAGAATTGGCAGGTTTGCTAGGTGCTGCTGTTGCCGGTTCCAGAGCCGTTGTAGACGAAGGCTGGATCAGCCATCCTCAGCAAGTCGGACAATCCGGAAAAACTATTACCCCAAAAGTTTATTTTGCGTTTGGTATTTCCGGTTCTATCCAACATATTGCAGGAATGCATGATTCAGATGTGATCATTGCTATTAATAAGGATCCTAATGCGCCTATTTTTAAGGTTGCTAATTACGGTATTGTCGGCGATGTTAATCTTGTTTTGCCTAAGCTGATAGAAAAAGTCAGGGCATTCAAGGAATCCTGATAATTCAATATTTTTTAAGGATACAAGCTTTTGGAGGAAAGGTATGTGGAAGGTAGTATACATAGCACAAACTCATGAAGCGGCGCTTAAAATTAAAGACCTTTTTGCCGCTAACGGTTTTCTAACACAGATTAGCAAGCCTAATTCTAAACATAAAGGACACGGAGCTTATGAAATCAGTGTGCCTTTTTCAGAAACTGAAGACGCTTATGAGGTTTTGTGCAGTAACAGACTTCATGGATAAAGAATTTAAGTTCAGGTGAAGTTTTTTGCCTGAACTTAAATTTATTTCATAGAGGTGTTAACTAAAAGGAGATGAGGGCGTTGAAAAAAACAAAAATTATCTGTACCCTTGGACCAAGCACCGATAATTTAGCATTAGTTGAGGAAATGATTAGAGCAGGAATGGACCTGGCCCGTTTTAATTTTTCTCATGGCAGCCATGAAGGGCATGCTGGTCGGATAGAAATTGCGCGCCAGGCATCCGCAAAGACAGGTAAGCCGATAGCTCTTATTGCTGATACAAAAGGGCCTGAAATGAGGCTCGGAATTTTTGGTGAGGATAAGGTTGAATTGGTGCCAGGAGATTTATTTTGTCTGACTACAGATAGCGTAGTTGGCACTAAAGAGCTTGCTTCTGTAAACTATAGCGGTTTGCCGCAGGAAATAAAAGCAGGTGATGAAATCCTCCTTGCAGATGGGCTGCTTTCTTTAAGTGTTGATCGTATTGAAGGACCGAAAATATATACAAGAGTTGTTCATGGTGGTGTTTTAAGCTCGCGTAAACGTGTGGCTGTGCCTGGGGCTATTCTCAATTTACCGTTCATTTCCGCTGAAGACAGAGCCGATATTGAATTTGCAGTTAAAGAAGACATGGATTATATTGCTGCTTCTTTTGTACAGAAAGCAGAAGATGTTCTTGCTATTCGCAAACTTACTGAAGAACTTGGCTCTGAGATAGGTATTATCGCTAAAATCGAAAATGAAGAAGGGGTCCGCAATATTGAAGAAATAATAAAAGTTGCAGATGGTATTATGGTTGCGCGCGGAGACCTTGGCGTCGAAATCCCCGCAGAGGTTGTGCCTTTGGTACAGAAGGATATTATTAAACGCTGCAACAAGGTTGGTAAGCCAGTCATAACTGCAACGCAAATGCTGGAAAGTATGATTAACAGCTATAGAGCTACAAGAGCTGAAGCAAGTGATGTTGCCAATTCAATTTTTGACGGTACAGACGCAATTATGCTTAGCGGTGAAACAGCTTCCGGTAAATATCCACTTGAGGCCGTGCAGACGATGGCCAAGATAGCAAAGCGCACGGAAGAAGCACTTGATTACGTAAGCATTTTTAAAGCTAAAGGAATCGGTAAGAATACTAATACAACAGACGCAATAAGTCATGCAACGGTACAAATTTCTGAAGAGTTGGAAGCGAATGCCATTATTTCTGTCACAGAGTCTGGCTATACAGCTCGGATGATAGCTAAATATCGCCCACAAGCCTTGGTAATTGCCGTGTCGCCAAGAGAGAGCCGTGTACGAAAAATGCAGCTCTTATGGGGCGTATATCCGCTGCTGGGACCTGCTTCCCGCAACACTGACGAGTTAATTGAATTGTCACTGGCTAGCGCTAAAGACAATAATATGATTCATGAAGGAGACTTGGTTGTTATCACAGCAGGTGTTTTGGCAGGCAAACCAGGTAGTACAAACTTAATTAAGGTGATAAATGTGGGAACTAAAATATTGGCAGGCGTTGGTATAGGTAAGAGATCTATATCTGGTAAAGTATGTATAGCTAAGGACTTAAAAGATTTTACGGACAAATTAAAGACAGGCGATATTCTGGTAGTCAGCGGACTTGTTGATGAGGTAGTCTCATACGCGACTAAGGCTGCCGCAATAATAGCCGAAGAGGGCGGACTCACATCATCAGTTGCAATATTAGGTGTAAGTTATGGTATACCGGTTATTGTAGGCGCTGCTGGAGCTGTTGATAAACTTGATGATGGCGTGGAAGTAACAGTTGATGCAACAAGTGGAATCGTTTACCAAGGTAAAGTAAATACTAAATAATAAACGACAAGGAAATGATGACATGGCAGATAAGATACAACAGTCAAATAATTCGCAGCTGGAAGCACTTTCTGCTGCCATCAATGATCTGGAACGAAAAGCTCAACATGTTGGTACAATGTCACAAACCGAAAAAAATCTTTTGGCCGAAGCTTTACTTGATGCTATTTTTAATGGCTTGAATCTGGACTCTGAACCGTTACTGAAGATGGCGGTAAGGCGTTTTAAAATAATGGTTGAACATGGTGCCTGGGCTGAAGAGTTTATTGGAAAAATAAAAGCAGTTTGCATGGTTGCATTACGCAGGGGGCACAAAGCTTTGCTCGCTGAGATAGTTCCTGTGTATCAGCCAATTTTATTGAATAATCCGGAACTAAGAACTGAAGGAATTAATGATTTAGGTATGATAGCTTGCCTCGCAATTAAAGATTCTTGTTATGAGATTGGCGATAGTTGCGTCAAAATTATTCTGATGATGGACCGTGCCAGTTCAGCGGAAGAACGCCAAATAACTGACACTGCATTGCAGATATTGAAAAATATTTTAATTACTGCAACACGGGCACGAAGTGAGGAAACTTTTTGCTATGGATTAAAGATGATTAACAAAATTTACCAGGAAAGAGAGTTCATGCCTGATGCAGCATTGCTAAGCGAGTTTTATCTTACTGTGTTGTTTGCGGCGGCTGATCATCGCTGGGGCAAAGGTTTAGTATTTGTTAATGATTTTATGTCTTTAATGCTAAGAAAAGAGATTTTTAGTTTTGAGCAGAAGAAAAAAATAGCTTATGAGTGGGTACAGCTTATTGGCCAAATTGCAAGAAGAAATTGGACAGAAATGGCCCAACAACTCATGTGGTTTTTCTTCTCCTTCGTCATAAAAAGTAAGGAGAAAGACCTCCTCCCATACTCAGTTATTATGATGGGTTCAAGCGTAAAGATGCATGCCGCCTGGGATGGTTTTGAGAGTGCCCTCAAAATTTATTATCCCTGGCAATTGTCAATGTTTATTCTACTCGATTCTTTCTATAAGCAAGATAAAAGAAAAAATACGGAAAAGCTGGAAGTCGCACGACTTGTAGTGAGAACGATGAGAGACCTAGTTTTGCATGTTTCCAGACTTTCTCTAAACAAACCAGAAACAGATACATTTAATCAGTGGTTTGAATTATGGGAGGCTGATAAGACACCAAAACATGTGCGTGTACGTGCTCAGAAACTCATGCAGTTAACCGTTCTTTATTGGGAACAGTTGCAGCCAAAAGCAAGTAAAAATCAACTGCCTCATCTCATTAAAATTTTTCAGCCTAATTTAATTGATACTAAGTGCAAAATGATTTTGGCTGAATGAAAAAGGCGCAGCAAAGAAAAAATTCTTTGCTGCGCCTTTAGTCTTAGTTGAAGTTGTTTATATCTATCTGCTTCTACCAGTCAAAAGCATCGATATAACAGGTAATTTTTTTCCGGTTTTCTTGATTAAAATACTTGAGATTAAAGACAGGATCAGTACTGAGAAATAAGTGAGAAAAGCGGGAATATCATCCGGCGTTCTGAAAAGTCGTGCAAGTAATGCGACAACCTGATCAAGCAAAAATGGGTGAATCAAATAAATAATATAAGAATTATCTGAGAGCAACTCATTTGCTTTTAAGAAAATGTTTTCGTTTTCAGACCGGAACAGCATAGCAGAGAAAAATAACAGGCTGGCTACTGTATAAAGAAATCCTTCCGGGCTTAGTTGCTGCAAGGTGTTAGTTATACTTTCCAGGTCTAAGTGCTTAACGTTAAGCAAATAATAAAAACGTGAGGACATAAGTATTACTGTTAAGGTGAAGAAAGCTGTTACCAGTCGGAAATGACTTCTTAATATGTGAAGGAAACCTTCATAATGAGTAGCGGCAAGAGCCCCCATCATAAAAACGAACAAGTAATGGAAAGGCAGATAGTTCAGCCGATAATTCAACATGTTAAGGAAGAAAGTATTTTCGGCGATCCAAGCAGGGTAAGCCCAGTAGTGGCAGGTCCAATAATTTATTCCAAGCTGCAAGAAAAAAAGGATTACTAGTGAAAGCGGTATCGAGGTCTTTTGCATAACCTTCAGCAACATGCGCCAGCAAGGAAATAATAGGTAGAACCATAATAATATGACCATAAAGTAAATATGATAAGATGCCAAACCGAAGAAAAGTGTGAAGAACAACTCGAAGGGTGACCAACTAACACTTCCGGGTGTGACAAATTGATAATACAACAAATAGAGAACTGACCAGACTACATAGGGCAAGCCTACACTTTTCAAACGTTTTTGCAAATAAGGGATATAATCAAGTTTTTGATAAAGATTGTAAGAGGCAAATAACCCATAGCCAGAAATGAAGAAAAATGCTGGCACGCTATAGCGGGAAAGGACCTCAAACAACATGTAGATATGTACGTTTGGTGACGCTGATACTGCAATAGAGGAGCCAGCGTGAATAGCAATAACGCCAAGCATGCAAATACCGCGAAGGTTGTCAATTAGTTTGTTACGTTGCCCCAAAATACTATCACTCCGGTTTACAGATTATTTTATGAACTTGTGTACTGAAAACGCGCTGGGCATAACCAGGCGTTATAACGATAGCGGTATCAAGACCGCGTCCTGTGCCGCCAAGAGAAATTACTTTTTGACCAAACGGTACATAACCTGCATCCAGAGCCATTACTGCACATTCTACGCCAACCTTAGTACCGGCACCAAACATTCTTAAGGCCTGAGCCATTATCTCTACAGGATACATTCCCTTGAATACATTACTGATGCCTCTTTCGGCACCGGATAAAACGTGAGCCGCAGTTACGAATTTAACTCCTTTAGCTTCATATTCTGCCCTAAGCTCTGTTGGAAATTCACATTCGCCTGGGGTTTTATATCCATAGGCATGAGTAACACAAATGATATTGCCGTCAAAGTGACGGCAGAGTTCTGCTAAAGAAACGCCAGTAACTGAGGCTATAACAATATGGTTTATGCCACTTTCTTTGGCATATTTAACGGTATCTTGTATGACTTGTTCTGTCTTCATAATAAGTTCCTCCTGAATTTTGAAAATGTAAATTTGTAGTGTCTATGTTATAATAAATCTTAGTATTCACATTATACCTCAATTGAGCGAAATTCAAAAGAACGCTCTTGAATAGTTTCTCTGTGGGAGGAGTAAAAGTAATGTTAAAAAATCTAATACTGATAAATGGCGATATAGTTGAAGGTGAGGAAGGGAAAGTATCCCTTTCAGATAGAGGCTATCAATTTGGTGATGGCGTTTTTGAAATAGTACCGGTTTATAATGGACGCAGTTTTGCGCTATTGCCACATATGGAGAATTTTTTCAACTCAGTTATTTCTGTTAAAATCCCCGGTATTTATATGGTAGAAGAACTCGTTGCTTTTCATGAAGAATTAATTGCCGCAAGCGGTCTGGAAAATGGAGAAATTTATACGCAGATTACTCGGGGTGAAGCACCATACGCTCTTGAATTTCCTGAAATGACAGTGCCGCATTTGTCGATGATGGCTATTGAAAACGATAGAGAAGATTTATCTGCTAAGCAAGAAAAAGGTGCGAACCTTATTACTGAAAAAGATGTAAGGTGGCTGCGCTGTGACATAAACACACTAAACAGACTGCCTTCTGTCTTAGCTAAGCAAAAAGCCCGTGTCTCCAGAGCTTTTGACGCCTTGTTTGTACGTGATGACGGCAAGATTACCGAAACAACTGAGAGCAATTTTTTTATTGTTAAGGATGATCTCATCTGGACACATCCGGCAAACAATTTAATTCTCAACTCCGTGACAAGACGTTTGGTCAAGGAACGTTTAGCTGTCGATATTGGTATGCAGGTTATCGAAAAGGCTTTTGATTTAGATTTTGCGTTGAAGGCGGAAGAAGCCTTTGTTGCGGGCCCAAGATGTGAAATAGTGCCGGTAACTAAAATCGACAGAAAATTTATTGCTGACGGACAAGTTGGGCCTGTTACGCAAAAATTGATTTCAGAGTACAAGAAATTTGTCCTACGGGAATGCCCTATAAAATAATCTTTAAAAGAGGAAAATACTGTGGGAAATAACACCTATCTTAGAACATTAGCCAGAGGGTCTGTTTTGTTAACTATGGCAATTGTCGCTCAGGAGATACGTTTGTTTTTACCATTGCCACCGTTGCTTTCAATCATTGTCATTGGCACAATGCTCAATGCGATTATGGTTATAGCGGTGCGCTACGCAAATTTAACTGCCGCAATAATAATTAGCGCAGTTTTGCCCATTTTCGCCTTTATGCAGGGGCATATTATTATTCCACTGATGATACCTGTTATTTTCTTAGGTAATTTTGTGCTGGTGCTGGTTTGCGATAAGTTTTGGAGCAAAGGTGTGATTATTCTCGCTCCTGTTTTAAAAACTTTTACTTTATATATGCTATCGAGAGTTCTTTTAAGTATTCTGGGACTGCAGAATAAGGTTGTCGATGCTATTTTGCTAAGTATGGGGTGGCCACAGCTAATAACGGCAATATTGGGAATAATTCTGGCAATGCAGCTTGAAAAACGCTTAACTTCTGTTAAAAAATAATAATAGCTAAAAATGAGGTAGTTATATGGATGGACAGATTCGCAATAATATAAAGCCTGGGATACTCGTGGATGTTGTTTTGAAAAAAGACCAGCCGACAGGCAAGCTTACACGTGGACATGTGAAAAGAATTTTGACCAATAGTTCAACGCATCCCCACGGGATAAAAGTTATGTTGGTTGAGCAAAATTTGGTGGGTAGGGTACAGAAAATTTTGACGCAGGAGTAGCAAACGTTAATTTGCTGAAATTAAAAAAATCAACAAAAAATGTTGAAAAATTACTTGACAACTACACCGTCGGATGGTAACATTACTATTGTTCGTTAGCGAACATAGCACGTGCCGAAGTGGCGGAATTGGCAGACGCACTTGACTCAAAATCAAGCGTATACCCATACGTGCCGGTTCGAGTCCGGCCTTCGGCACCAATAATAGTAAATGAAACATGAACTTAAATGTTCATGTTTTTTTATTTTTACTCTGCTTTTTTCAAAACTTAATATTATTTTCAAAGTTTCTTAACGCGGTTAGTTTTGTATGATAATGTCTTTTGTTGTATAATTATTGCTATGGATTATTGCTATGCAAATCTGCTCAACAGGAAGAAGGTCACTGGTAGATGAAAATATTCATGGACACTGCAAACGTTGAAGAAATTAATGAACTAAATGAATGGGGAATAGTTTATGGAGTTACAACTAATCCAAGTTTAATTGCTAAAACTGGACGTTCCCAAGAAGAAGTTATCAAAGAAATTTGTCAAATCATTGATGGCCCTGTCAGCGCTGAAGTTATCAGCACTGTTTGTGCGGGGATGGTTGAAGAAGCCCGCAGATTAGCTAAGCTTGCTCCAAACGTGGTAGTTAAGATCCCTTGTACAATCGAAGGATTAAAAGCAGTAAGAATTTTATCTGCTGAATGTATAGCAACTAATGTTACTTTGGTTTTCAGCCTGGCACAGGCTTTGCTGGCTGCAAATGCAGGAGCTGCCTATGTAAGTCCTTTCATCGGCCGCTTAGATGATATTGGTGAAGATGGTATTCAACTGGTTGAAGACATGGTAAGCGTTTTTAGAAAATATGAATTTAGTACCGAGATAATAGCAGCCAGTATTCGTGATATGGACCATGTAGAGCGTGTGATGCTTGCAGGCGTCGATATTGCAACCATTCCAACAAATGTTATTCGGGAAATGATAGAACATAAATTGACCGATGCAGGGTTGAAAAAGTTTTTGTTGGATTACGAAAATAGCAAGAAATAGTTTATTTGTATTGCTGGCATAAAAATTTAATCGTTTAACAAGGGTATATCACATGATGTGATATACCCTTGTATGTTGTACATAGCGTTAAGTTAAATAAATATTGGGAGGATTTGTAGGGTGCGTATTGGAGGAAAAGTATTTACTACGGTTTTAATGATGTTATCAGTAATTGTCTTTGCAAGGCCTGTTTTTGCACAAGATGAGAGTTGGAATTGGCGGGATGGCATACCAAAATATGAAGAAGCAAAAGTAAAGATTGTTGAAGATGGGCCGACTTTGCTTTTTTCTGATAGTCCTGAAATGGTAAAGTCAAGTGGAATTATGTATCAGGATAAAGTGCAAGGTGATGTTCGTTTATTTTTTCATCATGTCAATGATACAGACAGTTTAAAAAAGATTGCCGTTGTTTTTCGTAATGTAGACAAATATCCGGCCATAATTGAAATTGGGCGTAAAGGAATTTCACAGCCTGATTTTGACTATTTACGAGCTGGCAAGGAAGTACAAAAACAATATTTTGCAGAAAATAAGCTTGAAAAGCATGTTTTAGCAAAACACAGCATATTGGAAGTACTGGCAGGTGATGGCGTCAGTGTAAAACCTGGGCAACTGCTAACGGGAATGATTGATTTTTCCTGTGATAAGCTCACAGAAGTTACGGTTATTATGTTACCTTCAGACATGGATGTTCCAACGGCTTTAAAAAACTCCAAAATATTGCCGCCAGACGAGGGAACAGTGCTAAGAGGAACTTTTCCTTTGGCCAATAGGCTTGTAACGCTCAAAAAGTCATATAAGCCGGATGAGGATAAAATTATAGGTGTTGTTCTGGCAGATAATGTCCTTGACCCTTATGCACGCGGAATAGATGCAACTACAGGCAAAGAGACAGTAAATTATGGCAATTATGGTGTTGTTTATGATTTTTCTTATAAAATTAAAGGAGACCCTAAAACCAATATAAGGTTTAACCCTTGGGGCGGCTGGTTTGCCGGCGCAGGTGCCGTTATAAAAGATGGCAAGGAAATAATGACCATGCTTCCAACGGGAAGCATAGCTTTCGGTAAGAAGGGGACAGAAACGATCGTGGTAACTTCTTCAAAGGGCTACGGCGACGGACGCATAATCTTTTCTCCACCGGGAGCATCGAATTTGCCGATTCGTTTCTTTTTCGAAACAGTTGAAAATTAATGATATGATTATATGAGAAAAGCTCTTGCGGGTTAAACCGCAAGAGCTTTTCTATATTCGTAGTCATCTTCTATGTAAAATTAAATTGCAAATCATTGAAAACCAAGCAACAAACCAGCGCGATAGACTAAAAAGGCTGTTACCCAAGCTATTGCAACCTCGTAACACATAATCAAAAATACCTGCCAAAGTGAGCCTATTTCGCGATACATAGTTGTTAAAGCAGCCACGCATGGAATGTAGAGCAAGATAAATGTCAGGAAAGAAGCAGCGGAAAGCGGAGTGAAAATCTGGCCCAAAGCTACCGGAGAAATTAAATCATGCTGACCGGCACCAGTCAAAACTGCCAAAGTGCTTACAACTACTTCCTTGCCGGCCAACCCTGTAACAAGTGCTGTCGCTGCATGCCAGTGACCAAAACCTAGTGGTGCGAAGAAAGGTGCTATCATCATGCCTATACTGGCAATTATGCTGTCTTCTGCGTTGGTTACCATATTAAACCGTAAATCAAAATTCTGCAAAAACCAAATGACTATGCTTGCCAAAAAAATAACCGTGAAAGCCCTGTTAATAAAATCTATTGCTTTTTCTTTGACGTCCATCATTATATTTTTGACACCTGGTAATCTGTAAGCGGGCATTTCCATAACAAAAGGTACCGGATTGCCTTTATAAACACAAATCTTCAGCAAATAGCTGGAAATGACAGCAATCAAAATACCCAATAAATAAAGGCTCAACATAACGATAGCCGCATGATCAGGAAAAAAAGCTGCTATAAAGACGCTATAAATGGTCAACTTAGTACTACAAGACATAAATGGCATCAGGATTATAGTCATTTTGCGATCGCGTTCGCTTGTTAGATTCCTGGTTGACATAATTGCCGGTACAGAGCAGCCGAAACCACAGAGCATTGGCACTACTGAACAACCAGACAAGCCAATTTTACGCAAGAGTTTATCCATTACGAATGCTATGCGTGACATATAGCCTGTATCTTCAAGAAGTGATAAGAAAAAGAATAGCGTTACGATGATGGGCAGGAAGGACAGGGTTGTTCCTATACCTGTAAAGGCGCCTTCAATAACTAACGAGTGAATCGGAGCACTTACACCAGTGGCGTCTAGAGCATTGTCGGCATATACAGTTAGATCTTTGATGATAACTGCAAGCCACTTGCTCAGAACGGCACCGATAACATTGAAAGTAAGCCAAAAGACAAGGCCCATAGTAAAAATGAAAATAGGAATTGCAAAATACTTGTTTGTGAGGTATTTATCAATGATGTGTGAGCGAGCTTGTGCTAATGTTTCACCGGCTTTGTGAACTGTTTCACTGCAGAGTTGTTCAATATAACTGTAGCGCATATCAGCGAGTGCAGCCTCACGGTCAGTATCAAGAGCTTTCTCCATGTCATCTGTAACGTGGGCAATGATATCTACTTCATTAGGGGTTAATTGCAATTCCTCGGCAATAAGTTCGTCACCCTCAATTAGTTTGGTTGCGGAGAAGCGGAGCGGTAAGCCTTTGGCACGCACCTTTGGCTCAATCAAATGCGCTACTGTATGAATAGCACGATGTGTTTCACCTGAACAGAAGTCGATTCTTTTTGGTAAGGTGTTTGCTGAAGCGAGCTTGACAGCGCATTCTATTAGTTCATCCAAACCCTCACTTTTGTTGGCTGAAATAGGTACGACCGGCACGCCTAATATATCCTGCAGTTTTTGAAAGTCAATTGCACTGCCGCTGGTTACGAATTCATCCATCATATTAAGGGCGATAATCATCGGTAAGTTCAGTTCCATTACCTGTAAGGAAAGATAGAGGCTTCTTTCGATGTTTGTTGTATCAATAATGTTAATTATAGCGTTGGGCTTGTCGCGCAATAGCAAATCACGCGTTACAATTTCTTCAGGAGTATTCGGGGAAAGGGAATAAATACCTGGCAAATCGATAATTTTTATATTTTCCTGACCGATGAGTTTGCCTTCGGTCTTCCCAATAGTTGTTCCAGGAAAATTGCTTACGTGTTGGCTGCTGCCGGTCAATTTGTTGAACAGCGTACTCTTACCACTATTTTGATTACCAACAAGTGCAAAAGTAAGATTCATTATTTTACCTCGATAATTTCAATTTTATTGGCTTCTTCTAGTCGGATAGTTAATTCATAACCTCTTAAAAAAAGTTGTATGGGATCACCTAAAGGTGCTTTTTTTCGAATGAGAACAGTTGTTTTGGGTGTGAGTCCCATATCAAGCAGACGTCGGCGCAGAGGACCAAAACCGCCAACCTTAGTTATGACTCCGGTATGGCCGATACGTAATTCGTCTAAAGTCATAGCGAACATCCTTTCGGTTTGCTTAGGCTAACTCGCCTGCAAAAAAAATAGAAATAAATATCTCTGTAATGTATTATAAGCTAATTCAGTCTACAATTAAAGGAAAAGTTTTTATCAAAAAATATTTATGTTAATTTGTAATAAAAATAGAGTTTTTTGAAATTAACACTAGGACGTGAGTCATATTTTAGACTTGACATAAAAATTAAAAAGGTTATAATACTAATTAAGAATTATTATCAAATGGAGAAAAAGATAATGATTACACGAAACACCATACAAAAGCAACTTGTACTGGAAGCCATCTGCGCTTTGAAAAACCATCCCACAGTTGATGAAGTGTATAAGTTTATTGTTGAAAAATATCCAGGTATAAGTAAGGGGACTGTATATCGCAATATAAACACGCTCGTAAATAGTGGCATGCTTGCTAGAATTGTCTGTCCTTCAGGCTCAGACCGTTTTGGTGATGTTACGCAAAAACATTATCACGTAAACTGCAGGCAATGCGGATGTTTCACTGATGTTCCTTTAGATTATCAAAGACATCTGGATAATTTGGTGTCAGATTTAACAGCTTACCAAGTAGATAGTCATGACATTGTTTTTAACGGACTTTGTCCAGTCTGCAGGGAAAATTTGCAGAATGATAAGGATAAAGAAAAAGACTAACACAGTGTCAACTCAATATATTATTAAATGGAGGAGATTAACTATGGGAAATTTAAAAGGTACAAAAACTGAAGAAAATTTGAAGACAGCTTTTGCGGGAGAATCGCAAGCAGCTACTAAGTATGCTTATTATGCAAGCCAAGCAAAAAAGGAAGGCTATAATCAAGTTGGTGATTTTTTTGCTGAGACATCTGGCAATGAAAAAGAACATGCAAAACTTTGGTTCAAGGCTCTGCATGATGGGATACCAAGCACTATTGAAAACCTTAAAGATGCTGCAGATGGCGAAAATCACGAATGGACAGAGATGTATGCCGGTTTTGCTAAAACTGCTGAAGAAGAAGGTTTCCCAAGACTTGCTTATTTGTTCAAAGCTGTTGCGTCAATTGAAAATGGTCACGAGAAGAGATATCGTAAATTACTCGAGAACATTGAAAATGGTGTGGTTTTCCAGCGTGAAGAAGAACAAGTATGGATTTGTGCCAACTGTGGACATGTAGTGGTAGCTAAATGTGCTCCTGAGAAATGCCCTGTTTGCGATCATCCAAAAGCTTATTTCCAGATTAAACCTTGCAATTTCTGATAATATATTAGTAATCAGGCAGGCGGTATAACCGATTTCGGTTATACCGCCTGCTTTATTTGTTTTGTATTTTCGTATATAATAGCATGGAGCCAGAACAACATTTATGCTGTATCTTAGCAAATAAATAATAAATTATATTAAAGAAATTAAAGGGGCAAATTATGAGTTATGATAAGTTGGTGCCAAAACAAACAATAGAAGTTACTGTTACGGGTTTAGGCAGTACAGGAGAAGGTGTTGGCAAGGTCAATGGTTTCACTATTTTTGCGCATGGCGGTTTGCCTGGTGAAATCGTCAAGGTGAAGCTTGATAGCGTGAAAAAAACCTATGCCATGGGCAGGGTAATTGAGATACTAAAGTCGTCTGCCGATCGCTGTGAACCTGTTTGCCCTGTCTATGAGGAATGCGGAGGCTGTCAGTTACAACATCTGCGTTATGAAGCTCAGCTTAAAATAAAAACGCAGCAAGTTAAAGATGCTTTAACTCGAATAGGGCATCTGAAAAATGTTGAAGTTTTACCTACCTTGCGAGCTATAGAACCAACTTTTTACCGTAACAAGATGCAGGTTCCTGTCGCTTCGAATGAAGGGCAATTAGAAATAGGATGTTTTGCAGCTTCTACACATCGCGTAGTCAATGTCGATAACTGTTTTATTCAGAAAGATAAGAATAATAAAATTATCGGTGTAGTACGTGACTGGATGAAAAAATATCGTATCCCTGCCTATAATGAAGATAAAGGAACTGGCATTATCAGGCATGTGATGGGAAGAGTTGGCGTACATACAGGAGATGTCATGGTAGTATTGGTTACGGCAACTTATGATATACCGCATGCAAAAGAACTGACCAAAATGCTCAGGGAGAATATTCCTGGTCTGAAGAGCTTCATACAAAACATTAACAAAAGACATACGAATGTAATTATGGGGCTAAAAGACAGAGTCATATTCGGTAAAAGTACTATTCGCGATACACTAGGCTCTTTAAAGTTTAATATCTCAGCGCAGTCTTTTTTCCAGGTTAATAGTGAACAAGCCGAAAAGCTATATAACAAAGCAGTCGAGTTCGCCAGCCTTACCGGCAAAGAAACTGTATTCGACATATATTGCGGAACTGGCACAATATCGTTATTTCTTGCTAAGCATGCCAAGGCTGTTTATGGCATAGAAATAGTGCCTCCGGCAATTACAGACGCACGCAGGAATGCTGAAGATAATCATTGTAATAATGCAACATTCATTTTAGGTGATGCAGCAAAAAAACTACCTGAGCTTCTTGAACAAGGGATAAAGCCGGATGTTGTTTTGCTTGATCCGCCACGCGCCGGCTGTGAAGAACGTGTTTTAAGTTCGATTGTTCATGTCAAACCAAAACGCATAGTTTATGTTTCTTGTAATCCTTCGACTTTGGCCAGGGATTTGGCGTATTTAAGCAGCCATGGCTATAATGTTCCTATCGTGCAACCTGTAGATATGTTCCCGCAAACAGCCCATGTAGAGTGCGTGGCGTTGATAGAAAGGAAATAGCCATAAAATATAAGGGTTTGTGATTTACAAATAATTTTAATATGTGTTTTATGTTCCCCCAAACTTCGGTTTGGGGGATTTTTTGCTTTGTATGGGGGTAAAATAAAATAAAGGATTTTGCGAAAAGTATGGACAATTATAAAAATATTAAGTTGGTTAATTGTGTAAGTCGTGAAAGTGAGGCTATGTTAAAAATGTCAAGATGTGATGTGATTACATTGGCTTGCGAAGCATTAAGTAAAGGTCAGCTAGATGAAAGCAAAGTTCACCTTCATGTTACAATCGGCCATATTTTATTTTTAAATAATAATGTTGACAGAATAATATAAATTAGATATAATCAATTCGAAGGTTGTCGAATTGTAATATTATAAGTTTGGAGTTGTAACATGGATACTAATAAAGCAGCAAAAATATTTAAGGCACTATCAAATCCTAATAGACTAGAATTATATTTAAAAATAGCTGAAGCAACTGAATCAAGTTTTGAAACTAAAGGTGAATGTTTTGTTAATGATATCATCACTTCTTTAAATATTGGTGCACCTACCATTTCACATCATATTAAAGAATTAGTAAATGCCGATTTGATCAGCACAGAAAAAAAAGGTAAATTTTTAATCTGCAGAGTTAATGAAGTATTAGTCGAAGAAGTCAGCAAATTGCTATCATTACAAAGCAAATAATTTATGAAATATTTTAAAAACATAAGAATAATAGCTTATCTATTATAATTCGATTATTATAAAATTATCGAAACTTATAACTTTTTCAATATTAAACATAATTTTATATTAATATTAATTGCTTATAACACAAATAATAGAGGTATATTTTGAAAATATTTTATTTTACTGGAACTGGGAATGACAAATTATATGCTCGTTATGCAATGAATTCTCAGGGATTGTCCTATCTAATATCTTATAGCTAAGAATGGAAATCTGTTGGATTGAAATAATAAATAAATACCAATCTGGAAAACTTAATAAATAAGAAGAAGAGGGCTATGATTATGAAAACATTATTAGATTCAACCGAAATTGGCAGTATGTCTCTCAAAAATCGTTTTATTTCTGCCGCCATTGGCGATGTAACGCCTGGAGGACATCTGACAGAAGGTATGCTGAAAAAATATGAAACTCTAGCAAAAGGCGGAGTCGGAACTATAATCACAGGATTTACATTAATTGATGAAGTGGAAGGTTCTTTTAATATACCGGCGATGTATGCAGAATCCTTTGTTGCCGAGTATAGAAAACTGACCGATATCGTTCATGCTTATGAGGCTAATATTATTCTCCAACTGGTATATATAGGCTCCTATGTTATGGGTGACCCTGGCAATAGGGAGATACTCGGACCAAGCTCCGTAGCAAACATAAATAACGGGATTGTGCCAAAAGAAATGACTATCAGTGAAATAAAAGATATACAGAACAAATTCGCACAAGCTGCAGTGCGTGCAAAAAAAGCCGGATTTGATGGAATTGAAATTCACGCCGCACACGGATTTCTTCTTAGTCAATTTTTGACGCCATATTACAATCGCCGAAGCGACAACTATGGTGGATCAATTGAGAATCGTGCAAGAATGGTAATCGAAACCTTTACTACTGTGAGGGAAGCCGTGGGGAACGAATATCCAATTTGGATAAAGATTAACTGTACGGATGGTATCGAAGGGGGAATATCCGCGGATGGTTTTCGCTATGTTTGCGATGAACTGGCAAAATTAGGTGTTAATGCCATTGAGGTTAGTGGAAACTGGATTGAAAAATCGAAAGATAAGACTGCTTATTTCCAAGATGAAGCAGCAGCAATAGCTGAAGAAAATGAAGTTGCTGTTGTTCTTACCGGCGGCAATCGCGACTACACACAAATGGAACAATTGCTCAATAGCACTGGTATCGGATACTTTGGTATGGCTCGTCCTTTCATCTCTGAACCAAACTTGCCGAATCGCTATGAAAAAGAACATACAAAGAGAACGAAATGTGTAAGTTGTAATGCTTGTCTGGACCCTAAAAATGCCGGAAGCTGTATATTGAATCGCAATATATGAAGGTTGGAACTTTGATTTTTGCTAATATCTTGGAGGAATTGCTTTATTCCAGAGAATAGTTCTCAACGTTAATGTCCTTCCGCTGATTTCAGACCAACCACTGATTTGAAAAGGACCACCGAACGGCATATGTTTTTAACTGTGAATATTGCGGGAAAGAGTTCAAAGCGTTAGGGGTCAGCTGGCGCAAGTTCTGCAACCCAGAATGCTATCGGAGGGATCGCTTCTGGCGGGAAGAAGATGCCCAGAGGTTGCCCAGAAAATTTTACAGTTTAAAAAGGTAAATCATTTGCCGGTGTGGCTTAAAGCTTTGTGGCTATCGGATGCCGAAGCGTGAGTGGGAATCTTTATTTTGGAAAAGCGTGGAAACGTGCTGTGGAGGGTATGCGCGAATTGATTTAAGGCAGTATGTATTCAGTAAAATAGGCTATTTTCGGCAATGAAGCGGCACAGCACATAAATGTAGATTACCCCCTTTTACCCCCTTGCGTATATCGAGTAATAGTTATGCCGTTTTGTATCACGTTTCTATCAAACAGCACACGTCAAGTGCGTAGCGTTGATAGAAAGAAAATAAGTATTGAAAAATAAGAATCAAGACTTTTTGCTTAACTAAATATGTTTTGTTTTATGTTCGCCTAGACGTTATGTTTAGGCGAATTTTTCTTATGAATTAAGAAATAGAGAAATTAAAAGACATATCTATTCAGATAATAGCTAGATTACGGTGCTAAGTCAGAGTATAATTTAAAAGACATAATAGTATTAATTTGAAATAGGTGCGCATATGGATATGGATACTGATTTTGTAAACTTGACAACAGACAACATTGGCAGCGAGCATTTATGCTGCATTATCCGCAGCAGGAAGCCACATAAAGGCGTTGAAGGAAAGCGGCAATGGCTTTCAGATAGGTTAACGGAAGGCCATGTTTTTAGAAAGTTAAATGCAAAGGCTACGGTTTTTATTGAATATGCTCCGCTTGAAAAAGCTTGGGTTCCTATAAACGGTGACAACTATTATTATGTGTATTGCTTATGGGTTTCTGGTAGTTACAAAGGCAAAGGATATGGAAAGTCTCTGATGGAGTATTGTTTGGCTGATGCCAAAGAAAGTGGTAAATCCGGCATTTGTACGCTCGGCGCAAAAAAACAAAAGGCATGGCTCTCTGATCAAACATTTGCGAAAAAGTTCGGCTTTGAGGTTGTTGATACTACTGATAACGGATATGAATTGCTTGCTCTTTCTTTTGATGGAACAACGCCGAAGTTTGCACAAAATGTTAAAAAACAAAGAATCGAAAGCGAAGAACTAACTATTTATTATGATCTGCAATGCCCCTATGTTTTTCAAAGCATAGAGATAATAAAACAGTATTGCATAATGAATGATATTCCTTTATCATTGATTCAAGTTGATACGTTACAAAAAGCAAAGGAATTGCCTTGTGTTTTCAATAACTATGGCGTGTTTTACAGGGGTAACTTTGAGACAGTTAATTTGTTAGATATTGCTTACTTAGAGAGAATACTTAAAAAATAAAAAGACAATCATCTAGCGTATTTATTGGTAATGTTGCAAGAATATAATTGAGGAGGAATAATGTTGGCCACTAAATATGTAGTTATTATTCAATGTGATATTGCGCACAGACGTTGCAGCGGCTTTGCCTGCACCAATGCTTTTTATAATAAGGATGGAGTTTTTGCGGATTATACTGAAACAACAAGGTATATTTCTTTTACCTGTGGCGGTTGTTGTGGCAAAAATATTGCCTCTAAATTGGAACATTTTACTAAAAAGTTGATAACAAAGAACAAAATAACGAGAGATGAAGTCACGGTCCACCTATCTTCTTGCATGGTAACTGATAATCATCATTATGATAGATGTCCGCATTTAGAATACATTAAAAATATCGTTATCAAAAAAGGTTATGGGAATATTGTTGATGGTTCTTACATAAGTACTAATGCTACGAAAAAAAGAGCTGCCAAAATTTATCACGACTATGAGGAATCAGCCGCCGATTGCGTAGACTAAATTTAATAAAATAGACTTACAATTCAATGTATTTAATGTTCGCCTGGACTTCGGTTTAGGCGAATTTTTATTTATGCTTAGGTGTTGAATGCTGAAAGAAAATAATGGAATAGTAATCCGGATGCAGTGGCGAACTTTTATAATATCGCCAATAAAGAAGGAATTTTCTGAAAAATAGAGAACAAAAAATTAACTGCTATTATCCGTATGATTAACAAAACTATATTGAGAGCCACCGAAATGAAAGTTACGAAATTATTCTTGCGTATAAACGATAAGTCTGCGTTGATGTGAATATAATGGTTTGTTTTGTGGGAATGAGGAGTGGACATGCGAATGGAAAAAAAGATTGGAAGAATGACTATGAGCAAGGAGAGGCTCTTAGATGGCGCATGGCTTATTGTTTTTCTGCTGCTCGCAACAAGGATGATTGGTG
>CAZCMY010000005.1:13691-32539 GCA_964500055.1 uncultured Acidaminococcales bacterium | reverse complement strand
CCGCTGGTCAGAGGATGCATTTCCAAGTTTAGTCCCCTGGACAATTCATTTTCCGGTATCAAGCCGACAGAAAGCAACAATGTATCGCAATCAATATCGAATTCAGTACCGGCAATCGGCTGCATCTTTTCATCGACTTTAGCGATAGTAACACCGGTCACGCGTTCATGACCGTGGATTTTAACGATAGTATGAGATAAGTACAACGGAATATTATAATCTTCCAGACATTGTACGATATTTCTAGTCAAACCATTAGAGAAAGGGCAAATTTCCAGGACAGCTTCCACTTTGCATCCTTCGAGACTCATGCGGCGAGCCATAATCAAACCAATATCGCCGCTGCCTAGAATAACTATCTTTTTGCCAGGAAGAAAACCTTCCATGTTAACCATACGCTGAGCTGCGCCGGCAGTAAAGACACCTGCAGGACGTTCACCCGGAATACGGATAGCACCGCGGGTACGCTCCCTGCAGCCCATAGTCAGAATAATTGTTTTACCTTGAACCTGCAAAAGACCTTTTTCCGGGCTAACAGCAACAACAGTTTTATCCTCAAGAATTTCCAGGACCATGGTATCAATCAAAGCTTCTATTTCCGGCTTATCTTTGATCAGCTCGATGCAGCGATAAGCATAGCCCGGTCCGGTCAGTTCTTCTTTGAAGTGATGGAGGCCGAAACCATTATGGATACACTGCTGCAGAATGCCGCCCAGTTCCCGGTCACGTTCGATGATCAGAATTTTTTTGGCACCATTTTCCCAGGCGCTGTAAGCAGCAGAAAGGCCCGCAGGGCCGCCGCCGATAATAATTACATCATAAATCTGGTTCATTTTATGCTTCCTCCCCTTTTACTTGCTCTTTTTCGTAAAACATATGGGAATCAGCATGTTCTTTTAATACTTCTGTTACAGGTATACCCAGTTCTCTCGCCAGAATCTGAGTCACGCGCGGTCCGCAGAAACCACCTTGGCAGCGTCCCATACCGGCGCGGGTTCTTCTTTTGACACCATCAACAGTTCTGGCACCACAAGGAGCATGTATAGCAGCCACTATTTCTGCTTCGGTAATTGTTTCACAGCGGCAGATGACGCGGCCAAACAGTTTATTTTCTTTAATAACTTCTGCCTGCTTTTCTCTTGGCAGACGATGGAAAATGACTTTTTCTGGCAATACGCCTTTAAAACCAGCTTTCAATACCAGGTTTTGATTACCCTCGCGCATCAGGTCGAGAACCTCTTCCGCTACTGCCGGTGCCGCTGTCAGACCAGGGGACTGCATACCAGCCGCATGAATAAGCCCTTTAATCTCAGAATTTCTGATGATGAAATCACCATTATCAGAAACAGCACGCAAGCCGCAGAATTCGGTAATAGCTGCGCCCATCGGCAAATTAGGCAGTAATTTACGGGCAGAAGTCATGATTCTGTCCATGCCGCCTAAAGTAACTGCTCTATCGTCTTTATCTTCTAAATCTTCAGCATTAGGTCCGATAAAGGTGTTGCCATGAGTTGTTGTGCAAACCAAAATACCCTTCGAAGTCTTGGTCGGTGTTGGGAAAACAACGCCATTGACCATCGAAGCTCCTGCTGTTTTGTCAAACAAGATATATTCGCCCTTGCGGGGATGAATTGTGAAACTGTTGTCTCCAGCCATCTTGGCTACGGCATCAGCATAAAGACCAGCCGCATTGATGACATAACTGGTTTTGATAACGCCTTTGTTCGTTCTGACTGCGGCAACTTTGCCATTTTCTACGTCGATACCCTCTACGCGGCAATCAGTTATGACTTCCGCACCATTTTGCACAGCACACTCAGCAAATGCGAGGGCCATTGCAAAAGGCCAGCAAACACCGGCAGAAGGAGCCCAAAGAGCACCGGTAACGGTTTGCGTCAAATTTGGTTCTTTTGCCAAGACCTGCTCCGGCGATAAAATTTCAAGACCCTTGACGCCATTTTTAATACCGCGTTCCAGCAATTCGGAAAGAGTCGCCAGCTCCTCTTCGTTAGTAGCGACAACCAAAGAGCCCGTCCATTTGATATCCAGATCAAGCTGATCTTCCAGTTCGTGATAAAGATGATTACCACGTACATTCATAATCGCCTTCATGCTGCCTAGCGGTGCATCAAAGCCAGCGTGCAGAATTGCGCTGTTAGCCTTAGTAGTACCAGCTGCCAGGTCTGGTTCTTTTTCGACAAGTACGCTTCTTATGTCATATTTCGATAATTCACGTAAGATAGCTGTACCGACGATACCGCCGCCAATAACGACAACATCAGTTTCTTTTAGACAACTCATTACTTCACATCCTCAATCGATTTAAAATAAAGATTTGGTTAAAAACAATCAAACTATATAAAAATGCATCTGTATTCTATCACAAAATTTACAAAAATAGAATAAATTTCTTTTTTGAGTCCAACTGGGCTTATTTTTGTCCCATATTTACAGATAAAACGGGGGTAATATTTACCCCCGTTAAAAATTACTCTTCTTCTTCGGCTTCTTCCTCAACAACAGCAATGGCAACAACTTTATCAGCGCCATTCAGATCGATGAGTTTTACGCCCTGTGCGTTGCGCCCGAATTTTGAAATACCATCTGCCGTCAGACGGATAATCAGACCAGCCGCCGTTACCATGATAATTTCCTGTTGTGGTAACAGAACCAAAGCACCTACTACATGCCCGGTTTTTTCCGTAACACGAAGATTGATAACGCCTTTGCCGCCGCGAGTCTGTACACGATATTCGCTCGCCATCGTTCTCTTACCCATACCTTCTTCAGTGGCAGTAAGAACTTCGCCGTTTTCGGGAACTGTATCCATGGAAACCACGATATCATCAACACCAAGCAGGATACCACGGACACCATGGGCTGTTCTGCCCATAGGACGTACATCATCCTCACTGAAGTGGATGGCAAGACCATTACGAGTAGCCAGGATAATGCTGGAATGTCCGTCAGTCAGCTTGACGTCGATCAGATCTTCGTTGTCATCAAGAGTAATGGCGTTCAAGCCAATTTTTCTCGTGCTATCGAAATCAGTCAGCGTCGTTTTCTTAACAGTACCACGGTTGGTGGCCATGAATAAGAATTGATTATCAATAAATTCTTTTACCGGAATAACGGCAGTAATCTTCTCGCCGGCTTCCAAAGGCAGAAGATTGACTATGGAAGTACCCTTCACAGTACGGCTGCCTTCCGGAATTTCGTAGCCCTTCTGGCGATAAACCCGGCCTTTATTAGTAAAGAACAGTATGTTGCTATGTGTAGACCCAAGCATCAGATGCTCAATGAAGTCATCAACTTTTTTACCACTGCCGCCCCTGAGACCTTTGCCGCCGCGTTTCTGGTTGTGGAAAGTATCGAGGCTCTGCCGTTTAATATAGCCCTGATGGCTAATGGTAATGATAATGTCTTCTTCAGCAATTAAATCAGCTATTTCGATATTACTGGTGTCGATTGTTAATTCTGTACGACGAGCGTCGCCAAAACGTTTTTTTACTTCCAGAATATCTTCTTTGATAATATTTAGTACTTTATTTTCATCATTCAAGACACTCGTAAGCCAATCAATAGTTTCAAGTACATCAATATATTCATCATCTATTTTCTTCCGTTCGAGACCTGTCAAACGCTGCAGTCTCATGTCGAGGATGGCCTGTGCCTGGCGCTCGCTTAGCGCAAATTTTTCAACCAATGCCGCCCTGGCAATCTCCGCATTCGCACTGCCGCGAATGGTTGTTATAACTTCGTCCAGATGATCAAGCGCTATTTTCAAACCTTCCAGAATGTGAGCGCGTTCCTTGGCTTTAGCAAGTTCATACCGCGTTCTTCTGACAATAACTTCTTTTTGATGTTCAAGATAATATTCAAGAATTTGCTTCAGGTTCAGGACCATAGGCTGATTTTTAACCAACGCCAACATAATAATACCAAAAGAATCCTGCATTTTGGTATGTTTGTATAATTGATTGAGGATAACATCAGGCACAACGTCATGACGTAATTCGATAACAACACGCATACCCTTGCGGTCACTTTCATCACGCAAATCAGTAATGCCGTCAATAATTTTTTCCTGCACTAATTGAGCAATATTTTCAATCAGACGTGCCTTGTTGACCTGGTATGGCAATTCCGTAACAATAATACGGCTTTTGTTTTTCGGCATCGGTTCAATATGAGCCTTTGCTCTTATTTTCACAACACCGCGACCAGTAGTATAAGCACTGGTAATACCTTCATTACCTAGGATCATGGCTCCGGTTGGAAAATCCGGTCCTTTGATTGCTGTCATCAATTCCGGTATTTCCACTTCCGGGTTGTCAATCAGCATGATCAAGCCGTCTATTACCTCGCAAAGATTGTGCGGAGGAATGTTGGTAGCCATACCAACAGCTATACCTGATGAACCATTAACCAGAAGTGCCGGGATTTTTGCCGGCAAAACGCTCGGTTCCTTCAAAGATTCGTCATAGTTCGGAACAAAATCAACAGTTTCTTTCTCAATGTCTTCCAACATCTCTTCAGCTATTTTTGCCATACGTACTTCTGTATAACGCATAGCTGCTGCAGAGTCACCGTCAACGGAACCGAAGTTGCCATGGCCGTCTACCAAGAGATATCTGGTGGAAAAATCCTGGGCCAGACGCACAATAGCATCATAAACCGAAGAATCACCATGAGGGTGATACTTACCGAGAACTTCACCGACGATACGTGCCGATTTTTTGTATGGCTTATTGGAGCTCATACCAGCTTCCTGCATTGCGTAAAGAATACGACGATGAACAGGCTTCAGACCGTCACGCACATCTGGTAATGCGCGCTGAACAATAACACTCATTGCGTAGTCGATGTAGGATTTCTTCATTTCGTCTTCTATCCAGACAGGCAAAACCTTACCTTCCTCTAACTCCACTTTACCACCAACCTTTATATTTTTTGACTGCTGTTATTTAAATAATAATTCATATATCTGCTTGCCAATCAGAACCGTCGTAACACATAGATAAAGAGGTCTCACATAGCTGGCACCGTGCTTAATAGCCATTCTGGAACCAAAAATCGCGCCGAAAATCATGGAAACACCCATAGCAAGACCGTAAACCCAATAGACAGTGCCACTCATTGCAAAAGATAGAAGCGCCCCGGCACCGCTGGCAAAATTCAGTGCTTTGGCATTGCCTGCCGCCGTCACAAAATTATAACCAAGAAATAAAAACCCAAAAATTAAAAAAGAACCAGTTCCCGGTCCAAAAAAACCGTCATAGAAACCAAGACCGAATGCTGTCAAAATTGTCGAAGCCAAAATACCAGGGCCAAATTCCTTGATATTCGAAACATCGCCCCAATCTTTGCGCCTATACGTGTAAATAGCAACGGCAACCAACATCACAACAATGACATTTTTCATAAGCGCAGCCGGCAACAGATAAACAACGTAAGCACCAAGGGCTGAACCTATAAAAGAAAGCGGCATCAGGCACAAAACAACTTTTTTTTGCACTTTACCGGCACGCCAAAAAGTAACAACACTTGTGAATGACCCCATCATCGCTGCCACTTTGTTTGTACCTAAAGCGAAACTTACCGGCATACCGGTCGCGAGAAGAGCAGGTGTGGAAATCAGCCCGCCGCCTCCTACTGTTGAATCAATAAAAGATGCTATAAAAGCGGCAATAACCAAAAATACCATTGTTGCTGGGTCGTATTGTTCCATATTTCTCCTCGATCTACTTTGGATTTATTGCATTATCACAAGATATTTTTCATGAATTTTAAATAAAACCCACTGCATCCTAGTTCACAACCAGCTGTTACTTCTTCAGCAGTTAACTCATTGCTGATTGCATAAGGATGGTTTTGCGATAAAACTGCACCGTTAAGCGGCCATTTTACACCAGAAATTGATACTTTGCTTTCGCTCGCGAAAGGCAAAAGTGATATTTCTGTAGGTTTTTGGGTAGGAAAAAACGTCACTTTCTCGCCTGCTCCCAGTAATACCATGATTTCTTCGTGGTCAGCAAGAATAATAGTTGCGGATTTTTGCTTTTTGCAGGCCAGTAAACTAAAAATGTTGGCATAAAGGTGGTCGAAGCGACCGCCCCAGATGCCAGTAGCCAAGACGCAGCTATTTTCAGGAATTTCTTTTAAGAGCAACTGCAAATCTGTATCGTCTTTCTCACGGGCAAAAGTTTTAATTTGGGCGCCATCATTTTGCGCCAAGAGCCAGTTTTCCTGACTGGCGCTATCGCGATCACCACATAAAAAATCAGGTAAAATACCCGCTTCATAGCAATAATCAATACCATGATCAGCGCAGAAAATTCTCTTGGTAGAAGCAGCTTCCTTCAGCCAAGCCATTTCAGGCCTGCGCCCGCCGGCAACCACAATGATTTTTTCCTGTTTAAACTGACATAAACTTAAAATACCTTGCGGTAAATTAAGATCAAACTTGCTCATAACTTACTTAACTGCCTTTCTCTTACTCGGTGCCGGCTTAATGATGATCTGGTCCTTTTCCTTCTGAACCTTCCATTCGACTTCGCCGTTACCGTTTTTAAACCATTCCATGCTTAATTCCAATAAATATTTATTTAATTTTTCCTGTGCATCTGCTGGCAGCAATAATTCGTTACCTTTTTGAGCAACTTTAGCCGGTCTGCTCAAAGAATGAGCAACCTGGCCTTCTTCAAGAATTTCTGTTTCGAAACTATGCGCTTCCTTGAAGCCCTTCAGCATATCAGCATCAGATAAATTTTTCTTTATTTTCATGAGAATCTCCTTGTCTTACAAATCGAGGTTGCGTACCTTGCTGGCATTTTCCTCGATGAATTGACGGCGCGGTTCAACTTTATCGCCCATCAGGATGGAAAAAATCATATCAGCTTCTGCCGCATCTTCCAGCTTAACCTGCAAAATGGTACGTCCTTCCGGATTCATTGTAGTTTCCCACAATTGTTCCGGATTCATTTCACCAAGACCTTTGTAACGCTGAACATAAGGATTGCTGTCTCTGCCGACTTGATCAAGAGTTTTCTGCAATTCATCATCACTATAAGCGTAATAATGTTTTTGCCCTTTTCTTACAAGATAAAGAGGCGGTTGAGCGATAAAAACATGTCCTGCTCTGATCATCGGCTGCATATAGCGGTAGAAGAAAGTCAACAGCAGCGTACGAATATGCGCACCGTCGACATCAGCATCGGTCATGATGATAATCTTGCCGTAACGAGCTTTACTCAAATCAAAATCTTCGCCAATACCGCTGCCGAAGGCCGTAATCATTGACCTTATTTCTTCGTTACTGAGGATTTTGTCTAAGCGTGATTTTTCAACATTCAAAATTTTACCGCGCAATGGCAATATGGCCTGAAAACCACGGTCACGTCCCTGTTTCGCGCTGCCGCCTGCGGAATCGCCCTCTACAAGGTAAATTTCTGTTTTTTCAGCATCACGACTGGAACAATCGGCGAGTTTACCAGGCAAAGAACTGATTTCTAAAGCACTCTTACGACGTGTCAGCTCTCTTGCTTTTCGCGCTGCCGCACGTGCTCTGGCTGAAATGATGGATTTTTCGACAATTTTCTTAGCTTCTGCTGGATTTTCCTCAAAAAATTCAGCTAAACCATCGCTGATCATGTTATCAACGATACCACGGATCTCACTATTGCCTAGCTTTGTCTTCGTTTGTCCTTCAAATTGCGGATCTCTAATTTTTAAGCTCAAAACAGCGGTCAGACCTTCACGTACATCATCACCGCTGAGATTTTCATCGCCCTCTTTTAAGGCATTAATTTTACGTGCATAATCATTAATTGTCCTGGTCAGAGCTTGTTTTAAGCCGCTTAAATGCGTGCCGCCTTCTTCGGTATTGATATTATTGACATAAGTATAAATATTTTCGTTGTAAGTGTCGGTATACTGCAAGGCCACCTCAACGATATTGGTATCTTTTTCGCCCTCGATATAGACCGGTTTTTCGTTAATTGCGGTCTTACTGCGATTTATATAATTGACGAAGGAAATAATGCCGCCTTCGTAATGGAATATTTCGCCTTCGCCGGTGCGTTCATCACGCAGTTCAATTTTTACTCCTTTATTCAGGAAAGCTAATTCTCTGATACGCAGTCTTAAAGTCTCATAACTGTAGACTGTTTCTGTGAAAATCGTAGCATCCGGCAAGAAATGAACGGTAGTTCCCGTTTCTTCTGTAACACCTTTTTCGTACAAAGGGACTACTGTTTTTCCCTTGGAGAACTCTATTCCATAAACTTTGCCGCCGCGTCGTACTTCTACTTCCATTTTTTCGCTCAAAGCGTTAACACAGGAAACACCAACGCCATGCAGACCACCGGAAACCTTGTAACCACCGTCACCGAATTTACCACCGGCATGCAAAATAGTCATAACAACTTCAACCGCTGGTTTTCCTACTTTATGCATATCAACAGGAATACCGCGGCCATTATCTCTGACAGTTATGCTGTTGTCCTTATGGATCAAAACTTGAATCATTGTACAATAACCGGCTAAAGCTTCGTCGATACTGTTATCAACAACTTCAGAAACCAAATGGTGTAAACCACGGCTCGAAATACTGCCAATATACATACTCGGACGTTTTCTAACCGCTTCCAGACCCTCTAAAACCTGGATTTGACCAGCATCATAACTACCATGTACCGCAATTTCTTCTTCAATAGTAGACATAGAAACCTCCGAAATCTAAAATTTATCTTTTATAAACTGCATTTAATCCGAAATCTTCTTCTTCGCGACGCTTCAAAGTGCCTGGCGAAATGCCTGATAAAAACAATGTATCTTTGGTAACAATACAGCTTGAAGGAAAAATATCACCTGACAGATCAACAACCTTGTATTTGCCAAGGTTAGGCCGAACAAATTCTTCGTAAATATTCGCCTTTTTATCCAGTAAGCTAAAAATTCCCACTATATCGCTACTCTTTACTACGCAATCTGCCCCTAGATGAAGATACATAAATATTCCTCCGCAGTCTTTCAACCGTTTCTTCAATCAATTCATCCGTCAGTTTTTCAGGTACTATTCCAAGTTCCAGCAAAGTTGCAAAAACTTTATCTTCAGCAGTGCATCCTTCCTCGGCAATCTTTAAATAAACTTTACTTCTGATATTTGATTTAATTTCGCTGAATAACATTTTATCACAATTAACGTAATTTATACACTCCTCATAGGACAGCCAGGGTGCTGAATGTAAAATTTCCGCCGTTTTAAGCCACAAAGCACTCTTTCTTTCTCTCTCACAGGCAGGGCAGTAATACTCATCTCCCATAATTGGTACACCACATTTTTTGCATTGTTTTTTAGATTTTTCTAAAACAGCGTTTTTCCGCTTTTTGTCATTCTTCATAATTCTGCAAAAAATATTTCTCATATCGGGATCAGACAGCTGCGAAGCTTTTTTTTCTATCTCCGACTTTTCTTCTTCGCCCAGAGGAGAATATGCTAATTGAGGCTCAACCGGTTTTTCTTCCTGTACATTTTTTTTGGTGATAGTGCCATTAAAAAACATAATATCCTTGATAATAAGGTCAGGATTTCTCAAAGACCCTATTTCACTTACATTCTGCTTTATCTTGCCCAAAAGCTGCGGCTTCATCATCAATAAATTATGTGACCAGGCAGAGCTGTCCGTATTAACAAATAAAATTCCCCGTTCAATGCGATTAGGTTTGGAATGTTTGGCAATATTGGCGCCGCAAATATCCAACCAGTTATTGCTCAGATAATAGACAAGAAATTTTTCTTTGCCAGCCTTACTTTTTACAATTTTTAATATTGTCATCTCTATTTGTTTCACATTAACCCTCGCCGATAGAACCTTCCCTGACACAAAAATATCTGTTGCAGGCCAATTCCGGAATAAGATTCTTATCGTTAACAGTAATAAAAGTCTGAACTCTGCCGTCAATAAAGTTTAATATCTGTGTTCTGCGTTCGCTATCCAGCTCGCTCATCACATCATCAAGCAGCAAAACAGGGTACTCACCAGCTTCACTTTTGACGTATTCCATTTCCGCCAGCTTAAGTGCAAGCGCACCACTTCTTTGCTGTCCTTGAGAACCAAACGACCTCAAATTACTTTCATTAACCGTAATAAAAAGATCGTCGCGATGTGGTCCAATACCTGTACTGCCACGCAAAACATCAATCGTCTGTCTTTCCTTCAGCCTTGCCAAATACCATTCACGCCAACTTTCCAAACTATCTTCTTGTGAACAAATAATAGCAGAAGAATTAGTTTTCAACTCATAATTGACTACTAATTCTTCTTTTTGGTTAGTTATTTCTTTATAGATATCGCCGGCAATACGGTTAATTTTTTTAAGGACATTAAGCCTCAAACCGATGATTTCAGCCGCAACGCTGGCTATTTCATTATTCCAGACCTCAAGCTGCTCATGATCCAAGCCATTTTCCCGCGCATTTTTTAAAAGTTTGTTCCGTTGCTGCAGCACTCTGTTATATTTTACTAAAAGTCCATAATAATAACGGTTGGTCTGGGCTATTTCCATATCAAGAAAACGTCTTCGAAGTGCTGGTTCTCCCTTGACTATCTGTAAATCTTCAGGAGAAAACATTACAACATTCAGAGTCCCATAATGTTCTTTACTTCTGATGACATTATCATCTAAAGCAATTTCTTTTTTCATTCTTTCGCAGATATTTTGTCTTTTAACCTTTAGTTTATGTTCACCATAAAGATTTTTAAAAGTAACTTCGGCAGCCATATCACGGCAGCACATTTTGACCAGATCATCTTCGTTACCTGTACGATGTGACATACCAAAGGCTGAGTAAAATATGCTCTCTAAAATATTCGTCTTTCCCTGCGCATTATTGCCGTAAAAAACGTTGACCAAGCCATCTATTCGCAAATTTAAGTTTTGATAATTTCTAAAATTAATTAAAGAAATTTGCTGAATATTCATGCTTATTCTTCCGTTTCAACAATAATCTCGTACTGCCCCTTGATTACAACGATATCTCCGGGATAAATTTTCTTTCTTTTTTCTTTGATTGGCTGTTGATTCAAGGTTACCAAACCAGCTTCGATCAATTCAATTGCCTGCCCGCCGGTTTGCAGAACACCTGCAAATTTCATCAGGTTAGAAAAAGTTATGTAATCAGTCGTAATACCTATTTTAATTTTTTCCATATTTTTCTCCTCTTAAAATACTACTCTTACCGGAGTAACGATGTAGAGATAGTTTTGTTCGCTGACTGGTTTGATACAAACCGGACTTAAAGAATTATTGAGTTCAATAGTTGCTTCTTCAGCATCAATATTTTTCAAAATATCAAGAATATATCTAGCGTTAAAAGCAACATTCAAGCTTGCGCCTTCCGTGACGCAGCTGACAGATTCGCGTCCTTTACCGACATCATTACTGCTGGAGTTAACGACAATTTCTGAATTTTTAACACTTATCTTAACTATGCTGTAGTCACCGTCAGCAGAAAAAAGCGAAACTCTTTTCACAGCGCCTTCCAGTTCTTTAATATTAACTTTAGTTTTTATTTCAAATTTTGGTGGAATAACTCTTCTGTAATCTGGAAACTCACCTTCTACCAGGCTGGAAACAATAGTAGTTTTACCGATTTTAATGATTATTTGTCTGTTATGAAGAGAAATAACTACTGATTGAGGCAAATCTGAGTTCAGATTATTAACTACTTCAGTAAGTAAGCGTCCAGGAATGATCATCGAAAAATCTTTTTCTTCACTGTTTTCTACTTCGACAGTCTTAATAGCTAGTCTATGAGTATTAGTTCCTACAAAAGTTATGCTAGAACCTTTCTTTTCAAACAAAATTCCGGTAAAAAGTGGTCTTGTTTCATCAGTTGAGCGAGCATAAATGGTTTTCTTTATCAAATCTTTCATTACTTCGTCAGAAATAATCAGTTTTTCTTCGCCATCTACGGAAGGGAAAGCAGGATAGTCATTTTCATCCATTAATACAATTTGGAAATTTGCTTTTCCAGATTCAATACTGACAGTAGATTCGTCAGCATTTTTATAAATATTAACTTCTTCTGATTGCAAAGTAGAAAGTAAATCAGAAAAGTATTTTGCAGGAATAACGATGTTACCGCTTTCAGCAACATTAGCTTCAATTTGACAGCCAATAGCCATATTTAAGTCCATAGCTTGTATTTCCAGTTGGTTATCAGAAGCAATTAAATGGATTCCAGAAAAAATAGGAGTACTAGGATTAGAAGAAATTGCCTTTTTAGCAGTTTGTACTGCTTTTGCGAGAACAGATGTTTTACAAGTAAATCTCATTTTTAAGACCTCCTGGTTTATTATTACTGTCTTAATAATATAAAGAAACTAGTAGACGTAGTAGTAGGGCCTGTGGATATGTGGATAAACATGTTGAGAACTGATTCTGCCTTTGTTTTGGCGTTTGATAAAATGTTTATAACGTGAAGCATTTTATTAACATACAAACAGTAAAAAATGGGTATCAGGATATCAACATGTTTGCTAACAGCTTATATCGTTCTTATAAACAAGTTTATACAGACGAGGTTATTTTTTGAGCTGAGCAACGAAAGATTTGATGATTTTTTCCAACTCGGCGTCTTCGCGGCGCTCCTTGCCTATTTTTTCACAGGCATGAATTACTGTTGTGTGATCGCGGCCACCGAAAAATTCACCGATACGCGGTAATGAGTAGTCTGTTAATTCTCTGCTTATATACATAGCAATTTGACGAGGGTAAGCAACGTTGCGAGTTCTCTTTTTAGCGAGAAAATCTTCTTTTTTAATTTTGTAGTAGTTGGCAACTACCTTTTGAATTTCTTCAACAGAGATATGTTTGCTGTTATTTTCGTTATTCAATTCTGATAATGCTTTTCTTGCTTCTTCAAGCGTAATCTTGCCACCGTTGAAAGAAGCATAGGCGGATACTCTTGTAAAGGCGCCTTCGATTTCTCTTATATTGGTTTCAATTGCTGAAGCAATGAAAAGAATGACATCATTAGGGATGATAATATCTTCCCGATCAGCTTTTTCCCTTAGAATTGCCATTCTTGTTTCCAGATCAGGTGCCTGGACGTCAGCTGTAAGACCCCATTCAAAACGTGAACGCAGGCGGCTTTCCAGTGTTTCAATTTCTTTTGGTTTGCGGTCACTGGAAATAATTATTTGTTTGTTTGCGTCGTGCAAAGCGTTAAAGGTATGGAAAAATTCTTCCTGCGTGCTTTCTTTTTTACGAAGGAATTGAATATCATCGATTAAAAGGCAGTCAATATTGCGGTACTTGTTGCGGAAGGCCTCCATCGAATTTTTTTGAATAGAAAAGATCATTTCATTCGTAAAAGTTTCACTGGAAATATAAAGTACTTTCATTTCTGGATATTTTTGTTTGACGCGATTACCAATGGCGTGCATTAAATGAGTTTTGCCAAGACCAACATCGCCATACAAAAACAGAGGATTATAAACCTTTGCCGGTGCTTCTGCTACAGCAAGTGCAGCAGCATGGGCAAAGCGGTTAGAATTACCTATAACGAAATTTTCAAAGAGATATTTCGAATTAAGGTTACTTTCAAAATTTTCTAAAGAAGTTTTTATTGCTTCCGAGCTGGCGCTGTATTTTTCCTGCTTGGCGGCCGCAGGTTGCTCTTCTACAACGATTTCAGGTTTGTAGTTAACAGCTTCGTCAGTTTTCGGCGTATCCATATTCGTGACAATCAAATTAAGAGGTCTGCCGGTCAGAGTAGAAAGAGTTTTTTCTATTTCAGCCGAATAACGTGATTCGATCCATTCTTTGATAAATAGTTTTTCTACACCTATTTCAAAGGTATCCTCGTTCATGGACAAAGGTAGGGCCGCTTTAATCCAGTTAACGTATCCTGGGTTTTTGCTGTTATTATGAACATACCCTAAAAATTCGTCCCAAACGTCGGCCAAGTTATTCGTTTGCATTTTATCCATCCTTTCAATTTAGATTTATTGAGTAGCAGAATTATACGATATTATTTATAAACAAATTAACGACAAAGTGTGTACATTTTCAACAATTTGCTAAAAAACTGTGATTAACTTGTATCTCAGAAATAACACTGCACACTTATTCTATCAAAGGGCAGAGGAGTTATCAACAGGACAGAGGAAAAAATCCAGATATTTATCCACAGGTGTGGATAAATATCTGGATTTTTTATTATTTTGTTATTAATGTAATGGTTTTATTCTTGACAGTAGATGAAAGCTATCATATAATCGGTATAGCTATCAAATGAAAGTCTGATAAATTTGGTAAAACTACGTGTGTGGCAAGGAGGTATAACGGAATGAAACGTACTTTTCAACCTAATAATACTAGGAAAAAGAGAACGCACGGCTTTAGAGAAAGAATGAGAACTTTGGGCGGTCAAGCAGTCCTTAAAAGAAGACGTGCAAAAGGCAGAAAGAGATTGTCTGCATAATATTCAAATAGGCCGCAGTGATGTGGCCTATTTTTTCCATGCGGTTAGGTGTGAATATTTTGGAAAAAACTAGAAGATTTAAATTTGGAAAAATGGAACGTATCAAATCCAAGAAGGGTTTTCAGCTTGTTTATAACAGCGGCCGTTCTGTAGTTGATTCGTTATCCGTTATTTATGTCTTAACATCTCCTTCTGATAAGGTTCAGATAGGTCTTGCCGTAGGTAAGAAATTAGGCAATGCTGTTTTAAGGAATCATGTTAAGAGAATGATGAGAGAAGTATTCCGCAACAGGAAGCATGAGCTAAAGGCAGGTTCTCGTATAGTCTGGGTAGCAAGAAAAAAATTGATTGCGGCCGATTATCATACCTATGATCGTGTATTTATGCGACTGGTAAAAAGAGCTGGTTTAGTGAATTGAGGTAATATAGGATGAAAACTTTGTTTATTTTGTTTATCCGTTTTTACCAATTATTTATTTCGCCTTTATTTCCGCCCACCTGTCGTTTTTATCCTACTTGTTCACAGTATGCGATTGAAGCGATTCAAAAAAGAGGGGTTTTACGAGGTGTCTGGCTCGCAATAAAGCGAATTGCCAAATGTCATCCGTTTCACCCTGGTGGCTATGATCCTGTGTAGTGGGTTTGCTAAAATAAAGAAATTGATTTGAGGAGTGATATTTTGGATTTCCTGAGTTCGCTTGTTCAACAGGTTGTAACTATTATGTATAACTTGACTGCGCAAATCGGTGTTCCAAACTATGGTCTGGCTATTATTATCATGACCATAATTGTCAAATTAGCTCTTTATCCTTTGACTGCCAAACAAATTGCTTCTACTTCTGCTATGATGGAATTACAGCCGAAGATGAAAGCTTTGCAGGAAAAGTATAAAGACAACAAACCGCTTTTAAACCAAAAAATGGCTGAATTGTATAAAGAGCAAGGTGTTAACCCTCTTGCCGGTTGTTTGCCTCTTTTGGTCCAAATGCCGATAATGCTTGGTATTTTTTATGGTATCAGGGATTTTCAATACGCAGGAGATCCAAATTTCCTGTGGATGACAGATATCGCTCTGCCTGATCCTTATTACATCCTTCCGGTTTTGTCTGCATTAACTACTTTTATTCAGTCAAAACAATCTATGCCTGATACGAGCAGTCCACAAAATAAAGTTATGTTGTATTTTATGCCTCTTTTTATTGGGTATATCAGTTTTACCTTCCCAGCAGGTCTTGTACTTTACTGGGTTGTTATGAATGTTATGCAAATTGCTCAACAAGCTTTGATGGGCAAGAATAAAGTTGCCGCATAGTTAGTAGGTAGGGGGAGTAGTAATGGTTTCTATTGAAATGACCGGCAAAACAGTCGATGATGCATTGGAAGCTGCTCTTGCTGAATTAAATACAACCAGAGAAAATGTGGATGTAGAGATTCTTGAAGAAGCTAAAGATGGTTTATTTGGATTGTTTGGTGGCCGTAAAGCCAAAATAAAAGTAACTGTTAAGGCTATTCAAGGGGAAGAAAACCCTGCAGAAGTTTTAGCGGAAACTGAAAAGGTTGTTGCTGAAGTGGAAACTAAGCAACCGAAGAATGTCGTTAATAATGATGAAGCCATCAAAATGGCAAAAGAATTTCTTTTAAAAATCTTTGCTGCGATGAATATTAAAGTTGTAATGGAGAAATTTGTCAGCAAAGAGGATGGAGCCATTACTTTTAAATTACATGGTGCGGATATGGGAATTTTGATCGGTAAACACGGTCAGACTCTTGATTCCTTACAGTACCTCACCAATTTGGTAGCTAACAAAAATTCAGCGGAACGCATCCGTATTATGATTGATATTGAGGATTATAGGGAGCGCAGAGCTCATACCTTGACTAGACTTGCTATGCGCTTGGCCGAAAGAGTTAAACGGTCAGGAGAGAGGGTCGTCCTGGAACCGATGAATCCGCATGAACGCAAAATTATCCATATGGCTTTGCAAAATGATAACAGGGTGAATACTTTGAGTGAGGGTGAAGATCCTTATCGCAGAGTAGCCATCGAATTGAAGAAATAAAATTTTCGACCCAGTGATATTATCTATATTGCTGGGTCTATTACTTTCAAGGGAGAAGGAGCAAAATGTTCGTAGATGATACTATCAGTGCTGTAGCAACAGCATTGGGCGAAGGCGCTATAGGCATAATTAGATTAAGCGGGCCCAGAAGTTGTGAAATTGCGGATAGAATTTTTCAGGCTGCTTCCGGTAAAAGACTTGAAAAGTATCCGTCTAATACTCTGGTTTATGGTCATGTTGTGGATACCAATGGTGTGGTAGTCGATGAAGCTTTGGTTGTTTTTATGCGTTCGCCGCGTTCCTATACTGCGGAAAATGTGGTAGAAATTCAGGCTCATGGTGGTATTCAGTCTCTGAAGAAAATTCTTGCTCTGACATATGAAGCAGGTGCCAGGCCAGCAGAGCCCGGAGAGTTTACCAAAAGAGCCTTTTTAAATGGTCGGATCGACTTGGCACAAGCTGAAGCGGTTATGGACATTATCAAAGCCCGCAGTGAGGTTTCTTTGAAACTCGCTTTACGCCAGCAGCAAGGGCAGTTATCCAAGGAAATAGGTTTATTACGTAAACGTCTTTTGGATATTATTGTTAATCTGGAAGCTGTGATTGATTATCCTGAAGAGGATATTGAAGAAGTTACTTTTCTAAATGTGAAAAATACCATTTATGACGTGCAAAGCGAAATTTCGCTGCTGCTTAATAACGCCCATACTGGCAAGATTATGCGGGAAGGCATGAAGACTGTCATTATTGGCAGACCTAATGTTGGTAAGTCCAGTTTATTGAACAGCTTACTCAGGGAAGAGCGAGCTATTGTCTCTGAAATACCTGGGACGACACGTGATGTAATTGAAGAACAATTGCTGATAGACGGCATTCCGTTGGTGCTTACTGACACGGCAGGTATTCGCGATACAGAAGACTTTGTAGAAAAAATTGGCGTAGCTAAAACGAAAAAAATTCTGGAAGAGGCTGAACTGGCTGTTGTTGTGCTTGACGGTTCCGAAAGTCTCCATTCTGAAGATAGTGATATATTACAGGCTGTTAAGGAAAAGCCTTATGTTATAATAGTGAATAAGAGCGATTTACCTCAGGCGATTGATTTGACTGCCTTACAAGCCGATTTCGGTGCAGAAAATATTATGCAGCTTTCTGCTATGACTTCTGATGGTGTTGAGGAATTCATCGCCTGGCTGAAACAATATGTTTACGGCGCTGGCGGTCAGTTGGAAGAGGGCATCTATGTTCAGAATGCGCGTCATGAATATCTGTTGAAGCAGGCCTTTGCTTCGTTGTCTGATGCTTTAGCAGCAGCCGGAAATCATGTTCCGTATGACTGTATTATTATAGACTTGCGTAATGCCGTGGAAGCAATCGGCTTTATAACCGGTGATACAGTAAGTGATGAAATTATCAATGAAATATTTGCCAGATTCTGCGTCGGCAAATAGGTGTTAATGAGAGGGATAGATTTTGATTAGTGGAAAATATGATGTAATTGTTGTCGGTGCCGGTCATGCTGGTGTGGAAGCTGCTTTGGCTTCGGCACGTCTTGGCGGGAAGACTTTAATGGCGACTCTTTCGCTTGATAACATAGCCCTTATGCCTTGTAATCCTTCTGTTGGAGGACCGGCTAAGGGTCATTTGGTGCGCGAAATTGATGCATTAGGCGGTCAGATGGGTTTGTCCGCCGATGAAGCTTGTATCCAGATGCGTATGTTGAATACCGGTAAAGGCTATGCGGTCCATGCGTTGCGTGCCCAGGCTGATAAGCCGTATTATCATACCATTATGAAACAAATTGTTGAAAATCAGGAAAATCTTGATGTCAAACAACTGATGATTGATAAATTGCTTGTTTCTCACGGCGAGGTTGTCGGTGTGGAAGCGGAAACAGGAGAAGTATTTGAAGCCAAATGCGTCATACTGGCAACAGGTACTTATCTGCGCGGTAAGATTGTTTATGGTGAAGTTAATTACGAGTCCGGACCGAACGGGTTGCGTTCTGCGACAAAACTTTCAGCTTCTTTGCAAGAGCATGGTGTGGAGCTCATGCGTTTCAAGACCGGTACGCCGGCACGTATTGATGCGCGCAGCCTGGATTACAGTAAGATGGAACCGCAATATGGTGATGAAGCTACTCTCAACTTTTCTTTTATCAGTAAGATAGAGACAAGAGAGCAGCTGCCTTGTTGGCTGACCTATACTAATGAACGTACACACCAGATCATTCGTGACAATCTTGGCAAATCGGGTATGTTTACCGGTTTGGTCGAGGGAGTAGGGCCGCGTTACTG
>CAZCMY010000005.1:7899-13591 GCA_964500055.1 uncultured Acidaminococcales bacterium | reverse complement strand
TTTATGCAGACAATTCCGGGTATGGAGAATTGTAAAATGATGCGTGCCGGTTATGCAATTGATTATGATTGTTTGAATCCATTGCAGCTGCAAGCGTCGCTGGAACATAAACATATTTCAGGTTTATTTTCTGCCGGACAGTCCAATGGTACGAGTGGCTACGAAGAGGCTGCAGCGCAGGGACTGATGGCTGGTATTAATGCTATGCAGAAAGTTAAGGGCAACGAACCATTTGTTTTAGGCAGAAGCGACGCGTATATCGGGGTATTGATTGATGACCTCGTGACCAAAGGTACAAATGAACCTTATCGTATGATGACTTCACGCGCTGAATATCGTTTGCTTCTTCGTCAGGATAATGCTGATTTGCGCCTTACGGAAAAAGGTCGTCAGCTGGGTTTGGTTGATGATTATCGCTACAGTGAGTTTACTGCTAAGCGGGATTTGCTGGAGAGAATGCTTTATCAGCTCGGACATATGAATATGGCACCGACAGAAGAAGTACAGCAGAAGTTACGTGCTTTGAATACAGTTCCTTTACGTTCCGGTATTTCGATGCTGGAACTTTTAAGACGCAGTGAACTTGATTATCTTAAACTTTCCAAAGCTTTTGATTTGCCTGAACTTCCTTCCGTGGTTGCTGAGCAGCTGGAAATTCATGCTAAATATGAAGGCTATATCGCAAAACAGAAGCAGGAAGTAGAACGTGCTCTAAAATTAGAAAATAAGTTGATTCCTGCCAATGTTGATTATCATGAAATTAAAGAGCTTTCTCTTGAGTCTATCGAAAAGCTGGACAAAGTTCGTCCAAATTCCATTGGCCAGGCTTCAAGGATATCAGGTGTTTCACCTGCTGACGTTAATGTCTTGATGATTTTTCTTGATGCTGCCAGCCGAAGGGAGAAAGCAAAATGACTTTTTTGGAGGCTTTGATTAGTAAAGGGAAGGAAGCTGGACTTGAATTTACGGAAAAACAGCTGGAACAGTTCTCTTTGTATTTCGATCTTTTGATTGAGACCAACAAGGTAATGAATCTTACGGCAATAACAGAACCAGAAGAAGTAGCTGTTAAGCACATCATCGATTCTTTATTAGCTTATGATGAAAAAATATTTCCTGGGAAATTGCTGGCTGATGTTGGCACAGGCGCTGGTTTTCCTGGTATACCGCTCAAAATTTATTGTCCGGAATTAAAAGTAGTACTTTTGGACTCTTTGGCTAAACGACTGAAGTTTTTGGAAGCTGTTATAGAGCAGCTTGGCCTTCAAGATATTTCCTGTGTTCATTTACGTGCTGAAGATGCAGGCCAAAATAAGGATCATCGCGAAAAATATGATCTAGTCACAGCACGTGCTGTTGCACGATTATCGGTTTTGTCCGAGTATTGTTTGCCGCTTGTTAAAGTTGGTGGCTATTTTATCGCTATGAAGGGTTCTAAATTCAAGGAAGAGATTTCTGAGGGGCGTACTGCGGTTGGCATTCTGGGAGGCGAAATTATTTCTGCTGAAGAAGTAAAACTTCCCGGTCTTGATGATGGCAGAGCGATTATAAGAATTCGTAAGATCAAGAAAACACCGGTTAAATATCCGCGTAAAGCAGGATTACCGGAAAAGCAGCCTTTGTAATAGGGGAGGAGAACCTGATAGTATGGTTATTGATGATGAATTTGCTTATTTAGATGCAGCAAATCTTTTAGGGGAAGATGTTGCCACTTCAGGAGAAGTTAGTGTTGTCCAGGTGCCGGTGCAGAATATTGAGCCTAATCCATATCAGCCTCGTAAACATTTTGAACCGGAAGCTTTAGCTGAACTAGCCCATTCTATTAGCCAATATGGTGTATTGCAACCGCTTCTTGTTTCGCCTATGGGTGATGGGAGATATATGTTGATTGCTGGTGAGCGCAGACTACGTGCTTCCAAGCTTGCTAATCTGTCCATGGTACCGGTTATAATTAGCGATTATACTTCGCAGCAAATAGCAGAGATTGCTTTAATTGAAAATTTGCAGAGGGAAGACCTGCATTATTTGGAAGAAGCCGATGGTTATGAGAAACTAATGGACCAGTTCCATCTTACTCAGGAATCAATGGCCAGTCGCGTAGGTAAAAAGCAATCTACTATTGCCAACAAGCTGCGTCTGCTGAAATTATCAGAGCAGATCAGAAAACTGTTGAAAGAACATGGATTGACTGAAAGACATGCGCGAGCCTTGTTAAGATTGTCCTCTGAGGAAGATCAGATAAATGTTATCGATGAAGTTGCCAAAAATGGTTATAATGTAAGACAAACCGAGAAGTACATTGAACATTATATTGAAGAACATCAGGATTCAGCTAAGCTTAAGAAAACGAAGAGGCTGATGATTATCCAGGATGTGCGGATTTATCTGAACAGTTTTAAGCAAATCATCAAAAACATGGAAGTTTCCGGTATTCCTGTTAAAGTTGAACAGAAGCTGGAAGGTGATGATGTTATTGTCACCATGCATATTAAGAATACAAAGAAAACTAAATAGCAATCCTAATAGCCTATATAGGATTCATGTAAGGTCAAAAAGTCAATGTTTCACGTGAAACATTGACTTTTTTCTTTGAAATATTAATAAATTTTAATATATGAAGTATAAATTATGGTAGAATAGAGTAGTCGATAAAACAAAATTTACTAATGGAACGAATGAGAGGTGATGGTCTTGGTTAAAGTAATCGCCATTGCAAACCAGAAAGGCGGCGTCGGCAAAACGACAACCGCAGTGAATCTGGCAGCTTGCCTGGCAGCCAAGGGCCGTAAGGTATTACTGATAGACAGCGATCCGCAAGGCAATTCTACCAGTGGCCTGGGCTTTGAAAAAAATTATATAAAAAAATGCATCTATGATGTTTTAATTAATGGCACACCGATGACAGAAGTCATAATGAAGAGCGAATATGAGAATCTATGGGTTTTGCCGGCCACCATTCAACTGGCTGGTGCCGAACTCGAGCTTGTTTCTGTAATGAGCAGGGAAGGCAGACTAAAACGTGCTCTGGATAGGGTCAAACATGAATATGATTATGTGTTGATTGACTGCCCACCGTCATTAGGACTTCTAACATTGAATGCGCTTACGGCTGCCAGCTCTGTTTTGGTTCCGATACAGTGCGAATTCTATGCATTAGAGGGCGTCACTCAGTTGATGAATACTATTCAGCTGGTACAACGTAACCTCAATCCGGCTTTGAAACTCGAAGGCGCGGTTATGACGATGTTTGATGCGCGCACCAATCTTTCCAGCGATGTTGTCGGTGAAGTAAAAAAATACTTCAATGCCAAAATGTATAATACGATAATACCCCGCAATATCAGATTAAGCGAAGCACCAAGCCACGGCCAACCTGTCATTGTTTATGATTCAAAGTCTAAAGGTGCACAGGTTTATCAAGAATTGGCACAGGAGGTTATTGGAGATGAATAAACGCGCTGGTTTGGGCAAAGGCTTGGAGGCTCTTTTCGGCAACACCGAAGATGTAAGTGCGGAAGTAGCGGAAAATGAAGTTAAACAAGAAATTGATGTAGCGGACTTGGTTCCGAATCCCTATCAACCGCGTAAAGTCTTTGAACCTGAAAAAATGAAGGAGTTAGTGGACTCCGTCAAACAACATGGTGTGATACAACCGCTTATAGTGCGTAAGAGCGGCGACCGTTACGAAATTGTTGCCGGTGAAAGGCGTTGGCGTGCGGCAAAAACTGCAGGCTTGAAAGTAGTGCCGATCGTAATACGAGATTATGACGAAGAAGCTATGATGGAAGTAGCCATGATAGAGAATATTCAACGTCATGACCTGAATCCTTTGGAAGAGGCCGAGGGAATAAAAGCGATGATGGACAAACTTCAGCTGACACAGGCTGATGCGGCAAAGAAATTAGGCCGCAGCCGTACAGCAGTAACAAATATTCTCAGGCTTTTAAACCTTCCTGCTAAAATACGCGAATATATTGCTAAAGAAGAGCTGACTTTAGGTCAAGTAAGACCATTATTGGTAATAGAAGATGAAGCGAAACAGCTTTTGCTTGCCCAGACAATAATTACCAAAGGCTGGAGCGTCCGCAAAGTAGAGGATGTAGTCAAGGAATTCAAAGAAGGTCGCGATATTGAATCTTTGATTGAAGATGAGCCAATACAAGAAAAGAAAGAAAATGGCGCTAAAAAACCTAAAACGACCAAAATAAAAGAGAGTCCGGACGTTTTTTGCGCTGATTTCCAAAATAAAATGATGTCTGTCTTAGGTACCAAAGTCAAAGTGGTCAAAAAGACTGAAACAAGCGGTAAAATTGAGATAGAATATTATTCCTTAGATGATTTGGAGAGAATTTACGAATTATTGGAGGAAAAAGCGCAAGCACTTGGTGGTTCTTTGAAAAAAATACAAAAACTCAATGTATGAGTCTTGTAAATAAAGAATAATGAACTGGTGGTCTTAGCAGAAAGGAATTAAGCAATGATTGGTATGGGGACTGTTGTTAATGCTGCTGCTATTCTTGCCGGAGCGGCCTTAGGCCTGATTCTGCGACAGGGATTGCCTGATAGGTGGCAGGAAACAATAATGCATGCTATTGGTTTATCGGTTACGGTTATCGGTATCCAGATGGCAATGAAAACAAATAATATCATTATAGTAATAATCAGTTTAGTAGCTGGCGCGATAATAGGGGAGTATTTTGATATCGATAAGGCATTGAATCGTTTCGGCAGCTGGATTGGCGGTAAACTAACCAAAGGTGATGAAAAGAACAGCGCGGCTGCGATCATAGGACAAGGATTTGTCGCAACCAGCTTAATTTACTGTGTAGGTGCAATGGCAATTGTCGGCAGTATTCAGGAAGGCTTGACCGGAGATGCTTCTACACTTTATGCCAAATCAATACTTGACGGTATAACAGCAATCATTTTTGCAGCAAACATGGGTGTAGGCGTAGCTTTATCAGCACTCAGTGTCGCTATTTATCAAGGAACGATTACATTGTTGGCTGGTTCTATGGAGTCAATAATGTCACCGGCACTTTTGGCAGAACTAACTGCAACAGGGGGCATATTGATCATAGCTATTGGTTTGAATATGCTTAAGCTTGTACAAATAAGAATTGCAAACATGCTGCCGGCCATTATAGCCGCAGGGTTTGTGACGGAACTATTCGCTTTTTTCAAATAAGGAGATTAAGAAATAATGGATAATATAAATTTAATGTTAAGTGAAAATATAGCGGTTATAGTTGCCGTGCTGCTCCTTCTGATAATTATGCAAGCGATCATGTTGATGAGAGCAGGGAAGAGAGTGCAATGTCTGCAGGAAAAATATGATTTCTTTACTAAAGGCTCAGATAATGTAGATATAAGTGAACTTTTAACTGAAACTTTAAGCGAAGTGCGTTCCAGCAGAATTGAAATGGAGAAATTGAACAGTCGTTGTAACGGCTTGCGGGATCAATTAAAGGATTGCGTACAGAAGGTTGGCGTTGTGAGATTTAATGCTTTTGATGACACCGGCAGTGATTTGAGTTATTCAGTGGCATTACTCGATGAAAGAAAAGATGGTGTTGTTTTTTCCAGCATCTTTGGTCGTGATGAGAATAGGTGTTACGCTAAACCGATTAAGGAAGGCAAATCAGATTACCCGTTATCAAAAGAAGAGCTAGAGGCTTTAAACAAATAAAAT
>CAZCMY010000005.1:5457-7799 GCA_964500055.1 uncultured Acidaminococcales bacterium | reverse complement strand
CAAATCAGATTACCCGTTATCAAAAGAAGAGCTAGAGGCTTTAAACAAATAAAATATTTCAATAACCTATTGAAGCAGCCCGCTTGCAAAGAATTTGCAGGCGGCTTTTTTTATATAAGCTGAAAAAACCATCCTTCAAAATTAGTTATAAGCACGTTTAAATAAAAGGCGCTTGCATTTCTTCATAAAATGGCCAAAATAGCGCCAAAAAGCAAAATAGACAAAATTTGATATGCTGTTTTCTGACCATCACGTCAATCATGCATGTTATTCAGTAAAAAATACAGTATAATGTATTTTTTGAAAAGCGTCCATATTCTTTGGACGAAAGCCAGTAAAAGCAGATAAAATGTGCATGAACGAGCACATTAATAAAAAAAGTAATAAAAAATAATTACTAATGTGCAATGTAAATATACAAATAGAAAAAATTGAGAAATATTGTACAAACTTTACAAAAAAAGTTACTGGTTTTGTATTAAAAAGCAAAAAAAATATTGACAAAAGTGTGAAGTCTTACATATAATGAAAAGCAAGTGATTACAACAAGGTCTTTTTATCTGTAAAACTGCAAAAAGTATGTAAGATTTTTCTTTTTTTTGTTTTTACAGGTGAAAACATTAATTGTAATTAAAAACGAGTAGGGAAAGAAAAGGTGAAACGAATGAAATCTTGGAAAAAAATTGTCAGTGTAGCCTGTACGGCAGTATTCATGACTTCCGTTGTTGCAGGTTGCGGCGGTGACAAAAAGAAAGATGCAGCCAATAGTAACGAAATAGTTATTGGCGCAAGCTTCGAATTGACCGGTGCAGTTGCCAATTATGGTAAATCAACATTAAATGGCGTTAGGATGGCTGTTGATGAAGTAAATAAAGCCGGCGGCATTAATGGCAAGAAAATCAAACTTGTTGAAAGTGACAACAAGTCTGAACCATCCGAAGCAGGTAATGCTGTAACAAAATTGATCAGCAAAGATAAAGCAGTTGCTATTATCGGGCCTGCTACCAGCGGCAGCGTTGCTGCAGCATCTCAAATTGTTACCGATGCAAAGATTCCTCTGATGGCACCGGTTGCCACAGCTGAGAATATTACTGTTAAAGATGGCAAGACGAAAGATTATATCTTCCGTGCCTGTTTCATCGATCCTTTCCAGGGACAAGTTATGGCTGAGTTTGCCAATAAGACCCTGAAAGTAAAAAATGTTGCTATTCTGTATGATGCTTCCAGCGAATATTCTAAAGGTTTGACTGCAGTATTCACCAAAACTTTAGAAAAAAATGGCGGCAAAGCAGTTGCAAGCGAAGCTTTCCTTGCTAAAGACGTTGACTTCAAATCTGCTTTGACTAAGATTAAAGCAACTAATCCGGAAGCTATCTACGTACCTGCATATTATGAAGAAGTTGCAAAAATCATTAAACAAGCTCGCGAAATCGGTTTGGACGTTCCAATGCTCGGTTCTGACGGCTGGGATTCTCCAAAACTTGCTGAAATCGCTGGTCCTGCTGCTCTTAATGGTACTTACTTCTGCAGCGCTTATTCTGCACAAGACCAAGAACCAAGCGTTCAAAAATTCATTAAGAACTACAAAGCAATGTTTAATGCTGAACCAGATAACTTCTCGATCCATGGCTATGATGCTGCAATGATCGTTATCGAAGCTATCAAACGCGCTGGCACAACTGATGGTGTCAAGGTTGCAGCTGAAATGGCTAAAACTAAGGATCTGCAAGTTGCTACCGGCAAAGTTACCTATGACGATAAACACAACCCGATTTCCGGAGCTGTAATTATCGAAATGAAAGACGGCGTACAGACCTTTAAAGAAAAGATCGCGCTCTAGTCTTAAAATTTAGTGAACTCAATCCAGCGCCGGATTGAAGCTTTCTTCGATTCGTCGCTGGATTTATTATTTTTTAGTCTATGTCACCTTGTTTTATTATGAAATTAATCCTGAAACCGATAGAGAGAGACTGGCAGATGCCACAACGGGTGGGATTGATGATAAATTTTCTTCATTAAAAACATTGGAGGGGAAAGACAAATGAAAAAAATGCATAAGGTTTTATCAGTAGCATGCATTGGAATGTTGCTGGCAACCGCGCTTACGGGCTGCGGCGGCGACAAAAAGGGGTCAGGCGACGTTATCAAGATAGGCGCTAACATTGAAATGACCGGCGGCAGTGCAAGTTTTGGTAAGTCAGCACAAAATGGTATCAAACTTGCAATTGACGAAACAAATGCTAAAGGCGGCGTGCTCGGCAAAAAACTTGAATTAGTTGTTGCCGATAACAAATCAGAAGCAGCCGAAGCAACCAACGCTATGCAGAAACTGATAGCGCAAG
>CAZCMY010000005.1:0-5357 GCA_964500055.1 uncultured Acidaminococcales bacterium | reverse complement strand
GAAGAATCTTATCTCCAAAAAGATACTGATTTCAAAGCAACTTTGACAAAGATTAAAGCTTCAAATCCAGATATGATATATATTCCTGGCTACTACCAGGAAGTAGGTATGATCGTTAAACAAGCTCGCGAAATGGGATTAAATGTTCCTATGGCTGGCGGCGATGGCTGGGATAGCGCTAAGCTTCCAGAAATTGCAAGCAAAGCAGCTTTGAATAACACTTACTTCTCAAGCTTGTATTCACCAGATGATGACTCTAAACTGAACAAAGATTTCGTTGCTGCTTATCAAAAAGCTTACAATGAAAAACCTGACGTTTTCGCAGCTCTTGCTTATGATTCCGCACTTCTTGTAATCAATGCAATCAAGTCTGCTAATGCTGTAGATACCGTGAAGATTAAAGACGCAATGGCAAAAACAGCCGGCTTCAGCGGTGTTTCCGGTAATGTAACGTTCAACGAACAACACAACCCGGTTAAGAGTGCTGTTATCATCGAATACAAAGATGGAGCACAGGTTTTCAAAACCAAGATTAATCCTTGATTTTATCAGTGGGCCGTGGTTTTCACGACCCACTAAAGTTATTTTTTAGGCAGGGGGCTAATATTTATGGATATGGGATCATTTTTGCACCAATTTGCGCAACAATTGATTAACGGTGTTTCGTTAGGAAGCATTTATGCTTTGATTGCGCTTGGTTACACAATGATTTATGGTATTATCAAGCTGATAAACTTCGCTCACGGCGATATTTACATGCTTGGTGCTTATTTCGGCTTTGTAGCAACTACAATGCTTGGATTATCTTTCGTACCGGCACTTGTTTTTGCCATGGCAGCAGCCGCGGTAGCCGGTATTGTTATTGAACGTGTTGCGTATCGACCGATGCGTAATGCACCGCGTATCGCAATTTTGATTACGGCAATCGGCGTATCTTTCTTCTTGGAGTACGGCATGATTTTGATTGCTACACCTCAACCTCGCACTTTCCCGGCAGTATTTGATGCGACAATCTATAATGTCGCTGGTCTGGTTATTAACAGCCAGCAGATCGTTATTCTGGTCAGCGCACTGGTGCTGATGGGTGCCTTGACCTATATTGTTAACCATACCAAAGCTGGCAAGGCAATGCGCGCAGTATCTTTTGATACTGATGCAGCTCAGTTAATGGGTATTAACATCGATAAAGTCATTTCCATGACTTTCGCTCTCGGCTCCGCTTTGGCAGCAGCAGCAGGCGTACTTGTAGGTGTCTATTACAACTCCATCGATCCTTTGATGGGTATGATGCCAGGCATGAAAGCCTTCGTTGCAGCAGTTCTCGGCGGTATCGGTATTATTCCGGGCGCTATGCTGGGTGGTATCATCATGGGCATTGTTGAAGCAATGGTCAGTGGTTTCTTCTCTTCAACCTTCCGTGATGCTGCAGCCTTTGGTATCCTGATTCTGATATTGCTCTATAAGCCATCCGGACTTCTGGGCAAAAATATCCGTGAGAAAGTGTAGGTGACAGTGATGAATAATATTAGAAAACAAGACATCATGTCCCTATTAGGTTGTTTTGTCTTGTTCGTTGTTATGCAGCTAATGATTATGTTTGACATTATCGGGCCATTCTGGGAATTGAACATCGTCCTGATCGGGATTAATATCATTCTCTCAGTCAGCCTTAACTTAATTAACGGCTATACCGGCCAGTTTTCTATCGGCCATGCAGGTTTCCTGGCAGTAGGTGCTTATACAGGCGCTATTGTAACAGTTAAACTTGGCCTGCCGTTTGAACTTGCATTGATCGTCGGTACTGTTTGCGCAGGCCTCTTGGGCTTCCTGATTGGTTTGCCGACATTGCGTCTGAATGGCGACTATCTTGCAATCGCTACCTTGGGTCTTGGCGAAATCATCCGTATCTGCATTCTCAATATCGAGTATGTTGGCGGTGCTTCCGGCCTTATGGGTATTCCACGTGAAACAACTTTTGCCTGGGTATTCTGGGTAGGCATCTTCGTCATCTTCTTTATCAAGAACTTTATCAATTCAGCCCCTGGACGTTCCTGCCTGGCTATTCGTGAAAACGAAATCGCTGCGGAAACCATGGGTATTGATACAACCAAATATAAAGTTATGGCCTTCACTATCGGCGCTGCTTTCGCAGGTACTGCCGGCGTGTTGTTCTCTCACTACTTCTATATTGCGCATCCTGCATCCTTTACTTTCATGCGTTCTTTCGATATCCTGACCATGGTTGTTTTGGGCGGCTTGGGCAGCATGAGCGGCGCTATCACAGGTGCTATTCTTCTAACTGGTATTTCTGCTTTCCTGGCAGAATATCCTGAATGGCGTATGGTAATCTACTCAATCACTTTGATTGTCTTGATGCTTTACCGTCCACAAGGCTTGTTCGGCAATAAAGAACTGAGCCTCAAAATGTTTAAGTTAGGAGGCGACAACAGTGGAAGAACTGCTGAAGGTAAATAACGTATCTATGGTGTTCGGCGGTCTGCGTGCCGTCTCTAATTTCTCCATGGAAATCAATAAAGGCGAATTGATCGGTCTGATCGGACCGAATGGCGCCGGTAAAACTACTGCTTTCAACATGCTGACAGGTGTTTATGAACCTACCGAAGGCACTATTACATTTGAAGGAAATCTCGTCAACGGCAAAAAACCTTATCAGGTAACTGCCATGGGTATGGCGCGTACTTTCCAGAATATCAGACTGTTCTCCGAGCTTTCTGTTATTGATAATGTAAAAATTGCTTACAATATGCATGTTAAATATTCTTTACCTGAAGCTATCTGGCGTTTTGGCAGGTATTTCGGCGAAGAGGAAGAAATAACTAATAAGGCAATGTCACTGCTAAAAATATTCAAGCTCGACGGCAAAGCCAATGAACAAGCAAAAAACCTTCCTTACGGTGAACAGCGCCGTTTGGAAATTGCCCGCGCTATGGCAACTCAACCGAAGCTTTTGCTTCTGGATGAGCCTGCTGCTGGTATGAATCCGCAGGAAACTCATGAGTTGATGGAAATGATCAGATGGATTCGCGATGAGTTCAAGCTCAGTATCCTTTTGATCGAGCATGATATGAGTCTTGTTATGAATGTTTGCGAAAGAATCTATGTTCTGGAATATGGTTTCTGTATAGCTAACGGAGTTCCAGAAGAAATCAAAAATAATAAACGTGTAATCGAAGCATATTTGGGCGAGGAGGTATCATAATGTTAAAAGTCGATAATATTGATGTTTATTATGGTGCTATTCACGCCATTAAAGGAGTCAGCATTCAGGTTGCCAAAGGAGAAATCGTTACTTTGGTAGGCTCGAATGGTGCAGGAAAATCGACTACCCTGCGTACTATTTCCGGTCTTTTGAAACCAAGAAATGGTTCAATATTATTTGAGGATACTCATATTGAAGGCATGCCTGCGCATAAGATTGTCGGCATGGGTCTCTGTCAGGTTCCGGAAGGCCGTCGCGTATTTGCGAATATGACCGTTATGGAAAACCTGGAGCTGGGCGCTTACCTGCGCAGCGACAAAGATGAGATTGCTAAAGATATGGAAGATGTCTTCAAAAAATTCCCTAGACTGTTGGAACGTAAAGAACAGATTTCCGGTACATTATCCGGCGGCGAACAACAAATGCTGGCTATGGGTCGTGCATTGATGGGCCGTCCGCGTCTCCTGCTTCTTGATGAACCTTCCATGGGTCTTGCACCACTCTTAGTTAAGGAAATCTTCCATATTATTCAAGAGATCAACGAGAGCGGAACAACCGTTCTTTTGGTAGAACAGAATGCAAATATGGCATTGTCCATTGCAGATAAAGCTTATGTTTTGGAAACAGGACGCATTGCCCTGGCTGGTACAGCTAAAGAGCTGGCAAGCAGCGAGGCTGTCCGCAAGGCTTATTTAGGCGGTTAAATAATCACAAAGGGAGCGTGGTTTTAATGATCGTAAGAGAATTAATGACACCCAATGTAATTACTACAGAAGAAGACAAAACAATTCTGGAAGTAAGGGAGTTAATGCGCAACAAAAACATCAGGAGATTGCCGGTTGTGGACGATATCCGCAGAATTAAGGGCATCATTACTGATGGCGACGTAGGGCGCAGTGAACCTTCTGAGGCTACTACCCTTTCAAAATTCGAGGCTAATTATCTTCTTTCCAAATTAAAGGTCAGAGATGTTATGACGAAGACAGTAATTACTGTCAGTGACACAGCCGAAATTGAAGAAGCAGCTAATCAACTGTATACCAACAAAATCGGCGCTCTGCCAGTCGTAGACGTTGACAACAAGCTATGCGGCATTATTACGGATAGCGATGTATTTAAAGCATTTGTAGATATTATGGGGTTTGCCAAGACTTCTACTAAAATCACTGTAGATGCTACAGACAAAGTAGGCGTTCTGGCCGACATAGCCAACATTTTCAAGCAACGCGGCATCAATATTATTTCTGCTGTATCCCGCACTAAAGGGCCTGACAGCGCTGAAATCATGATCCGTGCGGATTTGACACATGGCTTGGATGTGATTGAAGAAATCAGACAAGCGGGTTACACCATTAAAGACATCAGCACCGTTAAAGCTAATAACGGTAAGTGAGTCTTATATGGATAAAGTTCAATATTCAGTTGGCGATGTAGTTCGCATGAAGAAAGCACACCCCTGTGGATCTTACGAATGGGTCATCACACGTACCGGTATCGACTTCGGTCTGAAGTGCCGGGGCTGTGGACGCTTCGTGATGATTCCTCGTCCAAAGTTTGAAAAAGGTGTCAAATGCATTCTGGAATCTGCTAACCCTGAAAATATGCTTTAATATTCCTGCTGTTTTTCTATATGCCCTGCCTTAACCCCGGGATATGGTTCTTATCAAAGACCGTTGATCGGGGTTCTTTTTTATATTTTTAATAAGCAAAAAGTTAATGGGGGTGTCTTGATGATTCGTGCCGTACGTCCTGAGGACGCCAAAAGAATTGCAGAAATTTACAGTTGGTATGTAGCTAATACTACTATTACATATGAGATCACTCTGCCTGATGAAGCAGAAATGCTCAGAAGAATTAATAAAGTATCGGCGCAGTTTCCCTGGCTGGTTTATGAAGAAGACGGACAAGTCATAGGTTATGCCTATGCCGGAAAGTTCCGGGAGAGGGAAGCGTTCAATGTCTCAACTGAATTATCCACGTATTTTGACCAGGCCCATTGCGGCGGTGGCCGCGGCATGGAGATCATGAAAGCACTGCTTAAGGAATTGGAGAGCTATGATCTTTATACTGCACTGGCCTGCATCAGTTATGGCAACGCAGCCAGTCAAAAACTTTGCGAGAAACTTGGCTTTGAACT
>CAZCMY010000004.1:34360-36224 GCA_964500055.1 uncultured Acidaminococcales bacterium | reverse complement strand
TCAACAGGAACTTTAGTGGCAGTACTTGTGATGTTTGCCAGTTTATACTTATTCCCCAATAAAAAGGTTTTGCAAAAGGCCTAACGAGGAGGATTTTTATGAAGAACTTTTGGAAAGCAATAGCAGTTGTGTTTGTTGCGATGTTTTTTTCTGGAACAGTTCAGGCTTCGGAACAAAAGACAACTTCTATGGGTGAACAAGCAGCTTCAATAGTAGTTAAAGAGCCTGTAAAACAACAAACTGCTAATGCAGGATTCGCACAAAATAACGAAAGCAGCATAGCTGCTGAAGCCGGCAAACAGGAAAATTTGCAGGGAAAAACAATTAATCCCCCGCAGGGAAAGATTGTCGAAATTAAAAATATCAAACCGGAACGCAAGCTGCCTGCTAACTACAAAACTATTACTATTACAGGCGAATCTAAAGCCACAGAAACTCAGGCAGTTGCTTTTCTCAAGAAGAACACTAAAGATATGAATATAAAGTTGAAATCAACTCCTGAGGAGATTGTACGTTACTATTATGAAGAAAGTGCCAGAGAAGGCATCAGAGCTGATTTAGCTTTATGCCAGGCGCTCTTGGAGACAGGTTACTTTAAGTTTGGCGGTACTGTTAAACCAGATCAAAATAATTTTTGTGGCTTAGGTACTACTAGTAAAAGTGTTGCGGGTGCTGTTTTCAAATCTCCTGAAATTGGTGTGCGGGCACATATTCAACATTTGTTAGCCTATTCCACTGACCGTGAACCAAAAACGAAGATTGTTGATCCACGATATGATTTAGTCCATAAGATGAGAAAATCAAGTGGTTATTTAACTACATGGCATTCTCTTAATGGTAATTGGGCTATGAGCAACGAGTACAGCGAAAAGATTTTCGATTTGCATAGTAAAATGCTTGCCATGCCTGTTGAATAGTTTTTAACTAATTTTTTACTTAATATTTTCAAAAAATCTACTATTTGATTTTAGTGCACAGCGGGAAAATATGGCTGTGCACTTTATCTTTTTATGTTAAAATGAACACAAGAGGTGAAAGTTTATGCATATTGTTTTAGTTGAGCCTGAAATACCAGGAAATACCGGTAATATTGCCAGACTTTGCGCGGCTACTGGCTGCAAACTCCATCTGGTCAGGCCATTGGGTTTTTCTGTTGAAGATAAATATCTAAAAAGGGCTGGTTTGGACTATTGGAATCTGGTAGATATCAGCTATTATGATTCGGTTTATGAAGTCCTGGAAAAATTTAAAAATAACTCTAAATTTCTCTTAACTACAAAAGCACATAAGAGATATACAGATGTAAAATACGATTCCGAGTCCGTATTGATTTTTGGCAAAGAAACAGCTGGTCTGCCTGAAAAACTACGTATGGAATATCTGGATTCCTGCGTAAGAATACCTATGATTACGGAAGCACGCTCACTTAATTTATCTAATTCTGTTGCAATTGTGGCCTATGAGGCTTTAAGGCAACAAGATGATTTTGCAGGGCTTACTGTTTAGCCGAAGGGAGTAAGAATATGATACTTATTAAAGAATTTGAATTTGATGCAGCACATTATTTGCCAGAATATAATGGCAAATGTGAAAAGCTGCATGGGCATACTTATAAATTAGTGGTCAAAATTGATGGCACGCCGGATAAGGAAGGTATGGTCATTGATTTTGTACGACTTAAAGAAATCGTTAAGGAAGCTGTTCTTAACTCGTTGGATCATTCCTGCATAAATGACATATTGCCGCAGCCTTCTGCGGAAAATATAGCCGTGTGGGTATGGAACCAGTTAAAACCAATTCTGCATTCCGATAATTATGATTTGCATGAAATTGAGGTCTGGGAAACGAAAACCAGCGGAATAGC
>CAZCMY010000004.1:21908-34260 GCA_964500055.1 uncultured Acidaminococcales bacterium | reverse complement strand
CGTTTTGTAGAATGTCTTCAATCATTTGGACCTGTCACACCTTTTGCTCTTGAACACATTCTTGATGCTTTGAAGGAAAAACTGCAAGCAGAGAAGGCAATGCTGGAGCTTGAATTCACCTATTTCATTCAAAAAGAAGCACCTATAACAAAGCAAAAAGCTCCTCTTGACCTTAATTGCCGCTTCAGAGCTGAAAAAGGTGAGGAATTTGAGCTTTATATTTGTGCGGAAATACCTATTCATACACTTTGCCCTTGCTCCAGAGAAATTAGCGTCTATGGCGCTCATAATCAAAGAGCCATTGCCAGAATTGAAATAAATTCCAATGAGATGGTTTGGCTGGAAGAGCTGGTAACAATGGCTGAAGCCGGGGCCAGTTCACCAATATATTCTCTTTTGAAGCGACCTGATGAAAAGTATGTCACTGAGCACGCCTATGAAAACCCACGCTTTGTGGAAGATGCAGTGAGAGAAATAGCTCTTCAGCTGGAGGGTGACAGAAGGATTAAATGGTATAGAGCCACAGTTGAGAGTATCGAGAGCATCCATAATCACAACGCCTTTGCGTGTGTTGAAAAAGGGTGGAAGGTGAACCCAGAATGATTTTGCCGATTACAAGCTGCAATTTAAGATATGAGCTTAAAAATATTGGTGTCCATCAGGCAAGCATAGAGACTTTTATGAATAAGTCAGCTATTTTGCCTTTAAAGGTTCTTAAGGTGCGTACACCGGCTGCCAATATAATTAAACAAGAAATGCTTGCCTGCGGCGGCGATTGCGCGATCCACGCCGGTTGCGTAGTTTGCGCACAGGACCATAGCGACATTTTGCTTTTGGGTACCAAAAAGCATTATCGGCTTTTGTTACAAAAAATGGCTATGATGCCTTATTTTGGATTGCCGAAAATAAGGGAAGAGTTGCAGTTATTTTTAGAAAAGGCTCCGCTTAAAACTATATTGGCAGATAACCGTGTTTTGGAATATGATCATGTAGTTGTGATGGGAATTTTAAATATAACGCCTGATTCCTTCTATGCTGACTCCAGAGTACATAGCATTGATGAAGTTATTAATCGTGCAGGACAAATGCTGAGCGACGGCGCGGAGATACTTGATATCGGCGCTGAATCGACAAGACCGGGCTCTGACAGCATTAATCCTCAGGAAGAAATTGCAAGAATAGTGCCTGTTGTCGAAGCTTTGCGCAAAGAATATCCTCAAAGTATACTCTCTATTGACACCTATCATGCAGAAACAGCTAAGGCAACTCTTGCATCTGGGGCAGATATTATAAACGATATAAGTGCCATGGAATATGATGAAAAAATGATTAATGTAGTTGTTGAAAACAATGCACCGGTTATTTTAATGCATATGCGTGGGACACCAAAAAATATGCAGCAAAACACTGAGTATGGCAACGTCGTTGAAGAAGTAAGCAAGTATTTGAAGGAACGCGCAGAAATGCTTAGAGGGCATAATTTCCCCAAAGAGAAAATAATTTTGGATCCAGGAATTGGCTTTGCAAAAAATGTAGACCAAAATTTAAAATTGATGCAGGGATTAAGTGAAATGACAGGGTCTGAATATCCTGTATTGCTGGCTGCTTCCCGCAAATCTACAATTGGCAAAGTGCTTGGTGACATCCCACCGGAAGCACGCCTGGCTGGAACGATAGCCACCAGTTGCCAAGCTGTCTATGCCGGTGCCAATATGGTAAGGGTTCATGATGTAAAAGAAAATATACAGGCTATACGTATGTTGGAGGCTATTATAAAATGCCAATAGCCTATATCGCACTGGGAAGCAACCTGGGAGAAAAAAAACAAAATATCCTTACAGCTTTAAATTATATGGAGCAATCCGGTTTAAAAGTATTGGCAGTTTCTTCACTTTTGGAAACTGAGCCTTATGGAGTGACAGACCAGCCGTTTTTTATTAATGCGGCAGTTAAGATTGAAACCGAGCTTGCAGCACATGATTTATTAAGATTGTTGCTTGCTATTGAGCTGAAGATGGGGAGAGTAAGAAAAAGACATTGGGGCGAACGCAACATTGATCTTGATCTATTGTTGTATGACAATTTAATCATTAATGACAAGGACCTTGTTTTACCTCATCCAGATATGCAGAACAGACTTTTTGTTTTGTCACCACTAGCTGAAATTGCTGGTGATGTTATACACCCCGTTTTTAAAATCACTATTAGTGATATGTTAGATAATTTAGCGAGCGGAGATGAAAACAAATGAATTGTTATGTCAATCTCAACAACCTCTTAATTTTTCGCAACTTACTTAGTGATCCTGTCATCATTGCGCTTAGAAAGCCCAAAGAGGTTTCCAATCCTGATTTATATGGTGTACTCATCGAAAAGGCAGAAGACTATGGCCTGATGGGAATTATTCCTGTTGAATATATAATGCATGCAATCAGTCATCAAAAAAATGTTTTTTGCTGTACAGCGGAAAAGAATAATGGAGTTATTGGTGAAGGCTTGATGAAAGCCGTAGCTGGTGACATAATAATTCTGAGAGAATTTCTCGTCGATGTTTTTCAACGTTTTAAAAATCATGAGCTTCTTGGAAACTATATTCCGTCAAACATACGACCGCTTGCAGGCCGCAAAATATTAGAAAAAGCTTTTTTCAATTATGGTGAGGATGATGATGCCAAAATTGCCACAAAAGCCCTTTGCCAATACTACGAGAAATTTGGTTATGGCATTATGGCTGATTTTGTTGCGTTTAATTGGGACGGAGAGAGAGAAAGACTTACGGGCATAAACAATTATTCCGACATGACTTTTGATAAAATCTATGGCTACGAAAGACAGAAACAGGAATTAATTAAGAATACTGAAGCATTTTTAAATAATAAGCCTGCTAACAATATTTTACTTTTTGGTGATCGTGGCACTGGCAAATCGTCTTCTATCAAGGCGATAGGCAATCATTTTTACGAGGATGGGCTGCGCATGGTTCAGGTCAGCCGAGACCATTTTGTGCAGTTGCCAAAAGTAATGCAGGAACTCAGCAAATGGGGTAAGAAATTTGTAATTGTCTTAGATGATTTGTCTTTTGAAGAGTTCGAAGTTGAATACAAAGTTCTTAAATCCATTCTTGATGGCGGTCTTGAAGTCAAACCTGATAATGTGTTGTTTTATGCTTCTTCTAATCGTAGAAATATAATTAAAGAGGTATGGCAGGATCAGAACATGAATGAACTGCATGGCCGGGATAGTATCAATGAAAAAGTTTCATTATCTGATCGTTTCGGCATAAAGCTATTTTATGATTCGATGGATCAGGCGGAGTACTTTGCTTTATTAGAAAAAATGGCAAAAGATGAAAAACTTAAGATTTCGTCTAAGGACCTGAGAGCAGAAGCTGTTAAGTGGGAAATGAGCCATACAGGCAGAAATGGTAGAGTGGCCCGTCAGTTGCTTGACTACCTTCACGGCAAAGCTTGATTTGATTTTAGCAGTATAGGGAGCTTTATGATGCTGGATAAAGATAAATTATTAACACGTTTCACACGATATACCGAGTTTGAGACCACATCAATGGACGAGGCACAAACGTTTCCCAGTAGTGAAAAACAGCTGGTATTTGCGAGATTCCTAGCAGAAGAATTAACAAATATTGGTCTGTGTGATGTTTCACTTGATGAAAATGGTTATGTATTAGCGACATTGCCTGCCAATGATGAGAGCTCGCCTGTTATTGGTTTGATAGCACACATGGACACTTCCAACGAAGCTAGCGGAGCAAATGTAAAACTACAGTTACATAAATCTTATCAAGGCGGCATCATTGTTCTTGATTGTGAAAAAGATATATTGTTATCGCCTAAAATGTTTCCTGAACTTTTAAACTATATAGGGCAAGACATAATTACTTCTGATGGTAAGACTTTGTTAGGTGCCGATGATAAGGCAGGCATATGTGAAATAGTTTCTGCATGTGAATATCTTATGGCCCACCCGGAATTGAAACACGGTGAAGTTAAAATTGCATTTACGCCAGATGAAGAAGTTGGTCACGGTACGGATTTTTTCCCTATAAATAGATTTGATGCCGATTTTGCGTATACTGTTGATGGCGGTCAGCTTGGTGAACTTAATTACGAAACTTTTAATGCATGTGATGCGAAAATATTTATTAAAGGATGCAGCGTACATCCAGGTTCAGCTAAAGGAAAAATGATTAATGCCATAACTTTGGCAGCAGAGTGGCAGAATGCATTGCCAGCTGGAGAGCGCCCCGAATATACTGAGGGCTATGAAGGTTTTTTTCATACAAACAAAATTAATGGCAGCACTGATGAAGTTATCATGCATATGATTATTCGCGATCACAATGCTGAATTGCTGGAAGAAAAGAAAAAGATTGTTCTTGAGCTTGCTGCCTTTATGAACAAAAAGTATGGTCACGATACGATTAAGTGCGAATTAAAAGATGTTTATGTTAACATGAAAAGTTTTATTGAAAAGGCATATCATATCGTAGATAGGGCCATAAAAGCAATGGAAAAGAGCAGTGTAACACCAAAAATTATTCCTGTACGCGGCGGAACAGATGGGGCAAGATTATCAGCCATGGGTCTGTTGTGCCCTAATCTTTTTACCGGCGGCCATAATTTTCATGGTGTGTATGAATATATTCCACTGCAATCAATGCTTAAGGCAACAGAAGTCATAATTAACCTGGTCAGTGATAATAAATAAGGGGTGCCCATAAAATGGGCACCCCTTATTTATTATTTTTTAGCAATTAAGCCATAATCAAACGGTAATATTTCTTTTTCCCTTTACGGATAAGGATGCTTTTGTCAGCATTAAACATATCGGCAGTTAGTTCAGCCTCAACATCACTAATTTTTGTATCGTCGAGGTAAAGTCCTCCTTGAGTAACCAGGCGGCGACCTTCACTTTTACTTGCAAAAACACCATTTGAAGCAAGTATATCAATTATTTTGGTGCCAATTGCGCTTGATTCCACGTTTATTGTTGGCACATCTTCCATATTGGAACCATCGCCGAAGAGCGCTTCAGCGGCAGTCTTTGCTTTTAGAGCTTCTGCCTCGCCGTGAATGAGTTTGGTTACTTCATAAGCCAGTACGACTTTTGCTTTGTTGATTTCAGAACCTTCCAAAGAACCAAGACGTCGTACTTCTTCCATCGGTAGGAAGGTGAGAAGTGACAAGCAGTTTTCTACATCTGCGTCGTTGACGTTACGCCAGTATTGATAAAAGTCGTAAGGAGTGGTTTTTTCTGGATCAAGCCAAAGCGCACCGCCAACAGTTTTACCCATTTTGACGCCTTCGCTGGTGGTAAGAAGCTTGCATGTCATGCAATAGGCTGGTTTATGTTCTTTGCGACGAATAAGTTCTACGCCAGCAAGCATATTAGACCACTGATCGTCGCCACCTAACTGCATTACACAACCATAATCACGATTCAGCGTTAAAAAGTCATAAGCCTGCATAATCATATAGTTAAACTCAAAAAAAGATAAGCCTTTTTCCAGTCGTTTTTTGAAACATTCTGCAGTTAACATGCGGTTTACTGAAAAGTGTACTCCTACTTCCCGCAGCAAATCAACGTAGTTAAGCTTCAAGAGCCAATCGGCATTGTTTACCATAATAGCCTTTTCTTCGGAAAAATCTATGAAACGAGACATTTGTTTTTTAAAGCAGGCGATGTTGTGATTAATAAATTCAGGCGTAAGCATTTTGCGCATGTCATCTTTGCCGCTGGGATCGCCGACCATGCCTGTGCCGCCACCGAGAAGACAAATTGGACGATGACCTGCATGCTGCATATGAGCCATTAGCATGAGGGCTATAAAGTGACCAACGTGAAGGCTGTCTGCCGTGGGGTCAAAACCAATATAAAAAGTAATTTTTTCTTTTTCCAGTAATTCCTTGATTTCCTCTTCATGTGATAATTGCTTTAAAAATCCACGTTCTTGCAACAAATCATAAACTGACATGAAAAAACCTCCTAAAATACTTTAATAAAATCATTTGCTTAAAAGGCAATAAAAAATCCCTTCCCACGTAAATGGAAAGGGACGAGTAAACCCGCGGTACCACCCTGATTGTTCCCAAAAAGGAACCACTTAAAACTTATAACGGAGTTACCCGGTCTGGCCTACTGCTATTTCGACTGACGGCTCGCAAGTGTATTCAGTAACTTCAGTACAACGCGTTTCACCAACCCGCGCCTCTCTATAGTAAAATTCATTACCTACTTTTCTTGGTCATAGCTTTATATTTAACTGTATACGAATATATCAATTTTGCTCTTTAATGTCAAGCATGTTCTTCTGTCAAATGTGATGTACAATGTGGACAACGCGTTGCTTTTTCATCAATAGTGCCATAACAGAATGGGCATTTTCTTTCTGGCGGAGCAGGTGGGGGAGTTGGTAACAAACGATTTATCTGTTGAATCAGAATAAAAATACAGAACGCTACTATCAAGAAATCCACGACAGCGTTGAGAAACAGACCGTAAGCAATTACCGGCACCTTGGCAGCTTCTGCTTCAGCAATAGAAGTAACAGGCTTGTTAGAAAGATTGATAAATAATTCTTTGAAATCCATACCACCAAGCAAGAGACCTACAGGCGGCATGATAATATTAGTTACAAGTGAGGATACGATTTTACCGAAGGCACCGCCAATAATTACGCCGACTGCAAGATCGATTACGTTGCCACGCATTGCAAAATTTTTAAAATCTGTTAGAAAAGACATAATTACACTCCTTCCGTTTAAGTACTTAATGCTTTATTTCGGTAAATCCGCTGATAATCCTGCTAAACTTGACGACACTCCAAGCTTACTTTATAATTATTTTGTCAATAACTAATAATATCTTAGCTAAATGCAGGAGGAAATATAATGAGAGAAGACTTAGTTGTTCCAGGAGAAAATGAAGAAAAGTTTGTTGTTGCTGCTGATACAAGGGTTGTGACCATTCCGTTCACACCTTTGGAAGAAAGGATGGCCAAAGAGAAACCTTACTTGATGGAAGGCCTTGCTAAGCTGCGTGATTTGCTTGGACCTGATAGATTCAAAAAGCACATCAGCTCAGTACATAATATCAATAAAAGTGGCAGGGCAATCATGCTGATTGCTGATAACGAATTGCATCGCACCAATATTGAACGCGATTGTGTTGTAGCCATCATGGAAGCTTTTGAAGTTGACAACGTGCGCGTTGTCGCTATGGGTTAATAAAGATAAGACGGTCTGAATCACTAATAATGATTCAGACCTTTTTTATATCTGTTGATGGATTTTAAAATAGTTGGTACTAAAAATGTTGACAGATTATTGACAAGAGTTCATTTTTAGACATGAAAAAAGACTCCCGAAAAATCGAGAGTCTTTATTTTTCATGGTCGGGGCGACAGGATTCGAACCTGCGGCCTCTTAGTCCCGAACCAAGCGCGCTACCAAACTGCGCTACGCCCCGTTACAACGTTTACATTATATAAGATTGTATTTTGTTTGTCAAATAAGTTTTGTATTAATTATTCGCTTTTAATAAGCTCTGGAGCGAGTTCCGTAAGTTGTTTCAGTTGTTAACCCTACCTCAAAAATTCTTTCCCAAGGCAGGCTGATATCGATGTCAATAGAGGATATGTAATAGTCATTTGCTTCGTCACTATAGAAAGGATAGCGGCAAAGATTGTCATAAAATAGTGTAGTTTTATAAACTTGTATTTCATTTTTGATGAACTTGCTGACTTTTAGCGTATCGTAGTCAAGAGCATAGGGATCCATTTCTCTTATTTTAAGTAACTTGGACAGCTTATAATGCATGGCCTTTTGATACACCCAGTCGTCAAAAAAGCGGTCTAGATTAAACTGTAGGTTTAAAGCATATAAGGATGGCATGTCCCGCTCAGAAAGACGCCGCTTCTGACCGGTAAAGATGCTGGCTTGTGCTACAGCAGTACCAACAGAATTGCTTACTGTATTCCAGCCGGCAAAGGCTGCTAAACGAACCAATGGTGTATTATTATTAATAAGATGTGGAAAGATAGTTTCTTTAATATCATAATTTGCTGACAGATCTACCAAAGCAACGGGAGTTTGTCCGATTATTAAACTTTTGAGGTGATTTGCTTTTTCCTCGAGATTTACAGTTGCATCATTACCGCAATGGACATAAAGTATGAAATCAGCTTGTAACTGGTCATCAACAGCTTTGCCGCCAATAATCGCAATTTTTTCATTAACGGTTTCGCCAACACTGCACGACATAAAGGGCATTGTAATATCTGCGACACGTGGCGAAGAATATTCTACAAAAATTTTTGGCGAATACTGCCATTTGCGGTTGCGATCAGCTGCAAGTATTAAGCAGCCTAGTTCATCAGCTCCGCGAGTTGTATGGTAGTTTTTAAGCAGATCATTGTGTTCAAGATAAAAAAGAGCTCGGTTCCGGTTGAGGTTTGGCAATCCGAAAGGTTGACCGTCGTCTTGCCCTATTATCAACATATCAATGTTATTTTTGACTGCGGCATCCAGAAGTCTGTGGTTGAAAGCACCGTTGTTGCGATAAAGTGCTGAATACTTATCAATGATTTCCGGCGGTATTTCATCAACAAAGCGCTGCAGTTCCTTGAAGCTCAGGGGATCGCCAAAAGTGTCCTGAATATCCTGCAGGGCAGCCCAACGCATCAGATGCCATTGCCACCAGGAGTCGGGAATAAGCTGGTCGGCAATTAAAAGTCGAGGGATAATCGAATAAATATTTAAGCTTTTAGCGGGATTGTTTTTGTGTAGGGTTTCCAAATAGTTTAGAAACCCATTCTCATCATTGAATGTTCCGACGGGAATACGTGAACCTACCAAGCCGCCGTGTATTAAGAGGTCTGAAGAAATGATTGCGGAATCAGCTTTTTTCATATTATCATTCAGCCAATTCATCAGCAGGCTTCTTTGTGCAGGTTCGGTATAGTTGCCAAGCAGGTCGTTTGGCGGTAGAATTATTTTGACAGAAGACAAATGGCCTAAATCCGAAACAAACTTAGTACAAGGTGGTCTTCCGTCTAATGGCAACACAACAATTGTTTGTTCGCCAGAAATAGGAGGCAAATCCACCTTATCAAGTTTTGGCGGTTTGTTTTCATATATGATTGAAATTGCCAGCATAGAAAATGCAATAAGACAAAGGCATAATTTCTTAATCACGTTTATCTCCTTGGAAAAATGATTTTAGAAGTTTAACCATTTAATTATATTACAATTGTGAGGATTTTTGAATGAGGATTATAACAGGAAAAGCACGGGGACTAAAACTTACTACTCCTAAAAATATGGATGTAAGGCCAACAAGTGACCGTGTCAAAGAATCGCTTTTTAATATTATAGGCACAAAAATAGTCGGAACACGCGTCCTGGATTTGTTTGCAGGAACAGGAAACCTTGGGTTGGAGGCCTGGAGCCGAGGCGCGGAAAAGGTTGTTTTCATTGATGAAAGTCAGGCTAGTTTGCAGCTTGTTCGCAGCAATATTACTAAAGCAAAGGCTGAAAAGGAAACAAAGGTTTTGAAGGGCAATGCGGTGAAGGTGATTGCCGATTTAGCAGCCAGGGGAGAAAGATTTGATTTCATATTTTGTGATCCGCCCTATAATAAAGGTCTGCCGGCTCAAATTATCGAACAGGTAGCAAAATATGAGATAGTTGTACCCGGAGGGTATCTGGTAGTGGAGCATTCACAACATGAAATTTTACCAGAATTACCACTAAAACTTGAAATTATACGCAGTGAAAAGTACGGAGAAACACTAATTTCCTTTTTACGTTGTAAGTAAGCAACTATTTTTGCTATAATTGTGGCATATTCAGGCTTAATAAGTTAAAATGTAAGTTAGTAAATAATTGCCATGAGGACTTGATGCTGGCTAAAAAATAGGAGGTGCAAAGTGCGTAGAGCAATTTGCCCGGGGAGCTTCGATCCGGTAACCAATGGACACATCGATATATTCGAACGTGCCAGTCTTATGTTTGATGAGATTATCATAAGTGTTTTCAATAATCCTGGCAAGGCTCAAGGTATGTTCACTATGGATGAAAGGGTGGCAATGCTGAAGGAAGCTACAAAGCATATCGCTAATGCAAAAGTCACTTGTTTTTCCGGACTATTAAATGAGTATTGCAAACAACAAAATACAAAATTCATCGTCAGGGGATTAAGAGCTTTCTCTGATTTTGAATATGAATTTCAAAGAGCGTTGCTGATAAAAAAAATAGATCATGAGCTTGAAACCGTTTTTATCATGACAAACGCACAGTACTCGTTCCTGAGTTCTTCTGGTGTAAGGGAACTGGCAGTTTTCGGTGGCAATATTTCCGGTTTGGTGCCTGAAAGTATTGAAACCCAGATAAAAAGTTATATAGCAAAGAAATCTTATTAATAAGAATTGAGAGAGAGATGATGAGCATGGAATTGGACAAAATTTTAGATGAAATGGAAAGTCTTATTTTAGAAGCTTCACATCTTCCGTTTTCGGAGAAGATTATTATTGAGGAAGGCGATTTGTCATTAGTTATGGACAGATTGCGCGAAGCAGTTCCTTTGGAGGTCAAGAAAGCACATGATCTACTTGATGAACAGATGAATATCATTAAGAACTCACGCGCAGAGGCTGACCGCATTGTTGAACAAGCTAAGACCGAAGCCGAAAGAATTGTTGAACTGGCGAAAGCAGAAGCTGAAAGACTGGTACGCAATGAAGAAGTTGTAAAAATGGCTGAAGAAAAAGCCCAGAATATCCTCAATGATACCAAACAATACGACAATGACATGCGTGCAGCAGCAGATGCTTATGCAGAAAAAATGCACAGGGAATCTCTGAGCTATGCAACCGATGTATTTGATTATTTGGAAGATAGTCTGAAGAAAACGATGGAAATTGTTCAAGAAAACAGAGCTCCATTAAGAGCTAATCAACAGAGGAGCACTGAGCAGGAGGAAGAATGAGTAGAAAACCTAAACTAGGTTTGGTTTTAGGCTCTGGCGGTTTGCGTGGGCTAGCTCATGTAGGCGTACTCAGTGTTTTGGAAGAAAATGGTATTGAGGTTGATCTTGTAGCTGGATGCAGTATTGGCAGCTTAATTGGCGCACTTATCTGTGCCGGCTATGATTCTTATACCATCATGAAGCTGGCTAAGGGCCTGGGACGTGGTTCGTGGCTTGAATTTGTCGTACATAAAAAAGGTTTTATCGGTACGGAAAATATTTATAAAATAGTCACTATGCTCACAAAAGGCAGGAAAATTGAGGAACTGTGCAAACCTTTTGCCGCGGTTGCAACAGATCTTGCAACAGGCCGTGAATATGTTTTCCGTGATGGCAATTCTGCCGCTGCTGTTTGCGCGAGCGTTGCTGTCCCTGGTATTTTTGTTCCTTATGAGTTTGACGGACGACAGTTGGTAGATGGTGCAATAGTCAACCCAACTCCTGTAAGTGTTGCCAGAGACATGGGGGCTGATATTATTTTAGCTGTCGATTTGGCAGCGGTAAGTTCTATCGGAGAAGTTAAAACTGTCTTTGATGTCATATTAAGATCACTTGATATAATGGAAAAAGGTTTATTTAGTTATCAGCGACTTATCAAGGATTGTGATATTTTGATCCAGCCAGAACTTAGTTCCTGTGCTGTAACGGATTTTAAGAAGATAGAAGAGTGCTACCAGGTTGGAAGGGACGCAGCTTGGGAAATTTTACCAAACCTTCTGGATGTTTTGGATAATTACTCTGATAAATAAAAGGGTGAAGTTTTAAAATCTGCCGGATAAGACAAAGAGTTCCCTTGCAGAAGGCTGAATAAAGTCGTAGCTGAAAGATCTATTTTGAGGGAAGATATAAAACTTTTATTGTTTTGGTTTTCACAAACAAAGGCGTTTCTGCCTAATTTGGTCAGAATCGGCAAGGTCGCTGTACTTCTCATTCTTTTTAAGAGTTGGCGTCCGCGATCATTAAATGCCAGTACTCTCAAGTAGGATGGATCCCCGCTTATTGCCTCTTTAAATGTTATTTCTTGCGACGAAAGCAGTATTTGTAGAAGCAAACGATTTATCCTTGTTTCGGGGTAGCGTTTGCTTTTTATCATTGCAATTGCTTCAGACCAGGTGGAAGCGTTGGCAGCTTTGGCTATTTTGTTTTCTAAGCCTTCAGAGCATTCGCAGCATTTAGCGATGTATGCTGGTGATATTTGTTTTAAAAGAAATGATAATAATAAATCAAGGTTTTCCTGTTTATGACCAAGACGTTTTCCAACATTCAATTGTGATAGTTTTGAAAAAGTTGAAGAAGAAACTGTATT
>CAZCMY010000004.1:13384-21808 GCA_964500055.1 uncultured Acidaminococcales bacterium | reverse complement strand
ATTCCCATTGCGGCTGCATAGGATAGCCCTTTTGCTAGTTCAATTTGGGTATCGGATGAACTATTGACGGCAATTTGTGCAGCTTGCTCAAGTAAGCTGATATCTGATGTTTCGCAGCCGAAGGATAAATGAGTTACACAACCGGTACTCTCAAGAATTTTCACTGCGCCACGAGCAAAGTGCTCAGCGCTACGGCAGGCAAAAATGGTTGGTAATTCCAACACCAGGTCAACACCATTTTTTGTTGCTATCTCTGCTCTGGACCATTTGTCTGTTAAGGCAGGTATGCCCCTCTGAACAAAATTGCCACTCATAACTGCAATTACCGGGGTATCACCAACAACCTTTTTGGCTGCAGCCAAATGATAGGCATGTCCATTATGAAAAGGATTGTATTCTGCTACTATTCCTATGCATTTTTTGTTTGTCATATCTGTGCCCTTCAAAAAAATTAATTAATCTGATTATTTTTTTGTAGATTATTTGTTTAAAATAGTGTAAACTATTTTATCACAGTATCCCTTTATTTTGTACTATAATTATGAACAAAATATCATAATAATTCCGAATGCCGGACAAAGAAGGTGCGACAGTGAAAATTTTCGTAGTCAATTGTGGTAGTTCTTCAATTAAATATCAGTTGATCAATATGGAAAATGAAACAGTTTTGGCAAAAGGTATGGTTGAACGTATTGGCATGGAAGGCTCACTTCTTAAGCACACTCCAACCGGCAAGTACACAGTGGATTTGCCGGAAGATATTCCCGACCATGCTGTGGGCATTAAGATGATTATCAATGCTTTGATAAATCACGAGTATGGGGTTATTACTGACATGTCTGATATTGACGCTGTTGGTCACCGTGTTGTTCACGGAGGCGAAAGATTCGCTGACTCTGTTCTTATTACGCAGGATGTTCTTAAAGGCATTGAAGCTTGCGCAGAAATTGCTCCATTGCATAATCCGCCAAATTTGCACGGAATCAATGCCTGCATGGAAATAATGCCGACAACGCCTCAGGTAGCTGTTTTTGATACAGCTTTTCACCAAACTTTGCCGAAAGTCGCCTACCTATATGGCTTACCTTATGAATTGTATGTAAAATATGGCCTTCGCCGTTATGGATTTCATGGTACGTCGCATAAATATGTGGCACAGGTTGCCGCGTCAATGATGCAGGAACACATGACGGACTTGCGGATAATTACTTGCCATCTTGGTAACGGAGCTAGTATAACTGCTATAAAATATGGTAAATCAATAGACACCAGCATGGGCTATACGCCTCTTGAAGGTTTGATTATGGGCACACGCTCAGGTGAAATTGATCCTGCTATAATACCTTTTCTTATGGAAAAGGAGAACATGACTGGCCCTCAGATAGATGACTATCTGAACAGACGCAGCGGCATTCTCGGTATTTCTGGGTTGTCAAGCGATTTCCGTGATCTGGAAAGTGCCGCCAATCATGGCGATGAGCGTTCTCAGTTGGCAATAGATTTGTTTGCTTATAAAGTCAAAAAATACATTGGTGGTTATGTTGCGGCCATGGGTGGTGTTGATGCTATTGTTTTCACAGCAGGCGTTGGCGAAAATTCACCTTTTATGCGTGATAAGATTTGCAATGGGTTGGAGTATCTTGGAACCCGTATTGATCAGGAACGCAACAAGGTCCGCGGTAAAGCGCAGGAAATCAGTGTTAAGAGAGCAAATGTTAAGATATTTGTAATACCAACAAATGAAGAACTGGTTATTGCCAGGGACACATTTAATATATGTAAAAGGATTATCAAATTATAGGCTGTCTTATGGTTTTTCTTGACAAAGAAATACCTTGCCTATATAATTGTAACGATTGGTGGATTATGATTAAGTTAAACGTAGCCGAAATCAAAAAAAGACTGGTTGGGAAAACAGATTTTCATTTTCAAGTTGACGCAAAGGAATTAAACTTATCTGAAGAAGACCTTGCAGTGCGTGGTCCAATCTTTGTTGATGGTGAGATTTCCAACGCTGGTGATGTGTTGCTTTTAAAAGCTACTTTACGCACCGAGGTTGAACACGAATGTGCTCGTTGTTTGAAAACATTTGTAGCTGCAACCGAAACCGAAATTCTGGAGAAGTTCTTCCCTGTAGATGCCAAAAATATTGCTGATGACGCATTCTCCTATGAATTCGACGTAGTTGATATCACAGAAGCAGTTCGCGAAGGATTGCTTGTTGCCGAACCTTTACAGGTTTTGTGCAAAGAAGAATGCCGGGGTTTGTGTCCTGTTTGTGGAGTCGACAGAAATGTTGAATCTTGTGATTGTGATACTGACACGGTCGATCCGAGATTAGCGGCATTGAAACAGTTGTTTAAAAAGTAGTTATTGTAATTCGCTTGAGGAGGTGTATCAATAATGGCAGTACCAAAGCGTAAAATGTCTAAAGCTCGCCGCGATTCTCGTCGCGCTAACTGGAAACTTACAGTTCCTGGCTTAGTTGAGTGCCCGCAATGTCATGAAAAGAAAATGCCGCATCGAGTTTGCCCGGAATGTGGTTATTATAACGGTAAACAAGTCGTTGCGATGGAAGAGAAATAATAAAACCGAGGTGCTTGCACCTCGGTTTTATTATTTTGTTTTGTTTTTTTACAATTTTGTCACACAGTTATATTGATTTTTATTTTGATTTTTTATATAATACTAACAGATATTAAGACTTGGTGCTAAAATCAGGTGATGTTATGAATATTTCAAAAAAACAAATAAGACAGCAGCGTTTGTTAAAAGAATTGGAAAAGAATCCATTTCTAACTGATGAACAACTTGCTCAGACCCTGAAAGTAAGCATCCAGACTATAAGATTGGATCGTCTTGGCAAGGGTATCCCTGAATTAAGGGAACGGACAAGGCAAATGGCTGAAAATGCCCAGAATAAGCTGCAGGCAATATCGAGCAAAGATATTGTAGGTGAACTTCTTGATCTCGAATTAGGAAAAAGCGGGATTTCAATGATGAACGTTACACCAGATATGGTCATGGCAAAAACAGGTATTGCTCGTGGTCATTTTATGTTTGCTCAGGCTAATACTTTAGCATTGGCTGTTGTAGATGCTCCTGCTGCCTTGACTGGGATTGGCAACGTAAAATATAAGATACCTATCTATGCTGGTGCAAATTTAATTGCTAAAGCCGAGGTAATACGTAAAGAAGATAAAAAATACTTCATTTGGGTGAAAATTCGTAATAATAGCCAGGAAGTATTCAGAGCAAAGTTCATTGTTGTTTCTCTGCCGAATGAAAGGATTGTTTAGCATGAAGATAGCTGTTGATGTCATGGGAACGGACTATGGCCCGGAAGAAATCATTTTGGGCGCAATTCAAGCAGTAAAACAATATAATTGTGAAGTTTACCTTGTAGGTGACAGAACACAAATTGAAACTGTATTGGAAAAATATAAGGAAGATAAGAACGAAAGAATTAAAATAGAACATGCTAGTGAAGTAATTGAAATGAGCGACCATCCGGGTCTCAGCGTTAAGGCGAAACCAGATGCTTCTATAGTGGTGGCTACAAGACTTTTGCACACACGAGTTTGCGACGCGCTTGTTTCTGCCGGCAGTACCGGTGCTGCTGTAGCAGCGGCTCTTTTCGGGTTGGGACGTATCAAAGGTATCGAAAGACCGGCAATAGCGACGCCCATTCCTAGTATTACTGGTACTACTGTTGTTTTGGACTCCGGTGCAAAAGTTGACGCAAAACCGCAACACCTTGTTCAAAATGCAATAATGGGGTCTATATATGCAGAGGCGATTCTTAAGATAAAGAATCCGAGAGTTGGTTTGTTAAACATTGGTGAAGAGGATACAAAAGGCAATGAGCAGGCCCTGGCTACCTATCCTTTACTTAAAAATGAAGAACACATTAACTTTATTGGCAATGTCGAAGGCCGTGACATAAATAAAGGCACGGTCGATGTTGTAGTATGTGATGGGTTTGTAGGAAATGTTGTATTGAAAGTTGCAGAAGGTCTGGCAACTGCAATAATGACCATAATGAAACGTACCATTATGGAAAGTGGAATTATAGCAAAATTTGGTGCTATGCTGATCAAACCGGCACTGCGAAAAATGAAAAAAACCATTGATCCTGCAGAATACGGCGGCGCATTGTTGTTGGGTGTAAAAGCTCCTTTTATCATTTGTCATGGTAGCTCAAAAGCCAAAGCAATAAAAAATGCTGTTGGTGTAGCAATTGATTTTGCTGAGAAAGATGTTGTAAAACATATCGGGGACAGTATCATAAATAAACGAAAAGGGAATGAATAACAATGGAAAAGATATATGCTGGTATTTTAGGAATGGGCCATTATCTTCCAGATAAGGTTCTTACAAATTATGATTTAGAAAAAATGGTTGATACTAATAATGACTGGATTGTTGAAAGAACAGGTATCAAGTCACGCCACATAGCAGCACCGGAACAAGCAACTTCTGATTTGGCTTTTATTGCCGCAGAGAGAGCTTTGAAAGATGCTGGAATCAGTGGCGAAGATATTGAATGCGTTATTGTAGCTACAGAATCACCTGATACTAAATTCCCATCTACTGCTTGCTTATTACAAGATAAAATTGGCGCAAAAAATGCCGCCGCTTTTGATTTGTCAGCAGGGTGCTCCGGTTTTGTTTATGCGTTGGCTGTAGCAAATACGATGATAGTAAGTGGCTTGTATAAGCATATCCTAGTCGTTGGCGCTGAAACTCTTTCCCGCATCATGAACTGGCAGGACCGCAATACTTGTGTATTATTTGGTGATGGCGCTGGTGCAGCGGTTGTTGGTCAAGTCGAAGATGGTTATGGCGTTTTGAGCATTGACATGGGTGCTGATGGCTCTGGCGGACCATTTTTATCGCAGCCCGCAGGAGGATCCCGTAAACCGGCTTCTCATGAAACAGTTGACGCTGGTGAGCATTTTATTCATATGGATGGCAGCGAAGTTTTCAAGTTTGCTGTTAAAATAATGGGACGTACTGCAGAAAAAGCCATGAAAAAAGCTGGATTAACCACAGAAGATGTTGACCTTCTGATACCGCATCAGGCTAATATCCGTATAATCAATTCAGCTGCCAAACGTTTGGGCATGTCAATGGACAAAGTTTTTGTTAATGTTGACAAGTATGGTAATACGTCAGCAGCTTCAATTCCTATTGCAATGTGCGAAGCCAGGGAACAAGGCCTTCTTGCAAAAGGCAAAACTGTTATACTTGCAGGTTTTGGCGCTGGTTTAACTTGGGCTTCCATTGCTTTAAAGTGGAGTAAATAAGGGAAAAAAGGGAGGATTTAACAATGGGCAAAACAGCCTTTATATTTCCGGGACAAGGTTCTCAGACAGTTGGAATGATGAAAGAGTTTTATGACAACTATTCTGTTGTTCGTGATATATTTAAATCTGCAGATGAAGCACTAGGTTTTTCAATAACCGATATGTGCTTTAATGGACCTGAAGATCAATTGCGGTTGACATTTAACACACAACCTGCAATACTAACAGCTAGTGTTGCAGCAGCTGAAGTTCTGAAGGAACATGGTATAGTTCCTGATGTGGCTGCAGGACATAGTCTGGGTGAATATTCTGCTTTGGTTATTGCCGGAGCTATGAGCTTCTCAGATGCTGTGAGAATAGTACGTAAACGTGGCCAGTTCATGCAGGAAGCAGTTCCTGTTGGTGAAGGAAGCATGGCTGCTGTAATGGGTATGAATGACAGTAATGACATAGTAGCTATCTGCAAAAAGGTTGAAGCTGAAACTGGCAAAGCAGTACAAGCTGTAAACTTTAATTGTCCTGGACAGGTTGTAATTGCAGGTGCTGCCGCTGCGGTAGATAAAGCAGTTGAAGAGTTGAAAGCAGCTGGTGCTAAGCGTGCCGTTCTCTTGCCAGTAAGTGCCCCTTTCCATAGCAGTTTGATGTATCCAGCATCTGTTCGTTTGGCTGAAGAATTTAAAACTATTACATTTAATGATGCCAAGATTCCTGTAATTGCCAATGTTACCGCAGAGGAAGTTAACAAGGCAGCAGATATTGAAAGTCTGCTCGTCAAACAGGCTGCAAGTCCTGTGTTGTGGGAAAACTCGGTGAATAACATGATTAAGAACGGCGTAGAATGCTTTGTTGAAGTTGGACCTGGTAAAGTGTTATCAGGATTTAATAAAAAGATTGCTAAAGAGTTAACATCTCTTAACGTTGAGGATAATGCAAGTTTAGAAAAAACGCTTGCTTATTTCAAGGAGGTTCGCTAAAATGCAGATAGAAGGCAAGATAGCTTTTGTCACTGGTGCTTCTCGTGGAATTGGTCGTGCCATTGCATTGTCTCTGGCTGAAGCTGGCGCTGATGTAGCTGTTAATTATGCAGGAAATGCTGCAGCAGCAGAAGAAGTGGCAGCTGAGATTCGTAAAATGGGCCGCAGAGCTTTAATTTTGCAAGGCGATGTATCTCAAACTGAGGCAGCGGCTTCAATGCTTGATGCTGTGGTTGCTGAATTTGGGCGTTGTGATATTCTTGTTAATAATGCAGGTATTACTCGTGACGGCCTTTTAATGCGCATGAAAGAAGAAGATTGGGATGCAGTTCTGAATACTAACCTGAAAGGTGTATTCAATTGCACCAAAGCTGCTTTAAAATATATGATGAAGCAAAGATCAGGTAAAATTGTTAATATCGCCTCGGTTGTCGGAATTATGGGAAATGCTGGACAGGCAAACTATGCGGCTGCAAAAGCGGGCTGTATTGGTTTTACAAAGTCAGTAGCAAAAGAAGTTGCTTCCAGAGGAATTACAGTAAATGCTGTTGCTCCCGGCCTTATTGCAACCGATATGACCAGTGTTTTGCCAGAGAAAGTAATCGAAGATATGGCATCAGGAATTCCGCTTAAACGTGCGGGCCAGCCTGTTGATGTTGCCAAGGCAGTGTTATTTCTTGTTTCAGATGATGCTGCTTATATAACCGGCCAGACATTGAATGTTGATGGTGGTATGGTAATGTAATTTTAAAAATTATGATGCTTTTCCTTTGGAAGGAGGTGAATTGAATGACTACTTTCGAAAAAGTAAGAGATATTACTGTTGAACAATTGAGCGTTGATGCTGACGAAGTTAAGATGGAATCAACTTTTATTGATGATTTGGGTGCAGATTCTTTGGATATCGTTGAATTAATCATGGCGTTTGAAGAAGAATTTAATGTTGAAATTCCTGACGAAGTTGCAGAAAAAATCCGTACTGTTAAAGATGCGGTTGAATTGTTGGACAAATAGAAATAAGATTTTAATGCTTTTTAAGGAAATCCCGTATGGGATTTCCTTAAATAAGTTATCCTGAAATGGGGGATATTTGTTGAAATTACCAGTGCTCAAAATCGGTAATTTAGTTGCCGAAGTACCTATTGTACAAGGTGGAATGGCGATAAGACTTTCTACGGCTCGGCTAGCAGCTGCAGTTGCATCTGAAGGCGGCATAGGCTTGATTGCTGCGTCCGGTATGAAATTTGATGAGTTGCGGAAAGAAATAAGACTAGCTAGAGAGTTGACTGGCGGTAAAGGAATCATTGGCATAAATGCTATGGTTGCTGCCCGTGAATTCTTAGGCTTGATTACGACTGCTGCTGAAGAGAAAGTAGATTTAATTGTAGCCGGCGCCGGTTTTTCAAGAGATATGTTTGCGGTAGGACGTAAATATGGCGTTGCCATCGTACCTATCGTTTCCTCAGTAAAGCTTGCCAAAATAGCCGAGCAGCTTGGGGCTTCAGCTATAGTTGCTGAAGGAACAGAAGCCGGTGGGCATTTAGGAACACAGCAATCGATAAAAGAGATACTGCCTGAGATTGTTAAAGCGGTGCAAATACCGGTTATAGCTGCTGGTGGCGCCGTTACAGGTCAGGATGTTGCAGAATTGCTGAAACTTGGCGCCAGTGGTGTACAAATGGGCAGCCGTTTTGCCGCAAGTGAAGAATCAAATGGGGCAGATGAATTGAAACAATTTTATCTGAAAATGACTAAGGATGATGTTGTTCAAATCGATAGCCCTGTTGGATATAAAGGCCGTGCTATAAGGAATCCTTTTGCACAACTGTCTTTGGAGGGTAATGCGCCAAAGCCGACAGAATGTGATGCTTGCCTTAAGCATTGTAGTAGGTCTTTTTGTATTATTCGCGCATTAACGAGAGCGCAGCAAGGTGATGTGGAAACGGGCCTTGTTTTTACCGGTGCAAATATGTGGAAAATTAAAGAGATTTTACCAGTAAAAGAAATTTTTAGAAGACTTAAAGAAGAAATAGCCAAAATATAACCTTGAGGTGATTAATTTTGAAAAGAAGAGTTGTAATAACTGGTGTTGGCCCTGTAACACCTATCGGTACAGGTAAAGAGACATTCTGGAATAATTT
>CAZCMY010000004.1:0-13284 GCA_964500055.1 uncultured Acidaminococcales bacterium | reverse complement strand
AATGAAACGCTTGCTGCTAAAAAAGTTTTTGGTGAGCATGCTTATAAAATGGCAATTAGTTCAAACAAGTCCATGATGGGACATCTTTTGGGTGCAGCTGGCGGCGTAGAAGCTATTGCTACTGTTTTAACCATTGAAAATAGTGTAATTCCGCCGACCATTAACTATGAAGATCCTGATTTAGAAGAAGGTTTGGATCTTGACTATGTTCCGAATGTAGCTCGTAAGGCTGAAGTAAATGTTGCAATTTCCAACAGCTTTGGTTTTGGTGGTCATAATGCGACTATTTTGTTTAAAAAATATAAAGATTAATTTAGATTAGAGTGATAAAAGGATGAATAAAGAGCGAAAAGAAGATTTACAGGATTTATGTCGGTCGCTTAAGATCGAAATGAACGATTTGTATCTGCTGAACACCGCTCTGACTCATACCTCTTATGCCCATGAATCGAAATTGTTTCCCAAACCTACACATAGCGAACGCATTGAGTTCCTGGGTGATTCTGTCTTGGGTCTTGTAGTAAGTACATATATGTACAAAAGGTTTCCGAAAATGGATGAAGGCGAACTAACTAAGCTTAGAGCATATCTTGTTTGTGAAACTTCCTTGTCTAAATACGCAAGACAAATTGGTTTGGGAAAATATATTTTGCTAGGAAGAGGCGAGCTTCTTTCCGGTGGGCGTGATCGCAATTCCATTCTGGCTGATGCATTTGAATCAGTTGTCGGAGCATACTATTTGGACCAAGGACTGGAAAGAGTTGAGAAATATCTTCTGGATATGATGAAAGAAGAGCTTGAAATGACAGCAAAGCATGGACTTTGCCGGGATTTCAAGACAAGGCTGCAGGAAATGGTTCAAAAGGATGGGGTTGTCGAAATAGTATATCAATTGGTGGGCGCTAAGGGGCCTGATCATGATAAAGTTTTCGATACGACTGTTTTGATTAATGGGGTAGTAACAGGGGAAGGCAGCGGAAAATCAAAAAAAGAAGCTGAACAAAATGCGGCTAAGCAGGCTCTTTTAAAATTAGGCGAAAATCTTTAATAGTACTTAAGACAGTTGGCAGACCAACTGTCTTTCTTTGTATATCAAAGGGGGATGCAGATGGGAAGGATTATACCAGTTTTCATTCCGCATGCTGGTTGCCCACACCAATGTATTTTTTGTAATCAGAAAAAAATAAGTGGCCAATCCGAAGCTTCTTTATTAAATGCCGAGAGGCAAATTAATAGATATTTGCAATGGATAAAACCTTCAAGCGAAAATGAAATCGCATTTTATGGGGGATCGTTTACTGGTCTTCCACTGGAGTTACAAAAAGGGTTATTGACATTATCCGACAAATTTGTGGAACTTGGAGTTGTTGGTTCGGTAAGACTGTCAACAAGGCCTGATTATATTGATGTTGATATAGTTGAACTATTAAAACAGCATCATGTTACTTTGGTTGAGCTCGGAGTGCAGTCACTTGACAATAATGTACTGCAAATAGCAGAAAGAGGCCATTCAGCTGCTGATGTAGAAAAAGCCGTAGCATGTTTGAAGGCAAAAAAGATGAGTGTTGGTATCCAGCTCATGGTCGGAATGCCAAAGCAGGATTGGCAAAGCCTGGCAGATACTCTAAATAAGGTTGTAAGTCTGCAACCTGAGATAGCAAGGATATATCCACTTTTGGTAATTAAAGATACTCCTTTAGAAAAAATGTACAAAGATATGGCTTTTTCTCCATTAAGTCTGCCAGAAGCAGTAGCGCAAGCTTCCTACGCTTATGAGCGTCTTACCAGTAATGGAATCGAAGTAATTCGTATTGGACTGCAGGCTGACGAAGAACTATGCAAAGAAGATAATATCATAGCAGGGCCATTTCATCCGTCTTTCGGAGAAATGGTCAAGTCTTTTCAATATCGCTGTTGGGTTGCAGATCAGCTGGAAGAACTTGATGAAAATGTTTCTTGCCTTTCAATCGCTCATAATTCTAAAATTACTTCTCAATTGAAGGGTTTAAAAAAATGCAATGAAAAGTTTTGGCAAAGGATAATAGATAAACAAGATATTACTCTATTGGCTGACGATTCCTTGTCAGAAGCAGTATTCAAGCTTAACATGTCTGCCGAATAAGTCAGGCGAGTTGTTTAATTCGTTTTCGCATGTTAAAATCAAATACATAGAAATGATTAGGTCGGTGGTATTGTGCGCTTAAAGGCATTCGAAACATATGGATTCAAGTCATTTGCAGAGAGAACGGAGATTAATTTTGAAGAAGGCATTACAGCTATTGTCGGACCTAACGGGAGCGGCAAGAGCAATATTTCTGACGCTATTCGTTGGGTTCTTGGCGAACAAAGTGCAAAGTATTTGCGCGGCAGCAAAATGGAGGATGTCATTTTTGCCGGAACAAGTAAACGCCGAGCATTGGGTATGGCAGAAGTAAATCTTGTCTTTGACAATAGTGATCACAAGATACAAGCTGATTTCGATGAAATAAACATTTGCAGAAGGGTTTTCCGCAGTGGTGATAGCGAATATTATATCAATAAAAAGCCTTGCCGCTTGAAAGACATTGTTGATATCTTTTCTGATACTGGCCTTGGCAGAGGATCAATGTCAATAATTGGTCAGAACCGCATCGATGAAATATTAAATAGCCGGCCTGAGGAGAGACGTGCCTTATTTGAAGAAGCAGCTGGAATTGCCAAATACCGTCTGCGCAAAAAAGAGGCAACGCATCGACTGGAGGAAACGGCTAATAATATTACCAGAATTTATGATATTAAGTCTGAGATCGAAGGTAGGATTGAGCCTTTAAGGATAAGTGCGGAAAAAACTCAAAAATATTTAAAAATGAGTGATGAATTGCGCTCTTGTCGTGTTACTCAAGTTGTTCACAAGCTTCAAAACATTGAAGAAATTAATGAAAAATTAGCGGCAAAAATAGCTGAATTGAATAAAAGAAATGAAGAAATCAAAGTTGAAGTAAATTTAAAAGAAAATAATGGCCTGATTCTCAAAACGGAACTAGATAAAGTAAACGAAGAATTTACTGAACTGCAAAATAGTATTGCAGAAAGGGAAAATCTTTTAGAAAAACTGCATGGGCAGGAGGCTGTACTAAGTGAGCGAATCCTGCAAAGCAAGAAGTCACAGGAAAGGCTGCAAGCACAAAGAGAACGGCTTGTCCAGCAACTCAGCGAAATTGAGAGTAATTTAAAAACTATTGTAGACAAATATGATGCACTTGAGAAGGAACAGCAGGCTGCTCAAAGTGCTGTTAATAAGTATGCCTCAGAACAGGCAACTAAAGAAAATTTAATTACCGAAACTGAAGCCAAAATTGTTAATTACAAGTCATCAGCTTTTGAAAGTATGCAACAGATAGTTGACTTACGTAACGAAATACGTTCTTTGGAAAATGAGCAGGAAAACAGGCAGCGTAAAAGAGAACAACTAAAGAAAACACTTGTTGATTTAGAGGAAGCGTATAATTTAGTTTCTGAGCGGCATGAAAATATTATTAATGAGCAGCAGAGCATTACGAACGGTATCGCACTTGTACAAGAACAGCTGACGAAATTAGTTGAGAAAAATACTGATGATCAAAAAGGGCTGGGGGATGTATTAAGAAAGCGCAACTCTTTGAATGAAGCATTATCATCTTTACAGACCAGAGTAGATTTGTTGGAAAATATGCAAAGAGTGTATGACGGTTTTGGACGCAGCGTCAAAACACTTTTGTCGTCTGAAAGTGCTTGGCGAAATGGGATTATAGGCGTTGTGGCAGAATTATTCCAAGTGCAGGCTCCTTATGTGACAGCGATAGAAACAGCGCTTGGTGGTTCCGTACAGAATTTGGTGACGAAAGATGTTGCAACGGCTAAACAGGCAATTGAATTTTTGAAAAAGACAAAAGACGGACGTGCGACTTTTCTACCGCTGGATACTATCAGACCAACACTTTTGCGCAATGACGAAGCAGCTTTGGTTAAGCTTCCCGGTATTATTGGCATCGCATCGGAACTTGTGCAATGTGCAGATAATTTATTACCGGTTGCCAAATTTTTGTTGGGACGAGTGCTTGTCGCCCAGGATATGGATGCAGCAATAAAGGCTGCAAAAGCCAATAATTACCGCTTGCGAATCGTTACCCTTGAAGGTGAATTGATTAATCCTGGTGGTTCTATTACAGGCGGTAGCAGTCGGCATAAAGAATCTGGTTTCTTATCAAGAAAGAATGAGATAATTTTAGCCAAAGAAAATGTCGACAATATAAACAGACAAATATTGACTACACAAGAAAGTATTGAAACTTGTGAAGCAATTGTTAAACAAAATAGCAGCAAAATTGAAGAGTTTAAAGCTTTGCTGCAAAAAAATAAGGTAAGACAGGCAGAGCTGGCTGCACATCTTGAAAGGGCCACTGCTGAAATTGAGCAGCATAAAGAAAACATAGCTCTCTATGAACAAGAGAAAAGACAGCATTCGGAAGATTACATCAATACAAGAAATAAACTGTTGGAGCTTAAGCCAAATCTGGCTGCTCTAGAGCAAGAAGATTTGTCTACTAAAGAATTAGTTGATAAATTACAGCTTGAATTAACAGCAGAACAAAGGGCTCTGAATACTATCAGGACTCATTATCAAAATGCCAGTATTACTTTGGAGTCTGCCAAGGAAAGAACAAGCCTTATATCGGAGCGAATCAAGCAAATAGATGGGGATATGGCTAGACTACAGTTAGAAATTTCCAATAATGACGCTGAAAATGAAAAAATGGTTCAAGTAGTGGTTGAAAGCGAAAAAACTAAGGAACAACTGGCAATTCGCCAAAAGGATCTTTTAGCTGAATTAAAAAACAATAATGGCGGTAAAGAAGAGTTTACCAATAAAAGGTTAGTAATAGTTGAGAAACTTGCTGTAGCTGAAGGTGAAGTGGAAGCGGCAAGGAAGGAATATGCTGTAAGCACACAAAAATTACATCTGGCAGAGATGGAGAAAGTTAAGCAGGAAACAGAGTATGAAACAGCATTAGAACAGATTGCAACGACCTATAACATTACTTTGGCAGAAGCAAAAGATAGCACTTTGCTGTTGGATTTATCTGATTCCGCTTTAAAGAAAATGGAGTCTGGTTTGACTCATGCAATTGAAGAATTAGGACCAATTAATGCAGGCGCTATCGAAGAATACAGGACGGTCAGTGAGCGATATGAATTTCTTAATGCTCAATACAATGACTTGTACGAAGCTAAAGAGCGGTTGGAAGAAGTAATCAGTGATATTAACGCCAACATGTCCAGAAGATTTAAAGAATCTCTAACAAAAATTAACTCTTATTTTGCTGAGACATATAAGAATTTATTCGGCGGCGGTATGGCCAGCCTTGAGCTGCAGAACCCTGATAACGTCCTGGATTCCGGTATTGAAATAGTTGTGCAGCCACCTGGTAAAAAATTGCAGAGCTTGTTTTTGCTGTCCGGCGGTGAAAGAGCACTAACGGTAATTGCTCTGCTTTTTGCGTTACTATCTTATCAGCCGGCACCATTTTGTATTTTGGATGAAATAGATGCGGCACTTGATGAGGCCAATATCGATCGTTTTTCTGCTTTTCTTGCTGACTACGCAAAGAAAACACAATTTATTATTATTACTCATCGTAAAGGCGTCATGGAGGCAGCAGACGTCCTGCACGGCATAACTATGGAAGAATCAGGCATTTCAAGGTTACTATCAGTAAAGTTGGAAGAAAAGGGGTAAAACATGGGATTTTTTGAAAGATTAAAAGATGGATTATCCAAAACCAGGAAGAACTTTACGGAGAAAATAGAGACTCTTGTTGGTTTGTCAACAGAAGTTGACGAAGATTTTTTGGAAGAACTGGAAATGGTCCTCATTGCCGGCGATGTTGGTGTAAAGACAACAGAAAAAATTATGAAAGCAGTGCGCGATGCGGCCAAAAGCCGTGAAATTAAATCACCTGAAGATGTTTTGCCATTTCTCAAAGCGTACGTTGCCAATTTGTTAAAGGACGATGGCCAGCGCATGCATCTAAGCGGTTCGCCAAGCGTAATACTTGTTGTGGGAGTAAATGGTGTTGGTAAGACGACTACCATTGGAAAACTTAGCAATTATTATCGGCTGTTAGGTCATAAAGTCATGATAGCTGCTGGTGATACTTTCCGCGCCGCTGCCGCTGAACAGCTTAAAATATGGGGTGAAAGAGCTGAAGCTGATGTCGTAAGTCATGCTGAAGGCGCAGACCCCGCTGCAGTGGTATATGATGCCGTTAAGGCGGCTGTGGCACGTAAAGTAGATATACTTTTCATTGATACTGCGGGCCGACTGCACAACAAATCTAACCTTATGAAAGAGCTTGACAAAATTCATCGTGTTATACAGAGGGAAATACCTGATGCCCCGCATGAAACGTTACTTGTTCTTGATGCAACAACAGGTCAGAATGCAATAACGCAGGCAAAAATATTCACTGAGACAACTAACGTTACGGGCGTAGTACTGACAAAACTCGACGGAACAGCAAAGGGCGGCGTAATAATTGCTATTAAGGAAGAACTTGGCCTATCTGTAAAATGGATAGGAGTAGGCGAAAGCATTATGGATTTCCGTCCATTTGAGGCTGATAAATTTGTGGAAGCTTTATTTAATAAATAATTAATGGTGACAAGGGAAAACACTTGACGGTGTTTTCCCTTTGTTGTATAATAACGAATGTTAGTAATATTAAGATTTTTGGTGAGAAGATGCAGGCAGATATAGGTTTTGAACAAAGAATGCGGTTGGTGCGTTTATATGATATTTATGGCGGCCTTCTGACTGATAAGCAACAAAAATGTATGGAAATGCATTTTTATAATGACCTGTCACTTTCGGAAATAGCTGATGAGTATGGTGTTTCCAGACAAGCTATTTACGATTTGATTAAAAGAGCGGGCCAGATTTTGGAGCGTTATGAGAATAGACTAAAATTGCTGGAACGTGACAAGGAAAATGGTGATATTCTTCTCCATGCAGAAGAATTGCTGACAGATTATATTAATGATCATGACAAAGTGGCTAATTTAGAGTTGGTACAAACAATATTACGCGAGCTAAATGGTAAAGGCAGGGCATAATAAATGGCATTTGAGGGCTTAGCTGATCGATTGCAGAATGCAATTAAAAAAATACGTGGCAGTCAAAAAGTTACAGAAGACGATTTAAAGGAAACACTACGCGAAGTTCGGATGGCTCTTTTGGAGGCAGACGTAAACTTCAAAGTCGTCAAAGATTTTACTACCAGAATTAAAGAACGGGCAATGGGACAAGAAGTGCAGGCAAGTCTGACTCCCGGCCAGTTCATTATTAAAATAGTTAACGAAGAGTTAACTGATTTATTGGGCGGCACCCAAAGTAAACTGATGGTTGCGTCCAAGCCGCCAACTGTAATAATGCTTGTTGGTTTGCAAGGTGCTGGTAAAACCACAACTGCAGGTAAATTAGCAAATCATTTGCGTAAAAATGGCAAAAAACCATTATTAGTTGCCGGAGACGTTTACCGACCTGCTGCAATTAAGCAACTTCAGGTTCTTGGTGAACAGTTGAATATACCGGTATTTTCTCTTGGTGATCAGGTTTCACCTGTGGAAATTGCCAAACAGGCTATGAACAAAGCTTTTTCACTGGCATGTGACACTGTGATTATAGATACGGCTGGCCGCCTTCATATCAATGAAGAATTGATGGGTGAGCTCAAAGATATAAAGAAAACAGTAAAGCCGCATGAAATACTTCTTGTTGTTGATGCAATGACAGGACAGGATGCTGTTACTGTTGCTGAGACTTTTAATAATGATCTTGGCATTGATGGTTTGATCGTTACCAAGCTTGATGGCGATGCCAGAGGCGGTGCTGTTTTGTCAGTCAAAGCAGTTACAGGCAGACCGGTCAAATTCGTTGGTATGGGCGAAAAGCTTGATGCCTTGGAACCTTTCCACCCTGACCGTATGGCTTCACGTATCTTAGGCATGGGCGATGTTCTGTCGCTGATTGAGAAAGCTCAGGCAGTTTTTGATGCAGAAGATGCTGCTAAACTTGAAAAAAAGATGCGCAAAGAGGAGTTTACACTCGAACAATTCTTAGAGCAGATGCAGCAAGTCAAAAAACTCGGTTCGTTGGAATCTATTCTCGGTATGCTTCCTGGTATGGGCAATATAAGTCAAAAGCTTAAGGATGCAAATGTTGATGAAAAAGAGTTGGATCGCGTAGAGGCAATAATAAGGTCAATGACGTTAGCCGAACGCAGAAATCCAAATATCATAAATGGCAGCAGACGTAAAAGGATTGCCACCGGCTCAGGTACAAGAGTGCAGGATGTCAATAAACTGCTGAAGAATTTTGAACAAAGCAAAAAAATGATGAAAAAGATTAAAGGAATGAACAAGTTTGCCACAAAAGGCGGTTTCAAACTACCTTTTATGCAATAAATAATTTTAGTTAATTTAAGGAGGTGAAAATATAAATGGCAGTTAAGATTCGTTTAAAACGTATGGGTGCTAAAAAGAGCCCGTTCTTCCGTATTGTTGTAGCTGACGCTCGCGCTCCACGTGATGGCCGCTTTATTGAAAGCATCGGTTATTATGATTCTACTGTACAACCTGCAGTGGTACAAATCGATGAAGAAAAAGCTCTGTCCTGGATGTCTAAAGGTGCACAACCTACTGATACAGTTAAATCCTTATTCAGCAAAGATGGTATTATTGCTAAATACGCTGAAGCAAAAGCTAAAAAAAGTGAGGCGTGATTGACATGAAAGAATTGGTAGAAATCATGGCCAAGTCTCTAGTGAATAATCCGTCCGCAGTAGTCGTGGAGGAGGAAACAACCGGTACTACAACGGTGCTTCGCCTCCATGTTGCTCCTGAGGATATGGGTAAAGTTATTGGCAAACAAGGTCGTATTGCTAAAGCAATCCGTGTTGTTTTAAAAGCAGTTGCGACGCGTGAAAATGTCAAAGTCGTCGTTGAGATTGTTTAAAAAGGATGGTTTAACATAATGGATAAAATGACCGTAAGAATGCCGGTTGCTATTAAAGCTAAGGTTACTGAGACTTTAAAAACGAAAATTATTGGAGATCTCCAAAAAAGAATACAACAAATCAGTCTGGAGCTTGAACAATTTGAATTTACTGCAAAACGTGCTATCGTTGAGCAGGAAAATCAGGATGAAAGTTTAGTTGAAGCTTTGCAACAGCAAATTGAAGTTGAACGTTCAAAACGTATTGCAGCTAAGCAAGAAGCTGAAGCAAAACTTAAAAGAGCTGAGAAATTAGAATATGGCGCTGAAATTGGTCATGGTCAACTTGAAAGAACCGTTGAACTTGAAATCGGTACCGATCTTGATAAAATAATGGGTGCTGAAATTGTAACGGAAGACGGCAAAATTGTCGCCTTTAGAGCTTGATATCTTGGATAAGAGAATTGTAATTGGCGCCATTGTCGCCCCGCATGGTGTGCGGGGCGAATTTCGTGTAATGCCCTTGACCGAAAATCCTGATATGTTTCCAGCGTTAAAGTATTTCTTTTTGGAAGATGGACGCAAACTGTCCGTTATAGCTGCTCGTTTTCATAAGAATGTCTTTTTAGTTAAAGTAAATGAAGTTAACAACATGGATGAGGCAGAATTGCTTCGAGGCAAGAAGGTGCTTATTGACACAGTCGATTTGCCACCTCTTAAAAAAGACCAGTTTTATGTTTCGGATTTGATCGGATTTTCTGTTTATGACGAAGACGGTTCTTTGCTTGGCAAGCTGAAAGATGTTTTGGCTACAGGCAGCAATGATGTTTTCGTTGTATCAGCAGCCGACGGCAGTGAGATATTGGTCCCTGCTTTGAAAGCTAATATCAAAGAAATCAATATGGCAGACAAACGTATTTTGGTAAAACTGCCGGAATGGGCTGAGTAGAAGTGAATTTTCTTTTTATTACTTTGTTCCCGGAATTTATTGAACAGGCAACCTCTTTCAGTATTATCAAGAGAGCTGTAGAGCAGGGATTATTGACTGTTTCTTGCATAAATCCCCGTGACTTTACTCATGATAAACATAAGACTGTTGACGATACGCCCTTCGGTGGTGGCGTTGGCATGGTTTTGAAAGTTGAACCTTTTGCTGAGGCAATCAAAGAGGCTAAACGTTTATTGCCGAATGCTGCCGTTGTAGCGCTTTGCCCTGGTGGTAATACCTTGAATCAAAACATTGTTGAGCAATTTGCTGAATCCGGACGTGACTTAATTTTTTTATGTGGTCACTACGAAGGTTTTGACGAGAGAATTTTTGCCTGGGTAGATGCAAAGATATCAATTGGGGATTATGTACTGACAGGAGGAGAGCTTCCTGCTTTGGTTGTAATGGATGCTGTCGCACGCTATATACCTGGAGTATTGGGTAAAGAAGAAAGCGCTTCAGAAGAATCCTTCAGCGAAGGATTGCTTGAGTATCCTCAATATACAAGACCAGTTGTTTTCGACGGCATGGAAGTCCCGGAGGTATTGCGAGGAGGCAACCATGCGTTAATAAAAGAATGGCGCAGAAAAGAAGCCTTGCGTGCTACCTATAAGAACCGCCCTGATTTGCTTAACAAAGCTGCTTTGAATAAAGATGATGGCAAATTGCTATTAGCTGTAATTAAAGAGACTAAAGGTGAAAATAATGGCTAATTTGTATCTTGGCTTAGTGCACTATCCAATTTATAACAAGAATATGAAAGTTGTTGCTACCGCAGTTACTAATTTTGATATTCATGATATTTCCCGTACGGCTCGGACTTACGATGTTAAACGATACTTTTTGATTCATCCATTAGACGAACAGAAAAAAATTATAACCAAAATTACCGATTATTGGCAAAAAGGCTTTGGCCAAGTATATAATCCTGACCGAAGCAATGCCTTGGAAAGAGTAAGTTATATTCCTAGCATTGAAAATGCTATTGATGCTATTGAAGAGATTGAAGGCGTTAAGCCTTTGACTATCACCACGGATGCAAGAAAATATGACAATACTGTTTCATATAGTTTTGCGAGGGATCTTCTCAAAGAAGGTTCACAGCCAATTCTTTTATTGTTTGGCACTGGTTTTGGTATAGAAAAGAGTGTCATGAGCAGTTTTGACTATATTTTAGAGCCAATATATGGAACATGTGATTATAATCATCTATGTGTAAGATCTGCAGCAGCAATTATTATAGACCGCATTGCTGGTGAGCAATGGTGGTTAAAATAGTATTGCTATAAGGTATTCTTTGTGATATAATACTTGCGTATGTAAGACGGACGGTCCGCTGTTGATTTTGTTCATACATGAACGTCTATGATATTGAGGAGGAAATTATGAACATTATTGAAGTTTTGGAACAAGAACAACTTCGTTCCGACATCCCAGATTTTCGTGCCGGAGACACTGTAAAAGTATTTGTTAAAGTTGTTGAAGGAACCAGAGAACGTGTTCAGTTGTTCGAAGGTGTAGTTATCGCTCGCAGCGGTGGCGGTGTGCGTGAAATGTTTACCGTACGTCGTATTTCTTCAGGCGTTGGTGTTGAAAGAACATTCCCAATGCATTCACCAAGATTGGAAAAAATTGAAGTTGCTCGTCGCGGCATTGTTCGTAGAGCAAAGCTTTATTACTTGCGTAATCTTACCGGTAAAGCAGCTCGTATTAGAGAAAGACGCTAATCGGAATCTAAAGGGACTGTTTATCAGTCCCTTTTGTTATTTTAAGAGTAAAAAACTATTTAGCGCTACTGAGAGGAGCAAAGCAACATGAAGAAAAAATCTGATAATACATGGCAGGATATTGCCAGTGATTGGTTATATTCAATTATCATTGCTGTTGTTCTAGCCTTCTGTATCAGAACATTTATTGTCGAACCATATATGGTTTCCGGCCCATCCATGCTCCCTACACTAGAAAACGGTGAACGTCTTTTAGTTAACAAGTTTGTTTACTTTGTCAGTGAGCCTAAGAGAGATGAAATAGTAATTTTCAAATATCCTATGGATGAAAGCAGAGATTTCATTAAAAGAGTAATTGCTGTTGGTGGCGATACCATAGAGATTCGTGATGGTCAGGTCTATGTCAATGGTGTACTAAAAAAAGAGGATTACACTAAAGAGCCTAATCATAGTACTTACCGCAAATCAGTAGTGCCTAAAGATCATATTTTTGTTTTAGGTGATAATCGCAATAACTCCGAAGACAGCCGTTATAGCGATGTTGGCTTCGTGCCATTAAAACTTGTTAAAGGTAAAGCAAGTGTAATTTTCTGGCCTTTTGAAAAAGGCAGGACGTTACCTTGATAGCAGTGAGAAGAGGTAATAACTATGGATTTTAAAATTCAATGGTTTCCGGGCCATATGACAAAAGCAAAGCGTATGATGGAAACGCAGTTGAAGTTAGTTGACGTAGTTATTGAAATGCTGGATGCAAGGATACCGCGCTCCAGCACTAATCCTATGTTGCTTGAAATGCTTGGCAATAAACCTAAACTTGTTGCTTTAAACAAGATTGATATGGCCGATTCGGTGAAAACTGATACTTGGCTCCAGATTTTTAAAAACAATGGATTAACTGTAGTAAAAGTTGATTGTGCCACTGGCAAAGGTATCAAACAGCTAATTAGTGCTGTGCAGGAAATTGCCAAACCGGTAAATGAGAAATGGGCTAAAAAAGGTGTAAAAAACCGCCCCATTCGTGTTATGATTGTCGGTGTTCCTAATGTGGGTAAATCGACACTTATAAATCGCTTGGTTGGTAAAAATAAGGTTATTGCTGCTGACAGGCCTGGTGTTACACGTGGACAGCAATGGATCACGATTGCCAAGGGCTTGGAATTATTGGATACACCAGGTGTTTTATGGCCAAAATTTGATGATCCGGAGATAGGTTTTTGCCTTGCGGTTACAGGCGCTATCAAGGAAGAGGTCTTTGATAGAGAACAAGCTGTTATGTTGCTGCTGGAAAGACTGAAAACTAATTATGCCAAGGAAATTTCTGAGAAGTATGGTATCGAAATATTAGAGACAGATTCTGCTGAAGATATTTCGCGCAAGATTGCAGTTGCACGCGGTTGTTTGAAAACAGGTGGCGTACCTGATATTGAAAAAGTTATACAGTTGGTGTTGCGAGATTTCCGAACCGGACGTTTGGGGCGCTTTACACTGGATAATCCGGATAGAAAATAAACAGGACCATTTTGGCCCTGTTTTTTTATGAGGTGTTATGGCATGAATAT
>CAZCMY010000003.1:0-37319 GCA_964500055.1 uncultured Acidaminococcales bacterium | reverse complement strand
GCTCCGACCAGATTTCTTACCATATGATAAAGAAAACCGTCGCCTTCAATGGTAAAACGAAGTTCCTGCTCGCCTATTCTGGTCCATTCAGCCTTGTAAATGTTCTTTATGGTCTTCACCGGTGCACTGCCGGCAGAGCGAAAGGCGGAAAAATCGTGTTCACCGATAATAACATCTGCTGCCGCCTGCAGCAAAGACAGGTCAGGCATTTTTTTGAATTGCCAGGTGTAATTACGCTCAAAAGGATTTACCGCTTCTGTGATCAGGATACGATAAACGTAGCGTTTAGCTAGCGCAGAGTAACGAGCATTAAAATCTGCAGTAACCTCTTCTGCTTTCCAGACAACTATGTCTTCCGGCAAATAGCTTGACATGGCTTGTACTATTTTGTCAGTCGGCACTGTGCCGCTGGTTGCAAAAGAAATCACCTGCGCATGGGCATGGACACCGGTATCTGTCCTGCCGGAGGCTGCTATTTTGATTTCTTCGCAAAAAATAATACTGAGAGCCTTTTCTACGATCTGCTGAATGCCAACCGCATTTTTCTGACGCTGAAACCCATGATAGTTGCTGCCGTCATAGGCAAGCGTAAGTTTCAGGTAGCGCACAAAAAGCCACCCCATTTCAGAATCACCATGGCACCAAGTAAGGCAGCCATACTGCAAGCGGCCATCATATCCCTTTGTTGATAGGCAAGCTCGTGCATCCTTGTTCTGCCTTCGCCGCCACGATAGCAGCGAGCTTCCATCGCCACTGCTAATTCATCAGCGCGCCGAAAGGCGCTGATGAACAACGGGACCAGTATTGGCAGCATATTTTTTGCTCTTCTAACAATGTTGCCTGAAGCAAAATCTGCTCCTCTAGCAGTCTGGGCTTTCATTATCCTGTCTGTTTCTTCCAATAACGTCGGTATAAAGCGCAAGGCAATCGTCATCATCATCGCCAGTTCATGTGCTGGCACGCCAATTTTTTTAAACGGTTTCAGAATTGCCTCGATGCCGTCAGTCAAAACAATAGGTGACGTTGTAAAGGTCAGTATGGAGGATATCATTAAAAGCAAAATCAGGCGTAGAGACATTTTAATACCCATAGCCAGTCCTTCTTTGGTAATTATAAGGTATTTCCAGGACCACAAAACTTCGCCCTGACCTGTAAATACATGAATCCACAAGGTCAGCAAAATAATTATCCATAAAGGCTTTATTGATTTTAAGACTAAAATAAAAGGCAATCGTGAAAAAGCGATAACAACAAAAAGAAACCCGATAACAGCCGCATAGGATATAGACTCTGCAGCCAGAAAGACAGCAATTATATAAGCCAATGAGGAAAGAATCTTGGTCCTTGGATCTAATTTATGAATAAAAGAATTACCGGGGTAGTATTGTCCGAGACTAATGTCTGTCAGCATCTACATCCACCCCTTTGCCAATTTAATTTGTTTAACAAGGTCCTCTGTTTTCAGAACATCATTGCTTATATGCAGACCACGCTCACGCAAAATATCGGCCAGTTTGATAGCCTGCGGCACATCAACGCCTAATTCTTTCAAAGCTTCGCGGTGATTTTGAAATACTTCAGCACTTTCGCCATCTATGACAACCTTGCCCTTTGCCATGACTAGCAGTCGTTTCGCATACTGTGCTGCTTCTTCCATGCTGTGCGTAACAAGGATAACAGCCATTTTTCTTGCTTGGTACAGCGCATTTATTTCCCGGAAAATATTGTCCCGGGACTGCGGGTCAAGACCAGCCGATGGTTCATCAAGAATAAGATAATCAGGATCCATCGCTACAACACCTGCTATGGCTACTCTGCGCATTTGACCACCTGATAATTGAAATGGTGAACGATTAGCAAAAGTGTCGTAATCCAGACCCACAAAACTTAAAGCCGCTTTGACCTGGCTTTTCACTTCTTCTTCGGATAAACCTTTGTTGCGTGGTCCGAAGGCTACATCCTCGAAAATAGTCTCTGCAAAGATTTGATGTTCTGGGTATTGAAATACCATGCCGACCTTATTTCTGGCCTTCTTTGCCTCCGCACCTTTACTGCTGATATCCACTTCATCAACAAAGACTTTTCCCTCATCAGGGCTAAGTAAGCCGTTAAGATGCTGCATCATCGTTGACTTTCCGCTGCCGGTGTGACCGATGACAGCAATATATTCGCCCTTCTCTATAGAAAGAGTTACCTCTTTTAACGCCGTGCGTTCGTATGGCGTTTTTTTCATATAGGTATATGACACATTATCTAATCTTATTGACATAGTGCTTCCGCCAACTCCTCAGGGGTTATTGTATTTTCTGGTATCTGTTGCCCGCTTGCCCTTAATTCAGCTGCCACCTCAGCCGCTATCGGCACCTCGAGACCCAATTCCTTTATTTGCTCAACTCTGCTGAATACTTCTCCAGGTGTTCCCTGCATTTCGATTTTACCCTGGTTCATAACGATTATTTTATCGGCCAAAAGAGCCTCTTCCATCTTATGGGTTATATAAACAACCGTAATATTTTTCTCTTTATTGAGTTTCTTAACAGTTGCAACTATTTCTTTACGGCCCTTAGGGTCCAGCATAGCAGTCGGTTCATCCAGAACTATACATTTCGGCAGCAAAGCCAATACACCAGCAATTGCCACGCGTTGTTTCTGTCCTCCTGAAAGCAGGTGTGGGGCATGCTTAGCATATTCCGTCATATTAACTACGGCAAGTGCTGCCTCCACCCTAGGTCTTATTTCAGCTTGCGGCACACCGATATTTTCCGGTCCAAAAGCCACGTCTTCTTCAACTATGGCCGCTACTATCTGGTTGTCAGGGTTCTGAAAAACCATACCAACAGTTTGTCTGATATCCCAAAGATTCTCTTCTAAGTTTGAATCCATGCCATTAATCAGGCAAGTACCTTCAGTAGGGCACAGCAATGCATTAAAATGTCTTGCCAGAGTAGACTTGCCGGAACCATTAGTACCTATAACGGCAACAAATTCGCCTTGTTCAATAGACATGCTTATTCCATCCAGGGCTCTAATTTCGCGATTCTGTGAATCGTGATATATGTGGCTAAGATTTTTTACTTCGATTATCGGTTTCATCTATCTGGAACTCCCCATACTTTCGATTATTTAAAGGCAAAACATCTTCAATTATTATATTATTAATATGTTTTAACGTCAACCTGCATGTTATCTATGGTTAACTTCTTGTCTTGTGATCTTGATGCTAAAACAAATTACCAATTATTATAAAAAAATTGCAGAGACAAGAGTCTCTGCAATTTTAACCGTTTCTTATTAAACCAATTCCAAAATAGCCATTTCCGCTGCATCGCCACGACGAGGTCCGAGCTTGTAAATACGAGTGTACCCGCCGTTTCTATCAGTGTACTTCGGAGCAATTTCGTCAAAAAGCTTTTTAGTCGCTTCTTCATCCACGAGGAACGCAAGAACCTGACGACGGGAATGCAAGTCACCTTGTTTTGCCAAAGTAATCAATTTTGCAGCCAAGCCGCTGATTTCTTTCGCCTTTGTCGCAGTGGTTTCTATTCTCTCTTGTTTGAAGAAGGACGTCAAAATGCTGCGAAACAGAGCTTTACGGGCGCTGGAATTGCGTCCTAATTTTCTATATGCCATTTGTTTCCGCCCCCTTCTATTCTTCTTCGGAATTCCGCAAACCTAAACCAAGATCAGCTAATTTTTTCTTAACTTCATCAAGGGATTTGCGTCCTAAGTTACGCACTTTCATCATATCTTCTTCGGATTTTTGAGTTAACTCATCAACCGTATTGATACCTGCGCGTCTCAGGCAATTGTTAGAACGAACAGACAAATCAAGATCATCAATAGGTATTGGCACAGGCCCCTTACCGGTTTCTACAGCTGGTTCTTCCTGCTGTGAACCTTCCGGAACTTTAACTACCGGCGCTTGTGAGCCTTTACCGATCTCAAACAAACGCAAATAGCCAATCATTATGCCTGAAGCAGCATTCACAGCTTCATCCGGCATAATACTGCCGTCAGTCCATACCTCAAGAGTGAGTTTATCATAATTCGTTACGTTACCAACACGGGTGTCAGTAACGCCAAATTTAACTCTCGTAATAGGAGAGTAGATGGAATCTACGGGAATAACGCCAATAGGTTGATCCTGCTTTTTGTTTTTATCGCCAGGAACATAACCTTGACCTTTTTCTACATAAATTTCCATATTGAAATTAGCATCAGCATCTAAAGTAGCAATATGCAATTCCGGATTCAAAATTTCAATATCGGCATCATGAATGATGTCACCCGCGGTAACTTCTTGCTCACCGCTGGCTTCGATTCGAATTATTGTCGGTTCATTGCTGTACATCTTCAGACAAAGAGCTTTTATGTTGAGAATAATATCCGCAACATCTTCCCTTACGCCAGGAATAGTTGAAAATTCATGCAGCACGCCGTCAATTTTGACGGCAGTAACTGCAGCACCTGGCAATGAAGAGAGAAGTACGCGACGCAAACTATTCCCTAATGTAATACCATAACCACGTTCAAGTGGTTCCCAAACAAATTTACCGTAACGTCCATCATCACTGATGTCAGATGTAACCAATTTGGGATTTTCAATTTCTATCATGCGGAAAGCCTCCTCTTTGGCGTATTACCACAATACGCGTTATATTTGGTGGCAGATGGTCCATTATTTAGAGTACAACTCAACAATAAGATGCTCAGCAATAGGCACATCAATTTCCTCACGAGTCGGGAAACGGTCAATCTTACCGCAAAGATTTTGAGCATCAAGAACCATCCAAGCCGGAACGGTTTTCGTAGCCAAAGTTTCGGCCATACCCTTGAAATACTCCTTGCCGCGGCTGTTTTCCATAATGGAAACAACATCGCCGGCTTTTACCAATGCGGAAGGAATGTCCAAACGTCTGCCGTTTACGGCAATGTGACCGTGGGTAACGATTTGACGAGCTTGGCTACGGCTTTCAGCCAGGCCAAGACGATAAACAACGTTGTCCAATCTTCTTTCCAACATAATCAGTAAGTTCTCACCGGTAATACCTTTTTGTTTCTCAGCGCGTTCAAAGCAATTATGGAATTGACGTTCCAAAATGCCGTAAATACGACGAGCTTTTTGTTTTTCACGTAACTGAACACCATATTCAGATACTTTTTTACGTGCTTGTCCATGTTGGCCCGGTGCGTAAGCACGAACCGCGAAAGCACATTTATCACTGTAACATCTGTCGCCTTTCAGGAATAATTTTACGCCTTCACGACGGCATTGACGGCATACAGCCTCAGTATATCTTGCCATTTATTGGTTACACCTCCCAGTAATTATACTCTTCTACGTTTTGGCGGACGGCAGCCATTATGTGGAATTGGAGTAACGTCTTTAATAGCGTTTACTTCAAGTCCTGCAGCCTGCAAGGAACGAATTGCAGCCTCACGACCACCACCAGGACCTTTTACGAATACTTCAACAACTTTCAAACCATGCTCCATTGCAGCTTTGGCAGCTTGTTCAGCAGCCATTTGAGCAGCAAAAGGAGTGCTTTTGCGGGAACCGCGGAAACCTAGGCCGCCAGCGCTTGCCCAGCTCAATACATTGCCACGGGTATCAGCAATAGTAACGATGGTATTGTTAAACGTGGAGCGAATATGCGCTACCCCAGTTTCTATATTTTTGCGTTCTTTCCGTTTAGTACGGACAACTTTTTTTGCAGCAACCACTCGTCTATCCCTCCTTACAGATTATTTCTTCTTACCAGAAACGCTACGTTTTGGTCCCTTACGGGTACGTGCATTATTCTTAGTGTTTTGACCGCGTACAGGAAGTCCCATACGATGTCTTCTGCCGCGATAGCAGCCGATTTCAACTAATCTTTTTATGTTGAGGGATTCCTCACGACGGAGGTCACCTTCTACCTTGTAATCATTGTCAAGGGTTTCACGGAGCTTTGATACTTCATCTTCGGTAAGATCCCGAACACGGGTATCAGGATTGATTCCAGTTTTAACAAGAATCTCGCGAGCCAAAGTCAATCCAATGCCATAAATGTACGGCAGTGCATACTCAATACGCTTGTCTCTTGGTAAATCGACACCAGCGATACGTGCCATTAACAATACACCTCCTTCTTATCCTTGTTTTTGTTTATGTTTAGGGTTTTCGCAAATTACCATTACGTGACCTTTACGTTTAATAACTTTGCATTTTTCACATATTGGTTTTACAGATGGTCTGACTTTCATATTAATAAACCTCCTCTTGCCTGTCTTGGTTATTTGAAACGATACGTAATTCGTCCACGATTTAGATCATATGGAGTAAGTTCCACTGTCACCCTGTCGCCAGGCAAAATTTTGATGAAATTCATGCGTATCTTACCAGATATGTGTGCGAGAATCACATGACCGTTCTCCAATTTTACTTGAAACATGGCATTGGGCAGAGATTCTAAAATTGTGCCTTCAACCTCAATTACATCCTGTTTTGACACAGATATTGACCTCCTTGTCAGTTAGGCTTCAAAGCCTGAAATATTATAAAGTGTAACTTCCCGTCAGGCAAGTCTTGTCAGTATTTCCGGACCGTCCGGCATAATCGCTACAGTGTGCTCGAAATGAGCAGATGGTTTCCCATCTCTCGTAACGACCGTCCAACCGTCATCCGTGCTTTTTACTGCTCGTGCTCCCAAATTAATCATCGGTTCAATAGCTAACACCATACCCGTTTTGAGAACAGGTCCTCTGTCAGCAAAACCAAAATTGGGAACTTCCGGCTCTTCATGCATTGATCGGCCAATACCGTGTCCGACATATTCGCGAACAACCCCGAATCCTGCTTTTTCGGCATAAGTCTGAACAGCATGGGAAATTGCTCCAACTCTATTACCAGCAATCGCTTGTTCAATACCCTTATAAAGGGCATTACGCGTTTCTTCAATCAGCCTCGCAATTTCCGGGGAAACATTCCCTACCGGAATGGTGATTGCGGAATCTCCGTTAAAACCGTCAATTTCCGCACCACAATCAACACTAACGATATCACCTTCCGCAAGTTTGCGGGAACCGGGAATTCCGTGTACAACTTCACAGTTAACAGATACACAGATGTTAGCAGGGAAACCATACAGGCCCTTGAAAGCAGGTCTTGCGCCATGCTCTACTATAGTCCTTCTGGCTACTTCGTCCAGCTCCTGTGTAGTAATTCCAGGTTCTACCACCTTGCCGACTGCATCCAACGCCAAAGCTACGATCCTGCCAGCTTCGCGCATGCAGCGTATTTCACGTTCGGACTTCAAAAGAATCATTACTTGCCGCCTTCGAGACTTTCTTTAACATCGGCGTATACTTTGTCAATAGCTTGAAGACCATTGATTTCTTTATAAACACCTTGTTTTTTGTAGTACTCAATAAGAGGAGCAGTTTGGCTATGATAAACTTCCAAGCGTTTTTTCACAGTTTCTTCTTTATCATCGTCGCGTTGATACAACGCACCGCCGCATTTATCACACATAGCTTCAACTTTGCTAGGGTTGTATTCAACGTGGTAAGTAGCGCCACAAGCCTTGCAAATGCGCCTGCCTGTAACCCTGCCAACCAGTTCAGCATCTGGAACTACTATATTAACCACACCGTTCATTTTAATGTCCAGATCGGCTAAAATTCCATCAAGAGCAATTGCCTGCTCTTCTGTTCTTGGAAATCCATCCAAGATAAAACCTTTGGAACATTCCGGATTTGCCAAGCTCTCTCTAACAATACCGATGGTAACGCTATCAGGAACAAGGGTACCGGCGTCCATATATTTTTTTGCTTCTTTTCCGAGTTCTGTACCTTTTTTCACCGCAGCACGGAACATATCTCCCGTCGAAATATGCGGAATTTGATATTCCGCAATAAGTCTTTCTGCCTGAGTGCCTTTACCCGCGCCCGGAGGTCCCATTAAAAGAATGTACATATTTGTCATCCTCCTATTTCATGAAGCCTTGATAGTGCCGCATCAAAATCAGCGATTCTATCTGCTTCATAGTATCCAGCGCAACACCGACTACGATTAAGAGCGCCGTGCCTCCGAAATAGACACCTTCAATACTGGTCGTCCATACGATGAGGTTTGGCATAACCGCAACCAGCGCCAGGAAAACTGCGCCTGCCATAGTAATTCTGGACATTATTTTGTCCAGATAATCAGTGGTAGGTTTGCCTGGCCTTAAACCAGGGATGAAACCACCATACTTCTTAATGTTGTCAGACATATCTCCAATGTTCATGCTTACAGCTGTATAGAAATATGTGAAGAAGACTATCATTAAGAGATATAGCGTTGTCTGCAGTGGTGTACCCCAAGCAAACCAGCCGGCAACAGTTTTAACCCAAGGAACGTCTACGAACTGAGCTATTGTAACCGGAAACATCAGTACTGATGAAGCAAAGATAATTGGTATAACGCCTGCCTGATTAACTTTCAGCGGTATATAGCTCGTGTGGCCACCGTACATTTTGCGGCCAACAACTCTTTTAGCATATTGAACAGGTACTTTGCGGATTCCCTGTGTAATTGCCACAACAAAAACAATCATAACGATCGCAAGAACTGCAAACAAGATAACGCTCAAAACACTTATTGTGCCTGCCCTCAAATAGTTGAAAATGACAGCCATGCCATCCGGCAAGCGGGAAACGATACCGGCAAAGATTATCAAAGAGATACCATTGCCAATACCTTTTGCGGTGATTTGTTCACCAATCCACATCAGGAAAACAGTTCCTGCTGTCAAAGTAATCGCTATCATCAAGATCGACCCAACGCTTGGATCATTAATAGCAACACGCAGGCCGATAGCCATGCCGATTGCCTGAATGAAGCCCAATACCACTGTGCCGTAACGTGTCAGTTTGTTAATCTTTTTACGACCTTCTTCGCCTTCTTTGTGCCAACGTTCGAGCGTCGGTACAACAACCTGCAAAAGCTGCAGGATAATAGAAGCGTTGATGTATGGAGTAATGCTCATGGCAAAGATTGAGAATTTGCTCAAGGCGCCGCCCGAAAACATATCGAGTAATCCGAATAAGTTTCCGCTTGTAAACAGCTGTTCAATCATCGCTGCGTTAACACCAGGAACAGGGATATGTGTTCCAGCCCTAAAAACTATGAACATGGCCAACGTAAAAACTACCTTTTGCCTGAGTTCCGTAATTTTAGCAATATTTGAAAGGGCTGATAACACTTAGATCACCTCTACTTTTCCGCCGGCTGCAATAATTTTTTCTTCTGCAGTCTTGCTGAAACCCATAGCTTGAACGGTAAGAGCCTTTGTCAGCTCTCCGTTGCCAAGAATACGTACGCCATCGCGTATATTTTTTACTATGCCGGTCTCAATAAGTAATACAGGATCAACTACTGTACCGTCTTCAAAGCAATTTAAACTTACAACATTTACTTCAGCGTACTCTACGCCAAATTTATTGTAGAATCCACGTTTTGGAAGACGTAGATATAACGGTTTTTGACCGCCTTCAAAACCCGGACGCTTTACACCGCCTGAACGGGATTTTTGTCCTTTTTGGCCTTTGCCTGATGTTTTTCCGAGACCGGAACCAAGACCGCGTCCTACACGGACAGAAGATCTTTTAGAACCAGGAGCCGGTGATAATTCATGCAAATTCATTTGCGGCACCTCCTTGTCTTAAGCTTCAACTTTTTCTACTTTTACGAGATGTTCAACTTTGTGAATCATGCCGCGAATAGTAGGCGTATCGTTTTTCACGACACTTGTACGAATTTTACCCAACCCCAAAGCCTTTACGGTAGCGCGTTGATCCTGCGGATATCCGATCAGACTACGGGTTAGCGTGACTTTAATTTGTTCCATCATGCTTCCTCCTTAGCCTAATAATTCTTCTACAGTTTTACCACGCAATGCTGCTACAGATGCTGCGCTCTTCAAAGAAGTTAATCCTTGAATAGTTGCACGTACAACATTGTTCGGGTTTGAAGAACCTTGAGATTTAGTTAAAATGTCGCGTACACCTGCTAATTCAAGCACTGCACGAACAGGGCCGCCAGCAATAACGCCAGTACCTTCTGCTGCCGGTTTTAGGAAAACACGGCCGGCACCAAATACACCAATAATTTCATGAGGAATGGTAGTACCAACCAAAGGAACGCTTACAAGATTTTTCTTTGCATCTTCAACGCCTTTGCGGATAGCTTCCGGAACTTCGGCAGCTTTACCCAGGCCCATACCTACATGACCATTTTCATCACCAACCACAACAAGTGCGGAGAAGGAGAAACGACGTCCGCCTTTTACGACTTTAGCAACGCGGTTGATAAATACGACTTTTTCTTTCAAGTCGGATTCTTGTTTTTCGAAATTCGCCACTATTATTCCTCCTTCTGTTAGAATTCGAGACCAGCTTCACGAGCTGCTGTAGCAAGAGCTGCTACACGGCCGTGATAAAGGTAGCCGCCACGATCAAATACTACTACTTTAATGCCTTTTTCCAAGGCTTTTTTAGCGATTGCTTCACCAACAGCTTTTGCTGCTTCGATGTTGCCGCCATAGTTTTCTTTAATATCTTTTTCAACAGTGCTGGCAGAAACAAGTGTTTCACCAGTAACATCATTGATTATTTGTGCATAAATATTGCTGAGGCTGCGATATACGTTCAAACGCGGCTTTTCTGCTGTACCAAAAATGTTTTTGCGGGAACGGAAATGACGTTTTTGACGTTTCTCGTTTTTATCTACTCTATTAAGCAAGAGTTTCACTCCCTTCCTTTAGAAATTACTTCTTGCCTTTAGCGCCGGCTTTACCAGCTTTACGACGTACAACTTCACCTTCATAACGAATGCCTTTACCTTTGTAAGGTTCAGGTGGACGAAGTGTACGAATATCAGCTGCAACCGCGCCAACAGTTTCTTTATTTGCGCCCTTAACAATAATTTTGTTAGGAGCTGGAACCTCAAAAGTGATTCCTGCAGGTGGTTCCTTAACTACTGGGTGTGAGAAACCCAAAGTGAAGTTAATATTTTCGCCCTGCTTAGCCGCACGGTAACCAACGCCGTTGATTTCCAAAGTTTTGGCAAAACCGTCGGTAACACCAATAACCATATTGCTAATCAGTGTTCTGGACAGACCGTGCATAGCACGATGTTCTTTGTCATCGCTTGGACGTTCAACAGTCAGATGGCCGTCTTCAAGTTTGAGGATCATATCTTTGTTGATTTGACGAGCAAGCTCGCCTTTTGGTCCTTTAACAGTAACCAGATTGTTTTCTATTGTAACTGTAACATTAGCTGGAACAGTAATAGGTAATTTACCAATTCTTGACACTTATGAGCACCTCCTATCTTTTAGAAGTCATTACCAAACGTAAGCGATTACCTCTCCACCAAGGCCAGCTTTACGAGCTGCTTTGTCAGTCATCATACCTTGTGATGTAGATACTATCGCAATACCCAATCCACCGAGGACTCTGGGCAACTGGTCTTTTTGAGAGTAAACTCTCAAGCCTGGTTTGGAAATACGTTTAATACCGGAAATAACTTTTTCACGGTTAGCGCCGTATTTCAGGCTGACGCGGATAACGTTCTGTTTGTTATCAGCAAGAACTTCGAAATCTTTTATGAAACCCTCGCCTTTCAAGATTTCAGCAATAGCGATTTTAATCTTTGAGCTTGGTATTTCAACTTTATCGTGATGAACCGAATTTGCATTACGAATACGTGTAAGCATATCGGCAATTGGGTCAGTCATAACCATACTTAAATACCCTCCTTCCTGTCTGCTGCGATTACCAGCTAGCTTTGGTTACTCCCGGAATAGCGCCTTTGTAGCTATATTCACGGAAGCAGATACGGCAAAGGCCGAATTTACGCATGTAGCCATGTGGTCTGCCGCAAATCTTGCAGCGATTATAGGCACGAACTTTAAATTTCGGCTCATTCTTCCATTTTTCAATCAGGGCTGTTTTAGCCAAGGGATTCCCTCCTTACTTATGCGCTGAACGGCATTCCGAGGAGCCTTAATAATTCTCTTGCTTCCTCGTCAGTCTTCGCTGTTGTAACAATGATAATATCCATTCCACGTACTTTATCTACTTTGTCATATTCAATTTCCGGGAAAATCAATTGTTCTTTCATTCCGATTGCATAATTGCCGCGTCCATCAAAAGCCGTTGGGCTAACGCCACGGAAGTCACGTACACGCGGGAGAGCAATGTTCATGAATTTATCAAGGAAGTAATACATACGATCGCCACGAAGGGTAACTTTAGTACCAATCGGCATGCCTTGACGCAATTTGAAAGCTGCAATAGATTTTTTAGCTTTGGTAATAACCGGTTTTTGACCAGAGATCAAAGTTAAATCGGCAACAGCTGTATCGAGTGCCTTACTGTTTGTAACAGCATCGCCAACTCCCATATTTATGACAACTTTTTCGATTTTAGGGATTTCGTTAACATTTTTATAATTGAATTTGTCCATCATACCTTTGACTGCCTCGGACAAATATTTTTCTTGCAATCTAGTATTTGCCATTCATAATCCTCCTTTCCCGGATTTTATTTATCGATCACTTCACCGCATTTTTTGCAGGTTCTTGCGAAACCACCTGCTACAGCGGTTTTTGAAATACGAGTAGCTTTTTTACAAGCTGGACATACCAACATGACTTTGGAAGCGGAAATAGCTGCTTCCTTGACAATGATACCGCCTTGTGGATTGGATTGAGAAGGTTTGGTATGACGTTTTACTTTGTTTACGCCAGCGACGACAACTTTAGCCTTTTTAGGCAAAGCCTCGACAATCTTGCCTTCCTTACCCTTGTCCTTACCGGACAGAACAAGTACTGTATCGCCTTTCTTTACGTGCAATTTTTCAGCAGTAGCCATGTCAGAAACACCTCCTTTTAGTGCGTAATTTTTTCGTATTATAGCACTTCCGGTGCCAATGATACTATTTTCATGTAGTCTTTATCACGTAGTTCACGAGCAACAGGTCCAAATATACGAGTGCCGCGTGGGCTTTTGTCATCTTTGATTACAACTGCAGCGTTTTCATCAAAGCGGATGTAAGAACCATCTGGACGACGTACACCTTTACGGGTACGTACAACAACGGCTTTAACTACCTCGCCTTTTTTTACAACGCCACCGGGTGATGCATCTTTAACTGCGCAAACAATAACATCACCAATATTAGCATATTTGCGGTAAGAACCGCCTAATACTCGAATACACATAACTTTCTTAGCACCGGTGTTATCACCAACATTAAGAATTGTTTGTTGTTGTATCATGGTTTTCCCTCCCTTGCCAAGTTATCTGCAATAAGTCAGCAATTTTAATTATTTTGCACGCTCTAAGATCTGAACAACTCTCCAGCATTTGTCCTTTGATAATGGACGGGTCTGAACAATTTGCACGGTATCACCGATATGTGCTTCGTTGTTTTCGTCATGAGCTTTAAATTTAACAGTATGTTTTACACCTTTTTGATAAAGGGGATGCTGTACAAAACGTTCAATGGCAACTACTACGGTCTTGTCCATTTTGTCGCTAACCACTTTGCCTGTGCGAGTAGCACGTAAATTTCTCTGTTCGGTCACGAGACGATTCCTCCTTCATTTAGACTCAAAACACACTCAGGCTTTCAATTCGCGTTGACGCTGAATGGTCTTAATACGAGCAATAGACTTCTTTACTTCCCTGATTTTCATCGGGTTTTCCAATTGTCCAGTTGCCATTTGAAAACGCAGATTGAAGAGTTCATCTTTCAAACCAGCTATTTTAGTTTCTAATTCAGCTGAGGTCATTTCTATAATTTCTTTTGTTTTCATTAAGCTTCACCACCCACTCCATTTTGTTGTGCAGCGATTTCGGCTTCCAACTGAGCTTTGGTCACAAACCTTGTTTTGATTGGCAGTTTGTGGCTAGCAAGACGCATAGCTTCTTTTGCAACTTCCTCGGTTACGCCGTTCATTTCGAACAAAACGCGACCTGGTTTTACAACTGCTACCCAATACTCTGGGGAACCTTTACCACTACCCATGCGGGTTTCAGCCGGTTTAGCCGTAATAGGCTTGTCCGGGAAAATTTGAATCCATACTTGACCGCCACGTTTGATGTAACGAGTCATTGCGATACGGGCTGCTTCGATTTGGCGGTTGGTTACCCAAGCCGGTTCCAAAGCTACCAGACCGAATTCGCCATGGGCAATCTTATTACCACGCATAGCACGACCAGTCATACGACCTCTATGTTGTTTACGATGTTTTACTCTTTTAGGTAATAACATTAGTTTACGCCCCCTTCTTGCGGAGCAGCAGGTGCTACAACTTTGCTTTCAGGAAGAACTTCACCTTTGTAAATCCATACTTTTACGCCGATACGGCCATAAGTTGTATGAGCTTCAGCAGTTCCGTAATCAATGTCAGCACGCAAGGTGTGAAGAGGAATGCTGCCTTCACGATAGCTTTCGCTACGGGCAATTTCAGCACCGCCAAGACGGCCGCCTACTTGAACTTTAATTCCTTTTGCGCCCATGCGCATTGTGCGACCAACGCATTGTTTCATTGCACGGCGGAAAGCTATGCGGCGTTCCAATTGATTAGCAATGTTTTCTGCAACCAGCGTTGCATCCATATCAGGGGTTTTCACCTCAATGATATTAATGTCGATAACACTGTCGGTCATTTTTTTCAAATCGTTTTTCAATAATTCGATGTTGCTGCCCTGACGGCCGATAACCATGCCCGGTTTAGCAGTGTGAATAGAAATACGAGCTCTGTTAGAAGCACGTTCTATTTCAACACGGGAAATTCCCGACAAGAATAATTTTTCTTTGATAAACTCACGAATCTTTATATCTTCCAATAAGAATTTTTCATAATCTTTGTCAGCGAACCATTTGGAATCCCAAGTTTTGATTACACCAACGCGAAGACCATGTGGATGTACTTTTTGACCCACTATCGTTTCCCTCCTTCTTTTCGGGATATTATTTTTCTGCTACCGCAACGGTAACATGACTGGAACGTTTTAAAATTTTGAATGCCTGTCCACGTGAACGTGGGTGGATTCTTTTCAATGTCGGACCTTGATCAACAAACGCACTCGATACGATAAGGTTGTCGACGTTCATATCATAGTTATGTTCTGCATTAGCAACTGCGGAATGCAACACTTTTTCGATAACCTCAGAACCAACCTTCGGGGTATGTTTGAGGATCGCGAATGCTTCACCCACAGATTTCCCGCGGATAAGGTCAATTACGATACGCAACTTGCGCGGCGCAATACGAACATATCTAGCAATAGCTTTAGCTTCCATCGTGTATGTGCCCCCTTTCCCCTTATTTTAACGAAGTCGTTTTATCAGCATGGCCTTTGTAAGTACGCGTAGGAGCAAACTCACCAAGCTTGTGGCCTACCATATCTTCCGTAATGAATACTGGTACATGTTTGCGTCCGTCATGAACGGCAATTGTGTGACCCAGGAAATCCGGAAGAATAGTAGAACTACGAGACCAGGTTTTTACGACTTTTTTATCGCTAGCAACATTAAGTGCTTCAATTTTTTTCTGAAGACTTGGGTGGACATAAGGTCCTTTTTTAACTGATCTGGACACTATGTTAGCCTCCTTTCTTTATCCTGTTATTTCGTTCTACGTTTTACGATTAATTTAGAAGAAGCTTTTTTGACCTTACGGGTACGAGTACCAAAAGCACATTTACCCCAAGGAGTAACAGGACGTTTACGACCAACAGGAGAATGACCTTCACCACCACCATGTGGATGATCGTTAGGATTCATAACAACGCCGCGGTTTGCCGGGCGAATACCAAGCCAACGGGAACGACCTGCTTTACCAATAGTGATATTTTCAGCATCGATATTACCAACTTGACCGATCGTAGCGCGGCAATTGATATGCACTTTGCGGATTTCGCTGGAAGGCATACGCAGAAGAGCATAGTCGCCTTCTTTAGCCATCAATTGTGCGGAAGTACCAGCGGAACGAACTAATTGGCCACCTTTACCGATTTTCAATTCAACATTATGAACCTGAGTACCAAGTGGGATATTTTTCAGTGGAAGGCAGTTACCGATTTTAATGTCGGCATCTGGACCGCTGACTACTGTATCACCAACTTTTAAATCAAGAGGTGCCAGGATATAACGTTTTTCACCATCAATATAATTCAAAAGAGCGATACGTGCGTTACGATTTGGATCGTATTCAATCGTAGCTACTTTTGCAGGAATGGCATCTTTGGTACGTTTGAAATCAATAACGCGATATTGTCTTTTGTGTCCGCCGCCTTGATGACGAACAGTCATTTTGCCTGTATTGTTACGGCCTGCATGTTTTTGTAGTTTTTCTACAAGTGGACGATGCGGCTTGCTTGCAGTAATCTCTTCGAAGGCTGACACTGTGATAAAGCGTCTCGAAGGAGAATACGGATTAAAGCTTTTAATAGCCATTTTTTTACCTCCTTAGTACGAAAATTACATTCCTTCGAAAATTGGAATGGTCTGACCTTCAGCAAGTTTTACAATTGCCTTCTTATAGTCAGAACGTCTGCCTACGCTTTTGCCCACTCTTTTGGTTTTACCAAATACGCGGATGGTGTTAACGTTTACAACTTTAACTTTGAAGATTTCTTCAACAGCTTGGCGGATTTCAACTTTGTTGGCGCCAAGAGCAACTTTAAAAGTATATTTATTGTCTTGCATCATTGCAGAAGTTTTTTCTGTGATGAGCGGACGAAGTAAAATATCGCGAGGGTTAGCAGCCATTATGCGAGCACCTCCTCAATTTTTGCTACTGCATCTTTAGCAAGAAATACTTTGTTGTGATGAAGTAAGTCAAATACATTCAGACAGCCATTAGAAAGTGATTTTACTTTCGGCAGGTTGCGGGAAGATTTTTCAACGTTTTCATCAATGCCCTCTGTAATGATAAGAGCTTTTTTATCAGCAGCTTCAAAACTATTCAGCATTGTAACAACGCTTTTTGTTTTTGGTGCTTCGAAGGTTAAGCCCTCCACAATTACTAATTCGCCAGCAGCGACCTTTGCGGACAATGCGCAGCGGATAGCAAGACGACGAGCTTTACGCGGCATGCTTTTTGCATGACTGCGTGGTTGTGGTCCGAAAACGGTACCACCGCCAACCCACAATGGAGAGCGGATTGAACCAGAACGTGCATGACCGGTACCTTTTTGTTTCCAAGGTTTACGGCCGCCGCCGCGTACCATGCCACGAGTTTTAGTAGCATGAGTTCCCAGGCGTTCGTTAGCTTGTTGCATAACAACTGCTTGATGAACAACAGCTTCATTCATTTCTACGCCAAAGACGTAGTCCATTAATTCTATTTCTTCACCAGTCTTTTCACCGGCAATATTATATACTGATAACTTCGGCATTTAAGCATCCTCCTTTCTTTCGCTTGCTCTTACTTACCTGGTTTAACTGTTTCTCTCAAAACTACAAAAGAACCAGCTGCTCCTGGAATAGAGCCTTTAACCAAAATAAGATTGCGGTCAGTGTCAACTTTTGCAACGGTCAAACGTTGCACGGTTACTTTTGCATTACCCATACGGCCAGGTAATTTCTTACCTTTAATTACACGACCGCCAGGGCCGGAATGCATTGGTCCCATAGAACCAGGTTCACGATGGGACTTAGAACCATGCGCCATTGGTCCGCGAGAGAAGTTGTGGCGCTTAATCGTACCTGCAAAACCTTTACCGCGGGAAATGCCAGTTGCATCAATCAGTTCACCTGCGGTGAAGATTTCAGCACTGATTTTTTGTCCGACTGTATATTCAGAAGGAGCTGACAAACGCAATTCTCTGACAAATTTTACCGGAGTGATACCGGCTTTATCAAAGTGACCTTTCATTGGTTTGTTCGTATGTTTTTCTTTTAATTCGCCAAATCCGAGTTGAACAGCGTTATAACCATCTGTCTCTTCGGTTTTATTTTGAATTACTAAGCAAGGACCGGCTTCTACCACAGTTACCGGAATCATCTTACCATCAGCTTCAAAAATTTGGGTCATACCTATTTTTTTGCCTAAGATTCCTTTAGCCATTATCGCACCTCCTCCTTACAGTTTAATCTCGATGTCTACACCAGCCGGCAAGTCAAGACGCATTAAAGCATCAACAGTCTTAGCGGTTGGTTCCAAAATGTCTACAAGTCTTTTGTGTGTACGCATTTCAAATTGTTCACGGGAATCCTTGTTTACATGAGGGGAACGTAGAATCGTATAGATATTTTTTTCAGTAGGAAGTGGGATAGGACCGGAAACTTGTGCACCAGTGCGTTTCGCAGTATCAACTATCTTTGCAGCACTTTGGTCAAGTGCTTTGTGGTCATACGCTTTCAAGCGTATTCTGATTTTTTGACTCTTTTCCATTTAATTTTCCTCCTAATTCGCCCAGTTTCTAAGAACGGACATACTCCGTGAAAATCTCCCTGTCTAACAGGCAAGCAACCTCTCACATCATCGCAGGACCATACAAACAAACATAATAATATGAGGGGCGAACTTTAGCCCCTCATAGGGATCTAATAAATTATTTCTCTTCGATAGCAGCAACAACGCCTGCGCCAACGGTACGGCCGCCTTCGCGGATAGCGAAACGAAGACCTGGTTCGAGGGCGATCGGAGTAATAAGTTCTACTTCCATTGTTACGTTATCGCCAGGCATTACCATTTCAATACCTTCTGGCAACTCAGCTACGCCGGTTACGTCAGTTGTACGGAAATAGAATTGTGGGCGATAGCCGTTGAAGAACGGTGTATGACGGCCGCCTTCTTCTTTGGTCAGTACATATACTTCCGCTTTGAATTTTGTGTGCGGATGAATGCTGTTTGGTTTTGCAAGTACTTGACCGCGTTGAATGTCTTTACGTTCAACACCACGGAGCAGACAGCCGATGTTGTCGCCTGCTACTGCTTGGTCCATCAGTTTGCGGAACATTTCTACGCCGGTTACTACTGTGGATCTCTTTTCTTCGGTCATGCCGACGATTTCTACAGTCTCGCCTACTTTAATTGTTCCACGCTCTACACGACCTGTTGCTACTGTGCCACGGCCGGTAATTGTGAATACGTCTTCTATCGGCATCAGGAAAGGTTTGTCTGTTGCGCGTTCTGGAATTGGAATGTAAGCATCTACTGCTGCCATCAATTCTTCGATTTTTGCTTCGTAAACAGGGTCTCCTTCGAGTGCTTTCAATGCGGAACCTACGATTACAGGAATGTCATCGCCAGGGAAATCATAGCTGGAAAGAAGTTCACGAACTTCCATCTCTACGAGTTCGATCAGTTCCGGATCATCTACCATGTCTGCTTTGTTCAGGAACACTACCATTGCTGGTACGCCTACTTGACGAGCAAGAAGGATGTGTTCGCGTGTTTGTGGCATCGGGCCGTCTGCTGCGCTTACTACCAGGATTGCGCCGTCCATTTGTGCTGCGCCGGTGATCATGTTCTTAACATAGTCAGCATGGCCTGGGCAGTCAACGTGTGCATAGTGGCGAGTTGCTGTCTCGTATTCTACGTGAGCGGTGTTGATGGTGATACCGCGTTCTCTTTCTTCCGGTGCTTTATCAATCATGGAGTAGTCCATGAATTGTGCGCCGCCTGATTTTGCCAATACTTTCGTAATAGCTGCTGTCAATGTCGTCTTACCATGATCTACGTGACCGATGGTGCCGATATTAGCATGGGGTTTGGTTCTTTCGTATTTTTGTTTTGCCATTATTTTTTCCTCCTCAAATAATCTTTTTAGTAATTAAGCTTGAGTGCCTTTTGTTTTAGCAACAATTGCTTCAGCAATGTTCTTAGGAACGTCTTCGTAATGATCAACTTCCATTGAGTAGTTGCCACGGCCCTGAGTTTTGGAACGAAGGTCGGTAGCATAACCAAACATCTCGGAAAGTGGAACGAAAGCGGTGATAACCTGAGCACCACTGCGAGCTTCCATACCCTCGATGCGACCACGGCGAGAGTTCAAATCGCCAATTACATCGCCCATGTATTCTTCAGGAACAGTAACTTCTACCTTCATGTAAGGTTCAAGAATAACAGGGCTTGCTTTCAGGGTACCTGCGCGGAAACCCATCGAACCTGCAATTTTGAACGCCATTTCGGAAGAGTCGACTTCATGGTAAGAACCATCGACAACAGTTACTCCGATATCTACCATAGGATAACCGGCAACTACGCCGTTTTGCATAGCTTCTTTGATACCAGCTTCAATCGGGCTGATGTATTCTTTAGGAATAGCACCACCAACGACCTTGTTTTCAAACAAGAAGCCTTCACCTGGTTGACGCGGGGTAATTTCCAACCAGCAATGACCGTATTGGCCTTTACCGCCGGATTGACGTACGAACTTACCTTCAGATTTAACTGCTTTACGAATAGTCTCACGATATGCAACCTGTGGGTTACCTACTGTGCAGCCTACCTTAAATTCACGAAGAAGACGGTCAACGATGATGTCCAGATGTAATTCACCCATACCGGAAATGATTGTCTGAGCAGATTCCGGATCAGTATTTACACGGAAAGTTGGATCTTCTTCAGCAAGTTTTTGAAGAGCTATGCCCATTTTTTCTTGGTCAGCTTTAGTTTTCGGTTCAACTGCTACGGAAATAACAGGATCCGGGAAAACCATGGACTCAAGAATAATAGGAGCCTTTTCATCACAAAGAGTATCACCTGTAGTTGTATCTTTCAAACCAACAGCAGCAGCGATATCACCGCTGTAAGCCATATCGATTTCTTCACGATGGTTTGCATGCATTTGCAGTATACGACCAATACGTTCTCTTTTACCCTTTGTAGAGTTGAAAACATAAGAGCCTGAACCCAGGGTACCGGAGTATACACGGAAGAAAGCAAGTCTTCCTACAAACGGATCTGTCATGATTTTGAAAGCCAAAGCGGAGAATGGCAGTTCGTCGCTGGAAGCGCGTTCGTCTTCTTCGCCGGTATCAGGATTAACACCTTTGATTGGAGGAATATCTGTTGGGGCTGGCATATAAGCTACAACCGCATCAAGTAGTGGTTGCACGCCTTTGTTTTTGTAAGAAGAGCCGCAGCAGACCGGAGTCATTTTGCAAGCTATTGTCATCTTACGGATGCCTTCGTTGATTTCATCTTCGGTGAAATCTCCGCCATCAAGATATTTCATCATTAATTCGTCGTCGCTTTCAGCAACGGCTTCGAGTAACATTTGACGATATTCCTGAGCTTTTTCAAGCATATCAGCCGGAATCTCAACAAATTCTTCATCCTTACCCAATTTATCGCCGTACACAATCGCACGCATTTTGACTAAGTCAATCATGCCTTCGAAAGTATCTTCGAAACCAATTGGGATTTGAATTGGTACAGCGTTGGCATTTAAACGATCTTTCATCATCTGCACTACTCTATAGAAGTCAGCACCGGTGATGTCCATCTTGTTTACATAAGCCATACGAGGTACATTATATCTGTCGGCTTGACGCCATACAGTTTCGGATTGTGGTTCAACGCCGCCCTTAGCGCAGAATACTGCAACAGAACCGTCGAGTACGCGCAAAGAACGTTCAACCTCTACCGTAAAGTCAACGTGGCCTGGTGTGTCAATGATATTGATACGATGGCCTGCCCATTGGCAAGTAGTCGCAGCAGAAGTGATAGTGATACCACGTTCTTGCTCCTGTACCATCCAGTCCATTGTGGCTCCACCTTCATGAACTTCGCCTATCTTATGCGTTTTTCCGGTATAAAACAGGATTCGTTCAGTCGTAGTGGTCTTGCCGGCATCGATGTGAGCCATGATACCGATATTTCTTGTTTTTTCAAGTGGAAATTGTCTGGCCACTAGTTTTAATCCTCCTTAATTCCTAACACGAGTAAGCTTCTTGCTTACCAACGATAGTGAGCGAAAGCTTTGTTGGCTTCTGCCATCTTATGGGTATCTTCACGTTTTTTAACTGAAGCGCCAGTGCTGTTTGCAGCATCCATGATTTCGCCAGCTACGCGTTCGCACATGGTTCTTTCACCACGTAAACGTGAATAATTTACTAACCAGCGGATACCCAAAGTAGTTTTGCGGTCTACACGAACTTCAACCGGTACCTGATAGTTTGCGCCACCTACACGGCGGGCACGTACTTCAAGGATTGGCATTACATTCTTCATAGCAGTATCGAAAACTTCCAATGGATCTTTACCAGTTTTAGCACGGACAAGGTCAAAAGCATCGTATACAATGCTTTCAGCTACACCTTTTTTGCCGTCTAGCATGATCTTATTAATAAATCTAGTTAATAGTTTTGAACCGTATACTGGATCCGGCAAAACGTCTCTTTTCGTCACAGGGCCTTTTCTTGGCATGTGTTTCCCTCCTTCTCAGAAATCAGTCGTGATGTTTTAATTATTTCTTTGCTGCAGCGGCTTTTGCGCGTTTAGCACCGTATTTTGAACGGCTTTGATTACGATTTGCAACGCCAGCAGTATCAAGCGCACCACGAATGATGTGATAACGGACACCCGGAAGATCTTTTACCCTTCCGCCTCTAATAAGAACAACACTATGTTCTTGTAGATTGTGGCCGATACCTGGGATATACGCTGTAACTTCAATTCCGTTTGTCAAACGAACCCTTGCTACTTTACGCAATGCAGAGTTAGGTTTCTTAGGGGTTGTTGTATAAACCCTTGTGCAAACCCCACGTTTTTGTGGGCAATTTTTTAAAGCTGGAGCAGTGGATTTTTGCTTAAGGACCTCTCTACCTTTACGAACCAATTGGTTAATTGTAGGCATATCGGCACCTCCTTCCCAAAATAATTAGTTTTAATAATTATAAAAACCCTCATGCTAAAAGCATTCCGGATCCCTATCAATCCTTGAGTATAGCAGCGGCGGCAGCACCAACATGGATGCCGCACAGTTTGCCAAGTTCCTGCATAGAGGCAACCGTTTCATAAACAAGGTTGGCCTCGGCGCAAGCGGCAATCAGTGGATCAATTACGCAGGCATCTGCATCTTTTGCAATAAAGACAATTTTCGCAGTGCCTTTCTCAATGGCTTTAGCAGTTTGTTTGATGCCAATAACATGCTTGGCCCCTGCTTTTAAGAGCTCAACTGACATAGTGAATACCTCCAAAAACGCATAGCTATACCGAGATGCTTAAGTATTGTAACATTCTAAACACAGCATGTCAACATTTTTTTGCAACTTTTTCAGGCAAAAAACCCTCTATTTATGCGTTACTTTGTTTACACGTGTCCTAGCGTTTCATTTGCGTAACAAGAAGTTTTTTTTTACGTCTAAATTCTTTATTTTGTAAACTTTTTTCACTAAAATTCCAGATTTTTGTTCTGATTTTTTAAATTTTTCCTTCATAAACAATTTTTTTTAATAAAATTCTCTATTTTTCTTGAATTGTTTTATTTTTGTGTTCAATTTGACTTGTTTTTCATTTTTCCAGTTTTTTCCATCACTATAAAAAAGCCCCAACCATTTCAAAACATGGTTGGGGCTTTTTGCATGATCTTATTTTGTTTCGTTATTATACTTAATTTTAATGTTACGGTAACGACTCATGCCAGTGCCGGCAGGAATTAATTTACCGATAATAACGTTTTCTTTCAGACCAAGAAGCGGGTCAACTTTACCTTTGATTGCAGCGTCAGTCAGGTTTCTGGTAGTTTCCTGGAAAGATGCGGCAGAAAGGAATGAATCAGTTGCCAAAGAAGCTTTGGTAATACCAAGAAGTACAGGATGTCCCTCTGAAACTTCTTTGTCCTGATCGATCATATCCATGTTTTGAGAATCAAACTCGGATACGTCCACAATTTCACCCGGCAGCATCGCAGTATCACCTGACTCATCAATACGGATTTTACGCATCATCTGACGTACTACAACTTCAATATGCTTGTCGTTGATTTCAACGCCCTGAGATTTGTAAACGCCCAGAACTTGTTGTACAAGGTAACGTTGTGTTGCCCTTACACCACTGATACGCAGAATATCATGTGGATTGAGAGAACCTTCTGTCAACCTGTCGCCGACATTGATAATGGCGCCTTCGACAACATGTATCTTAGAACCGTAAGGAATAGCATAGGTTTCTTCTTCGCCGCTTTCCTGCACGATTATGACGCGGCGGGCGCCATCTTTTTCGGCAAAACGAACACGGCCTGCATGTTCACTGAGAATACCAGGATGTTTTGGTTTACGTGCTTCAAACAATTCTTCGACACGCGGCAAACCTTGTGTAATATCGTCGCCGGCAACACCGCCGGTATGGAAAGTACGCATTGTAAGCTGTGTGCCCGGCTCACCGATTGATTGTGCTGCAATTGTACCAACTGCCTCACCAACATCAACCATTTTGCCAGTTGCAAGATTGCGGCCATAGCATTTACGGCAAACACCAAATCTGGATTTGCAGTTAAGTACAGAACGAATCTTGACTTTTGTTCTCAATTCAGCAATCTTATCAGCCATATCATCGGTAATGTAATCGTTAATATGATATACGATTTTGCCTTTGGCATTTTCAACATCTTCAGCCAAATGACGACCTACGATACGGTCACGCAAGGATTCAATAACTGTCTGGTTGTTCTTACCTTCAGTTATAGCCTCCATTTCAATGCCTTCGATAGTGTGGTTGCGAACCTTGACCTCACGAACGTCTCCGCTCGCAAGAATAGCATCTATTGTAGCTTCATCAAGGATTGCTCCTTCTTTAGCCATTACTTTGCCATCAGCAGTTACAATATTTTCTGCCAGTGGTTTGCCAAGGAAATGATGCATCATGTGTTCTTTAAACACTTCGTGCACTCTTTCCTCGCTGACATTGATTTGCATGCTTTCAGTAGCTTCGCCGTCAAAATCATCTCTTGCATAAAGTGTGATTTCCATAACTTTAGCAGCATTGATTTTATTCAGAATATCCTCTCTGATAACGGTATCAGCCTCTACAAGCAGTTCACCTGTAACTGGATGGAATACGCTGGCAGCCAGATTGCGGCCAATCACTAATTCCTTCAATTTATTCTGACTGGCGCCAATAGTAGCCTTGCACAGACGGCTGCGTTCTTTTACGAGGTTCATGCCAACAACGTCGCAGTCATCCTCACGAACAATTACATCCTGTGCAACGTCAACCAAACGACGTGTCAGATAACCAGAGTCTGCAGTACGCAGCGCTGTATCGGCCAAACCTTTACGTGCGCCGTGAGTCGAAATAAAGTATTCCAAAACTGTCAAACCTTCACGGAAGTTAGCTTTGATTGGACGGTCAATGATACGACCGGATGGATCAGCCATCAAACCACGCATACCAGCGAGCTGACGAATCTGTTGCACGTTACCGCGGGCACCTGAGGAAGCCATCATGTAAACTGAGTTGAAAGGATCAAGCGTATCTTTCATCAAAGCATCAGTAACATCGTCAGTTGCTTTGGTCCACAAATCAATAACCTTACGATATCTTTCATCTTCAGACATCAAACCGCGACGGAACATTGTTTCTGTTCTATCAACTTGTTTTTCAGCTGCAGCCAGAATTGTTGCTTTCTCGGCCGGAATCTTGATATCCGATACGGCGATAGAAATACCTGCTTTACATGCATTATCATAGCCGAGCTTTTTGACTTTATCGAGAATTTCTGCAGTACGCAGGTTGCCGAACAGCTTATGTGCTTTAGCTACCATACGTCCTAATTCTTTCTTGTCAGCCAGCTTGCCTAAGCTCCAGCCCTCTTTAGTTTTGGAGAAGTAACGCAATTCAAGCGGCAGTTCTTCGTTGAAGATAGCATTGCCGACCGAGGTTGTTACAAGGCTGAAACCTTCGTTTGATTTTTCAGGATAAATTTCGGAATTCGGGAAGTCGATTTTAACCCGTGCCTGCAAATCAACAACGCCATGGAAATAAGCAAGAAGTGCTTCATCCACGCTGCTGAAACGCATGCCTTCACCTTTAGCATTTTCTTTGAAAATGGTCAGATAGTAGGCACCAAGAACCATGTCCTGTGTCGGTACAGCAACAGGCTTACCATCTTTCGGAGCCAAAATATTGTTGACTGAAAGCATCAACATGCGTGCTTCTGCCTGTGCTTCAGCGGAAAGCGGCAAATGGACAGCCATTTGGTCACCGTCAAAGTCGGCATTATACGCAGTACATACCAAAGGATGCAATTTGATTGCACGGCCTTCGGAAAGAATAGGTTCAAATGCTTGAATACCAAGTCTATGCAAGGTCGGTGCACGGTTCAGCAGAACAGGATGTTCTTTGATTACATCTTCCAGAACGTCCCAAACAGCTGCATTAGCACGTTCAACCATGCGTTTCGCACTCTTGATATTATTAGCTTGTCCACTGTTGACAAGGCGCTTCATAACGAATGGTTTGAAAAGTTCAAGAGCCATTTCCTTAGGAAGACCGCACTGGTGCATTTTGAGTTCTGGCCCAACTACGATAACTGAACGGCCGGAATAGTCAACACGTTTACCCAACAAGTTCTGACGGAAACGGCCTTGTTTACCTTTAAGCATATCTGATAAGGATTTCAAAGGACGATTGCCAGGGCCTGTTACAGGGCGACCGTGTCTGCCGTTATCAATTAAGGCATCAACTGCTTCCTGCAGCATTCTTTTTTCATTACGAACTATGATATCTGGAGCAGAAAGTTCCAAAAGTCTTTTTAAACGATTATTACGGTTAATAACACGACGATAAAGATCGTTCAAGTCAGAAGTAGCAAATCTGCCACCATCCAACTGCACCATAGGACGCAATTCCGGTGGAATTACCGGTACAACATCAAGAATCATCCAGTCAGGATGATTGCCTGATTTTAAGAAAGCTTCACATACTTCAAGACGACGAACAATATTACGGCGCTTTTGAGTACTGGTTTCAACCTTTAATTCAGCACGCAGCTGAATAGAAAGTGGTTCCAACTCTATTTCCATTAATAATTTCTTAATGGCGTCGGCACCCATGCCAACGGTAAAGTGGTTACCATATTTGTCGTAGTTCTCAATATATTCTGCTTCAGTTAAAAGCTGTTTTTTTGTGAGAGGAGTTTCGCCCGGATCAAGAACAATATAATTTGCGAAATAAAGAACTTTCTCCAAAGAGCGTTGCCCAATATCAAGAATGGAACCCATACGGCTCGGAATTCCTTTGAAATACCAGATGTGAGAAACAGGGGCAGCCAGTTCAATATGACCCATACGGTCACGACGAACTTTAGAACGAGTTACTTCAACGCCGCATTTATCACAAATAATACCCTTGTAGCGAATTCTCTTATATTTACCGCAATGACATTCCCAGTCTTTAGTTGGTCCAAAGATTCTTTCACAAAACAAACCATCACGTTCAGGTTTTAAAGTTCTGTAGTTAATTGTTTCAGGTTTGCGCACTTCACCATATGACCAGTCTCTGATTTGTTCTGGTGAAGCCAGACCGATACGCATTGAGTCAAAATTATTTACGTCCAACAAGAATCGATCGCTCCCTTCTACTCAAAATCGTCTTTGGAACCATCATGATCTTCGGTGATCCCATTGAAGTCTTCTTTGTCATCTTTGTCATCAAAATTATCAAGGCTAATGTTGCCAACGTCAGCAATTAAGTCAAGATCGTCACTTGCTTCGCCGCTCTCAGCAAACTCTTCCTTCTTTTCAGCTGGAGGAGCTGCAGGCATTTCGCCAACAAGATTTAAATCAAGCTCACGAGCTGTTTCGACAATATCTTCATCATTGTCGCGCATTGAAATTTCTTCTTCATCCTCGTTAAGAACTTTAATATCGAGACCGATACTCTGCAGTTCTTTGACAAGTACTTTGAAGGATTCAGGTACGCCAGGTTCAGGAATATTCTCACCCTTAACGATAGCTTCATAAGTCTTCACACGACCCACGACATCATCGGACTTAACGGTAATGATTTCCTGCAAGGTATAAGCAGCACCATAAGCTTCAAGTGCCCAAACTTCCATTTCACCGAACCTTTGTCCGCCGAATTGTGCTTTACCACCAAGAGGCTGTTGGGTAACCAAAGAGTACGGGCCTGTAGAACGAGCATGAATCTTATCATCGACAAGATGATGCAGTTTCAGCATGTAAACGCAGCCTACAGTGACCTTGTTATCGAATGGTTCACCAGTACGGCCATCGTAAAGAACGGTTTTGCCGCTAGGATCAACTTCTGCCAAGGCCAAAGTGTCCTTCAAGTCTTGCTCATGTGCACCGTCAAATACTGGGACCGCCATCTTAACAGCGTGCTCAACAACTTCAGGCATACCATATTTATCAGCATCATAATCATATTGTTTTAATTGTTCGGCAAGACCAACATCTCCGGCTTCAATTTTCAAGCCAAGAGCACAGGCAGCCCAGCCAAGATGTGCTTCCAAAATTTGTCCGATATTCATACGGCTCGGTACGCCCAATGGATTAAGAACAACCTGAACAGGTTGGCCATTCGGCAGGAACGGCATGTCTTCACGTGGCATAATGCGGGAAACAACACCCTTGTTACCGTGACGGCCTGCCATCTTATCGCCTTCAGAAATCTTACGCTTCTGAGCAATATGTACACGTACCTGCTCGTTAACGCCAGGTGGCAGTTCATCGCCGTTTTGGCGGGTGAACACCTTCACGCTGACAATTTTACCAGCTTCGCCATGTGGAACACGCAGGGAACTGTCACGTACTTCGCGGGCTTTTTCACCAAAAATAGCACGTAAAAGACGTTCTTCAGCAGTCAGTTCAGTTTCACCTTTTGGTGTAACCTTACCAACAAGAATATCGCCAGGACGAACTTCAGCACCAATACGGATTATACCGCGTTCATCAAGATCCTTCAGAGCCTCTTCAGCAACATTAGGAATATCGCGAGTAATTTCCTCGGCACCAAGTTTGGTGTCACGAGCATCACAATCGTATTCTTCAATATGAATAGAAGTGAAAACATCAGCCTTAACCAGGTCTTCATTCAACAAAATAGCATCTTCGTAGTTATAGCCTTCCCAAGGCATATAAGCAACGATAACATTATGGCCAAGTGCAAGTTCGCCGTGGTCAGTAGCTGGTCCATCAGCCAATACCTGACCTTCAACGACAGCTTCGCCTTTCTTAACTATCGGTCTTTGGTTAACGCAGGTTCCCTGATTAGAACGTTTGAATTTCAAAAGTTCATAAACATCGGTACCCTTCGCGCTCTGAACACGAATTTCGTCAGCAGCGACGCGAACAACCGTACCTGCATTTTTAGCAAGAATACATACGCCGGAATCGACGGCTACTTTGTATTCCATACCAGTTCCAACAACAGGTGACTGTGTGCAAAGAAGCGGCACAGCCTGACGCTGCATGTTCGCACCCATCAAGGCACGGTTAGCATCATCGTTTTCCAGGAATGGAATCAACGCAGTTGCAATAGAAACAACCTGTTTCGGCGAAACGTCCATATAGTCAGCCTGCTCGGCTGGAATTGAAAGAACTTCATTCTGATAACGGGCTGTTACACGCTCGTCAAGGAAGGTGCCATCATCAGCCAAAGGCTCATTGGCCTGAGCAATAACGTACTCATCTTCTTCGTCTGCCGTAACATAAACAATTTCGTCCGTTACCTTACGATTTTTCTTGTCAACCTTACGATAAGGGGTTTCCATGAAACCGAAACGGTTGATTACAGCAAAAGTGGAAAGTGAACCGATAAGGCCGATGTTCGGGCCTTCAGGAGTTTCAATAGGACACATACGGCCATAGTGGGAGTGATGAACGTCGCGGACTTCATAGCCTGCACGCTCACGACTGAGACCACCAGGTCCAAGTGCTGACAATCTGCGTTTATGAGTAAGTTCTGCCAAAGGATTGTTTTGGTCCATGAATTGGGACAACTGGCTGGAACCAAAGAATTCTTTAATTGAAGCAACAACCGGACGGATGTTGATCAAAGCCTGAGGCGTAATAACTTCAATATCTTGAATTGTCATTCTTTCTTTAACAACACGTTCCATACGGGCAAGACCTATACGGAATTGATTTTGCAGTAATTCACCAACGCTGCGGACACGACGGTTACCAAGATGATCGATGTCATCAGGATTGCCAAGACCATCCATCAGGTTCAGCAAATAACCGAAAGAAGCAAGAATGTCTTCTGCGGTAATTGTACGGTGTTTTTCATGAATATCGGCAGTAAACATCAGCTTCATCGGCTGACCTTTCATGTCGATCATGGCAGAATGCAAAGCACCATCGTTGTAAATACCGCTTTGCTCGATTTTGTCGATAGCTTCTTCACCGATTTTTACACCGGCATCCAGAATGATTTCACCTGTAGAAGCATCTACAAGAGGTTCTGCTAAAGTTTTGTCCAGAAGACGTCTGCGCCAGCCAAGTTTTTTGTTAAGTTTATAACGTCCTACATTAGCAAGATCATAGCGTTTCGGATCAAAAAAGGTATTCTCAATAAGCTGACGCGCATTTTCAGCGGTCGGCGGTTCGCCCGGACGAAGTTTTTTATAAATTTCGATAAGGGCTTCTTCTGTGCCTGTAGTAGTATCCTTTTCCAAGGTTGCCAAAACAGACGGATGTCCGTTAAAAGCATTTACAATCTCGTCGTTTGTTGAAAGACCCAAAGCACGTAAAAGCACAGTAGCCGGCAATTTTCTTGTCCGATCTACACGTGCATAAATAACATCATTGATATCAGTTTCGTATTCTATCCAGGCACCACGATTAGGAATAACTGTTGTTCCATAAATCTTCTTACCGCTTGGATCCATAGTTGCATTATAATAAACACCAGGAGATCTTACTAACTGGCTTACTATAACACGTTCAGCACCATTTATAATGAAGGTGCCTGTTTCGGTCATCAGAGGAAAATCGCCCATGAAAACCTTAGATTCTTTAATTTCACCAGTTTCTTTGTATAAAAGTCTAACATTGACATTTAACGGTGCCGAATAACTCGCGTCACGTTCTTTGCATTCTTCAACATTATACTTAGCTTCGCCCAAGGAAAAGCCTTCAAAGGATAGTTCCAAATTACCTGTAAAATCTTTGATTGGTGAAATATCTTTAAATATTTCACATAGACCTTCGCGCATGAACCACTCATACGACTTTTTCTGGAGGTCAATCAAATGAGGCATTTTAAGGACTTCTACAATCCTTGCATAGCTATACCGAGTCCTGTTTCCTATTGGAACCGGTTTAAACATTTATTTCCTCACCCCTTTAAAAAATTTTTCAGGCAGAAACAAATAAGTGTGCTTCAAAAAACGAAAAAAACAGCAAGGCTCTTATCCTATTATTGTAAGGACCTTGCTTATTATTCGATGAGTATCAACACACTCCATCTCCCCGATATGAACCAAACACGATACTCAACCACTGAGTCCCCGTGCCGTTTATTGATTACACAATCCTAGCTCATTGTAGAACAGTATTTTATCACGTTGTTCATGTTATGTCAACTCTTTTTAAACAAAAAAAGAACCCTCATTAAGAGGGTTCTTTCTAATCTCAAAGATTATTTTACTTCAACAGTTGCGCCAGCTTCTTCAAGTTTAGCTTTCAAAGCATCAGCATCAGCTTTGGAGATTTTTTCTTTTACAGCTTTTGGAGCTCCGTCAACGAGTTCTTTAGCTTCTTTCAAGCCAAGACCAGTTACTTCGCGAACAACTTTGATAACGTTGATCTTGCTAGCACCAGCAGAAGCAAGGATTACGTCGAATTCAGTTTTTTCTTCAGCTGCTGCTGCTGCTGCAGGAGCTGCTGCTGCTACAGCTACTGGAGCTGATGCAGAAACGCCGAATTTTTCTTCAAGAGCTTTCACCAATTCGGAAAGTTCGAGTACTGTCATTGATTCAATGGCTTCCATAATTTGTTCTTTAGTCATAATATATACCTCCAAAAATTTCTTTTTTTTATTTGTAGGGATTATCCCTAACTAACTTGCCTTAAATTGCTTATGCAGATTCTTTTTCTTTGCGAACTGCATCCAGAACATAAACGAAGTTGCGGATAGTTCCTTGCAACACGTTTGCCAATCCGGAAACTGGGGACATCATGCTGCCAAGCATTTTCGCGAGCAATACTTCGCGTGAAGGCAAGCTTGCGAGTGCTTTAATATCTTCAGCACCGATTACTTTGCCATCAAGAATACCGGCTTTGATAGTCATTACCTTGTTTTCTTTAGCAAAATCTGTAAGAATCTTTGCTACTACAACTGGATCTTCAGGGGAAGACGCAATCGCGGTGTTTTTCTCCAAGAAGCTATCCAATCCTTCAATACCAGCTTCTTGAGCAGCAATGCGAACAAAAGTATTCTTCACAACGCTGTATTTGACGCCGGCTTGACGCATAGCGCGTCTCAATTTAGTATCCTGTGCTACGGTTAAGCCGCAGTAGTCAACTAAAATAGTGCATTTAGAGTTCGTTAAAAGTTCCTTAACTTCAGCAATTTTTGCTACTTTTTCAGGTCTAATAACTGCCATACAATACACCTCCTCGTTAGAATATTATCAATCAAAAAGACCTCTCGGCACGCAGCCGGAGGTCGTAAGCACAATAATCTATACGTCTCCAGCCTCGGCAGGCGATTTTCATCTTTATGCAGCAAGCTGCACCCACTGTCTACGGCCCGATAATCTTTTTCGATATGATTTTATGATAATGATTGCTAAGCTTCTTATTTGTTGCTGGAAGCTTTCAATACATCAACAGTCACGCCAGGTCCCATTGTTGTGGACAACGTTACAGATTTAATGTACTGTCCTTTTGCACCGGATGGTTTTACTTTAATCAAAGTTTCAACCAAAGTAATATAGTTTTCCAGAAGTTGTTCTTCAGTAAAGGAAACTTTACCAATAGAAGTTTGAACATTACCAGCTTTATCGGTACGATACTCAATCTTACCAGCTTTAATTTCATTAACTGCACGAGCAACATCCATGGTTACTGTGCCAACTTTTGGGTTAGGCATCAAGCCTTTTGGTCCCAAAATTTTACCAAGACGACCAACAAGACCCATCATATCCGGTGTTGCAACTGCAACGTCGAAATCGGTCCAACCACCTTGAATTTTGGTAACAAGCTCTTCAGATCCTACATAATCAGCACCAGCTGCTTCAGCTTCCTGAATCTTAGCACCTTTAGCAAAAACCAAAACGGTCTTGCTTTTACCAGTACCATGAGGAAGTACAAGCGCACCACGTACTTGTTGGTCAGCATATTTAGGGTTAACGCCCAATCTTACTGCCACTTCAACAGAACTGTCGAATTTAGTTACAGAAGTTTTCTTTACAAGCTCCACAGCTTCCTTTGGAGAGTAAAGTTTTGCAGCGTCAATTAATTTAGCTGCTTCTTGGTATTTTTTACCAGTTTTTGCCATTTTAAATCCTCCTTGTGGTATAAGCGGTCAAAGACCTCCCACTTAATGTGTCGAAATTAGTCGACGATGGTGATACCCATGCTGCGGGCAGTACCTTCAATCATTCTCATTGCAGCTTCAACATCAGCAGCGTTAAGGTCTTCCATTTTGCTTTCAGCAATTTCACGGACTTTATCGCGGCCAAGTTTTGCAACTTTTTTCTTGTTTGGTTCACCAGATGCTCTTTCAAGACCGGCAGCTTTTTTCAAAAGCACTGCAGCCGGCGGAGTTTTTGTTATGAAAGTAAAGGAACGATCTTCAAACACGGTGATTTCTACCGGAATGATGAGGCCAGCTTGTTTAGCTGTACGTTCATTAAAGTCTTTAACAAAAGCCATGATATTAACACCAGCTTGACCAAGCGCAGGACCAACCGGTGGAGCCGGTGTAGCTTTGCCAGCAGGAACCTGTAATTTTACCATTTTTATAACTTTTTTCGGCATTTGTTCACACCTCCTTATTATTCTGTTTCTTCAACTTGTGTAAAATCAATTTCAACAGGGGTTTCACGTCCGAACATTTCAACCAAAACTTTTAGTTTTCCACGTTCTTCATTGATTTCAGCGACCCTGCCGATACAACCCATGAAAGGTCCGGCATTGAGACGCACCAACTGTTGTAACTTAATATCAATTTTAGGATGCTTATTTGCAATGCCCATGTGTCCAAGTATTCTTGTTACTTCGACATCGGTGAGAGGAATTGGTTTCGAGCCTGAGCCAACGAAGCCAGTTACACCAGGAGTATTGCGGACAGCATACCAAGAGCGGTCATTTACGATCATCTCTACCAGGACATAGCCAGGAAAGACTTTCTTGGAAGTGACCTTTTTCTTGCCGTCTTTGACTTCAACTTCATCTTCCATAGGAACCAGGACATTGAAAATTTCATTTTCCATACCCAGGGAGTGAATCTTGCGTTCCAAATTGGCAGTTACTTTATTCTCATATCCAGAATAGGTATGAATAACATACCAGCGTTTTTCTGATTCCATAAACAGCGGGAAAGCATAAACCTTTCCCTACCTCCTTGAGTCTTAGCCTTTCAATAACCAACGGAAAGCGACACTGAAGAAGGAATCAATGACCCAAATCAACGTTGCAATCATGAAAACCGTGATAAAAACAACGACAGTATACGCGATCAGCTGTTTTTTCGTAGGCCAAGTTACTTTTTTAAGTTCAACCTTTACTTCACGCAAAAAAAGAGAGACTCCGTTGATCTTTTTCACGTTTGTCATGTCCGAAACGGCCATCTTTTCACATCCTTGCCCAATAGCTAATAATAACACAACCCGCCAGAAATAAAAAAATTATTTTGTTTCTTTATGCAAAGTGTGTTTTTTGCAGAATTTGCAATATTTATTAAGCTCAATACGATCAGGATCGTTTTTCTTATTCTTATTTGTCTGGTAATTACGTTGTTTGCACTCTGTGCAAGCTAGAGTAATACCATTACGTGCCCCAGCCTTAGCCATTATTTCACACCTCTCTTACCGCTAAAAATCTACTATTCTAAAATTGTCGCTAATATAGCGTAACATAGCTGACACTTTATGTCAACCACTGTTTATTTAAAAATCATGAGGCCGGCCATTCTCAGACCGGCCTCTTTCTTTAACATTTTTGGCTGGTAATTATTTCTCTTCGATAGCAGCAACAACGCCTGCGCCAACGGTACGGCCGCCTTCGCGGATAGCGAAACGAAGACCTGGTTCGAGGGCGATCGGAGTAATAAGTTCTACTTCCATTGTTACGTTATCGCCAGGCATTACCATTTCAATACCTTCTGGCAACTCAGCTACGCCGGTTACGTCAGTTGTACGGAAATAGAATTGTGGGCGATAGCCGTTGAAGAACGGTGTATGACGGCCGCCTTCTTCTTTGGTCAGTACATATACTTCCGCTTTGAATTTTGTGTGCGGATGAATGCTGTTTGGTTTTGCAAGTACTTGACCGCGTTGAATGTCTTTACGTTCAACACCACGGAGCAGACAGCCGATGTTGTCGCCTGCTACTGCTTGGTCCATCAGTTTGCGGAACATTTCTACGCCGGTTACTACTGTGGATCTCTTTTCTTCGGTCATGCCGACGATTTCTACAGTCTCGCCTACTTTAATTGTTCCACGCTCTACACGACCTGTTGCTACTGTGCCACGGCCGGTAATTGTGAATACGTCTTCTATCGGCATCAGGAAAGGTTTGTCTGTTGCGCGTTCTGGAATTGGAATGTAAGCATCTACTGCTGCCATCAATTCTTCGATTTTTGCTTCGTAAACAGGGTCTCCTTCGAGTGCTTTCAATGCGGAACCTACGATTACAGGAATGTCATCGCCAGGGAAATCATAGCTGGAAAGAAGTTCACGAACTTCCATCTCTACGAGTTCGATCAGTTCCGGATCATCTACCATGTCTGCTTTGTTCAGGAACACTACCATTGCTGGTACGCCTACTTGACGAGCAAGAAGGATGTGTTCGCGTGTTTGTGGCATCGGGCCGTCTGCTGCGCTTACTACCAGGATTGCGCCGTCCATTTGTGCTGCGCCGGTGATCATGTTCTTAACATAGTCAGCATGGCCTGGGCAGTCAACGTGTGCATAGTGGCGAGTTGCTGTCTCGTATTCTACGTGAGCGGTGTTGATGGTGATACCGCGTTCTCTTTCTTCCGGTGCTTTATCAATCATGGAGTAGTCCATGAATTGTGCGCCGCCTGATTTTGCCAATACTTTCGTAATAGCTGCTGTCAATGTCGTCTTACCATGATCTACGTGACCGATGGTGCCGATATTAGCATGGGGTTTGGTTCTTTCGTATTTTTGTTTTGCCATTATTTACTACCTCCAAGTTAATTTAGTTTTTCTAAATAATATAACCATTTTGGTGATTCGACCAGATATGAAAAATTCCTGCTAATAATTATTGAAGAAACAAATATTTTATAATTTTTTATTTAAAATAAAGAAAAAACCTCATAACGAGGTTTATTTTAATTTGGTGGCGGCGCACGGATTTGAACCGCGGACACTCCGGGTATGAACCGAATGCTCTAGCCAACTGAGCTACGCCGCCATTATGAAGATAACTTACTGGAGCTGATGACCAGGATTGAACTGGTGACCTTATCCTTACCAAGGATACGCTCTGCCGACTGAGCTACATCAGCAAAATCATGGTTGCGGGGGCTGGACTTGAACCAACGACCTTCGGGTTATGAGCCCGACGAGCTACCAACTGCTCCACCCCGCGATAAAAGGTACACCAATAATTAAAAGTTGGTGGAGAGGGAAGGATTCGAACCTTCGAAGCCAGAAGCGGCAGATTTACAGTCTGCTCCCTTTAACCACTCGGGAACCTCTCCGTTATGAACTTTTGGAGCTGGCGAAAGGAATTGAACCCTCAACCTACTGATTACAAGTCAGTTGCTCTACCGATTGAGCTACGCCAGCGCTGCATTAGTGACATTGATTAGTATATAAGATGCGGATAAACTTGTCAATACCTTTTTTAACTTTTTTCAAAATATCGTAAAATTTTTACAGTTTTACGAAAAGCGGCAAAGACATTACAAGTAAAAATACCACAAAGTCACCACGGCCATTATAATACGATAATATGCAAAACTTGTCAACCTTGAACGATTAAGAAAACCAATAAACCAAAGAATTGAGATATATGCAACCACAAAGGAAACAACAAAACCTATTGCCAGTAAGTATAAATCATTCATGCTCAAAGCCGACATGTTCTTCATCAAATCATAAGTGCAAGCCACAAACATCAATGGTACAGCAATAATAAAGGAATATTCAGCTGCTGC
>CAZCMY010000002.1:2912-49680 GCA_964500055.1 uncultured Acidaminococcales bacterium | reverse complement strand
TATACAATGTTGAACGTATTATTTCAACTTCAATAGGGGGTTAAGTATTTGCGAGCAGTAATACAGCGAGTTTCTCAAGCAGAGGTCAAGGTAGATGCTGATATTGTTGGCAAGATAAATGAAGGATTACTTATTCTTCTAGGCGTAGAGAAACAAGATTCTGATGAAGATTTAAAATATTTGTACGATAAAATTACGAATTTACGTATATTTGAAGATATGCAAGGCAAAATGAATTTGTCCGTCAGGGATGTGCAGGGCCAGCTGCTTGTAGTTTCCCAGTTTACTTTGTATGCTGACTGTCGTAAAGGACGGAGGCCGTCTTTCGAAAACGCGGCTTCACCAGAAATAGCAAGAATGTATTATGAAAATTTTGTCGAATTGTCAAAGGAAGATGGTTTTAAAACTGAAACTGGGCAATTTCAGGCGCACATGTCTGTCATGTTATATAATGATGGCCCAGTGACTATTATGTTGGATAGCAAAAAGATATTTTAATAGTGGAGGACTTTGATGAAAATTATTGCAATGGAAGTAGGAGTAATAGGTACAAACTGCTATTTGGTTATAAATGAAGAGCAAAAAACTGGTGTTGTAGTTGATCCGGGCGGTGACGCAGATCAGATTCTTGAAAAAATTAAGCAAAAAGGAATAACTATTGAAGCTATATTTTTAACTCATGGTCATAGTGACCATATAATGGCGGTTGATGAAGTAAGAGAGGCTACAGGGGCCAAAGTATATATTTCCGAAGCCGATGCTGACATGCTTACTAAGGCCAGCAGCAACCTGTCAGTTTATATGGGAGCTGGACGGGAATTCAAGGCAACGGATGAATTTTTGGTTGATGGTGAAACAATAACAGCTGCCGGACTAAAATTTCAGGTTGTAGCCACTCCAGGCCATACCAAGGGCGGGGTTTGCTTGCTTTGCGGAGATACTGTTTTCTGTGGTGATACTATTTTTTCCGAATCAATTGGTCGAACAGATTTACCAGGAGGTTCTTATTCGCAAATATTGCATTCTATAAAAACAAAAATCATGGTATTGCCAGATGAAATGAAATTGTTGCCCGGACATGGCCCGGCGACAACTATAGGTTGGGAGAGACGCAGAAATCCGTTTCTGCAATAATTATAATGAATGATCTGATTAATAGTTATAAGAACAATACTGTGTTTAAACTAGCGTGTGCATTTGCTGCTTTTTTTGTTTTCTACCATATCGCAGCATTTCTTTTCCCGATAATGCTCGCGGTTGCATTAGCTTTTGTTTTGCACCCTGTTGCTAAAGTATTCGAGAAGATACCTGTAGGGCCTGGTAAAAAGCGAATACCGCAAGCTATGGCAATTTTCCTAGCGTTTGTTGCTATGTCTGGTTTCTTTTACTTAATTGCCAAATTGATTGTTTTGCCTCTTTTTGGCGAAGTTAACCTGTTCTTAAAGGAATTGCCTGACTATATGCAAAAAGTTGATTCCTCCAATTTGGACTGGCTCGGCTTGGACCAGCAGACAAGGTCAGAATTGCCGTCAAACTTATTATCACTAATTGACAGCTTATTGGCTTGGGCGATGAGTTATATTTTAGAAATGATGAAATCATTGGTAAAATCTACTTTTGAGATGGCGGTCTTGCTTGTTGGGCTCATAGTAGTGCCATTTCTTGCTTTTTATTTTTTAAAAGACTGGCGTGAACTAAGAAAATTAGTCATTGATATTTTTTCTTATGATGCGCAGCCACGGATAGCCGCTATATTAGATGAGCTTGGCGATGTGCTTAGTGCTTATGTCAGGGGTATGTTCAAATTGTCATTGCTAGTTGGTGTTTGCATTACTGCTGGCGTTTATTTGCTTGGCATTGATTATCCACTGATTTTAGGTTTTTTGGCAATGATAGCTGAAGTTGTACCTGTAGTTGGGCCGATCGTGGTTGCTGTACCGGCAACTTTTCTTGCTTATGCCGATTCTCCTGTTTTAGCGTTGAAAATAGCATTATTTTATTTTGTTTTTTATCAAATAGATGCGCACTATTTAATGCCTAAAATTATGGGAAAATCAATCCAACTGCACCCGGTTCTTTTGATTTTAAGTCTCTTGATTGGGGCCAAATTATTTGGAATTTTGGGTTTGCTTTTTGCCGTTCCGGTGGCTGCGGTCTGCAAAGTGCTTTATAAGCATCTTTGGCATTTCAGTGAAGATAAGAAGGTACAGTAAATCATTGGATAATCTAAAAAAAGTATTGTTAAAAACAAGAAATTTACCTTTTAACCTGGACAAGCCGCTGTCAGACCTATTAATGCTCCTGGGTTTTACAGCAGTTAAAGTACAGGAAGATAATATTGTCGGTGAGCTTTATTTGAGGGCAGAGCCTTCAGATAAAGCTTTTTCGATTTGTGGTGCTGATTTCAGAGATTCGGCAGGCATCAAATTTTCAACTGAATGTAAATTAGAAACAAAAGCAGAACGTGGTGAATGGGCCCGTTGTGCAAAAATTGTAATACTTTCAGCGCTTAAACAAGCTTTTGGAGTATCAGACCCTGCCTGGGGAGTCTTGACAGGAGTCAGACCGGGCAAGCTTGCCAATAAGATTTTGTTTGCGGGCAATGATCCTGAGAAGGTCCTGGTAGAAAAATATTTGTTATCAGGCAGCAATGCAAAGCTTATTTCAGATATTGCCAAAAAGCAAAATTCTATTTTATCAAGATCTTTTAAGGATATTGCAATATATATCGGGGTACCTTATTGCCCTTCTAGGTGCTTGTATTGTTCCTTCCCGGCAGGAATCATGCCTGCTGATGAAGAATTCCAGCAAAACTTTTGCAACAGCGTTGAAGAAGATATACGGGCTGTGGTACAATTAGTAAGTATGTATGGTCTACGTATTAAATCGCTTTACATTGGCGGTGGTACACCGACCAGTTTGAATGATATTTTTTTTCAAAAACTAATGAAATGTGTCAGTACTAATTTTTCTATTGGTTTGATAGATGAATTTACTGTGGAAGCGGGAAGACCAGACTGTTTAACAGCTGATAAGCTCCATGCTATGGAAGAAGCCGGTGTTAACCGAATCAGCATAAATCCACAAACGATGCATGACAGAACATTAGTTACTATTGGCAGACAGCACACAGTTAAGCAAGTTTATGATGCTTTTACTGCAATCCGTAAAGGAAACATTCCGGTAGTGAATATGGACTTGATTGTTGGTTTGCCGCAGGAAAGAATAAAAGACATTGAGTATTCTTTGGACAAGATGCTTGACTTTTATCCTGAAAACCTTACAGTTCACACACTTGCTTTGAAAAAAACATCTCCTCTTTTTCAAATATGTAAGGACTATGAATTTATTTCTGCTGACGAAGCTTCTCTTGTATTTGATTATGCATCGTTAGTTGCTGAAAAACTTGGCATAAGTCCGTATTATTTATACCGCCAGCACTATATGCTAGGTAATCTCGCCAATATTGGTTATGCTAAGCCGGGAACGGAATGCATCTATAATATGCAAATGATGGAAGAACAGTATACTGTAATAGGTATTGGGCCATCATCTGCAACTAAAGTTCCTGCTTCGGATGGACATCATTTATATAAGTTCCATATGCCAAAAAACTTTTATGATTATAAAACTAATGCAAAACAATTATTTGCAAAAAGAGCTGAAACAATTGCTTTAAGATATGAACAGGAGGAATAAAATTGCTGACATCTGCCCCAAGGGGAACAAAAGATATTTTGCCGGCAAGCGTTGGTGCTTGGCGTCATGTAGAAAAAGTTATGCGATGCATTAGTGATCTATATGGTTATCAAGAAATCCGCACGCCAATTTTTGAACACACAGAACTATTTTTGCGCGGTATCGGTGATACAACTGATGTAGTAGAAAAAGAGATGTATACTTTTAACGATCGCGGTAACAGAAGTATTACATTACGTCCTGAAAATACTGCTTCAGTTGTCAGAGCATATATTGAAAACAAATTATATGCGGAACCAGGACCAACAAAATTATTCTATATGGGACCAATGTTCCGTTATGATAGACCACAGGCTGGCAGATTGCGTCAATTCCATCAGTTTGGTGTAGAAGCATTGGGCACTAGTAATGCTTTAATTGATGCTGAGGTAATTATGCTTGCTGTGCAGATTTTAAGAGAACTGGGACTTAAGGATTTAAGGTTACTGATAAACTCTGTTGGATGTCCAAAATGCCGACCTATTCATAGAGAAAAACTCCAGGCATTTTTTGCACCTAAACTTGGTGAATTATGTGAGGACTGCAGATCTCGTTATGATCGCAATCCTTTGCGTATTTTGGATTGTAAGAATGAGAAATGCAAGGAATTAGCCCAAGGTGCTCCATCATTAACGGAGTGTCTCTGTGATGAATGTAAAGAACATTTTAGCCAATTGCAGGATTTGTTACAAACAGTAAACCTGGAATTTGAAATAGATCCAAATTTGGTTCGTGGACTTGATTATTACACTAAGACGGCTTTTGAAATTCAATATTCGCCACTTGGAGCACAAAGTGCAGTTGGTGGTGGTGGGCGTTATGACGGCCTTGTAAGCGAAGTGGGGGGGCCTGAAACTCCTGGCATTGGTTTTGCTATTGGTATGGAAAGGGTTTTACTGGCGCTGGAAAAACAAGAACTTCTTGCGACACAAGAGAATTCTGTTGATGTGTTTATAGTATCACCCGCAGCGCAATATGCTGCTCTGGCCTTCAAAACCGTTACGGAATTAAGAGAAGCTGGGTTGAAGGCAGAAATTGATAGTTTGGGTAGAAGCATGAAAGCGCAGATGAAACAGGCGAATCGTCTGCAGGCTGAAAAAGTATTGATTTTTGGTGAAGATGAAGTATCACGTGGTTTTGTTGTTTTGCGTGATATGAAAACCAGTGAACAGACTGAAGTTAAAATGGATTATATTAAGTCAATTTTATGTAAAACAGAGGTGCGAGAAAATGAGTAAATGTTTTAAGCGCAGTCATCATTGCGGATTGTTAACGGCAGCAGAAGCTGGTCAACAGGTAACTTTAAGTGGTTGGGTTGCAAAACGCCGTGACCATGGTGGCTTGATTTTTATTGATTTGCGTGATCGTTCAGGCATCGTCCAGATTGTTATTGATACAGAAACAGCCGGTGATTCATTTAAAGTTGCCGAAGATGTGCGTAATGAATTTGTTGTAAGTATTACAGGCAGTGTACGTTTAAGAACTGAAGAGACAATTAATCGTAATATACCTACTGGCGAAATTGAAATCGAGGCTTCTTCTTTAGAAATATTGAATACTGCTAAAACACCTCCTTTTTACATTCAGGATGGTGTGGACGTCGATGAAAACGTTAGATTGCGTTATCGTTATCTTGATTTACGCCGTCCAGAAATGCAGAAAAATTTAATTTTACGTCATAAAGTTACTAAATTGATGCGCGATTTCCTTGATAACCGCTCATTTATAGAAATTGAAACTCCGATGTTAACTAAGAGTACTCCGGAAGGAGCTCGTGATTATCTGGTGCCTAGCAGAGTTAATCCTGGTAAGTTCTATGCTTTGCCACAATCACCACAGATTTTCAAACAACTTTTAATGGTTTCCGGTATGGAACGTTACTTCCAGATTGCTCGTTGCTTCCGCGATGAAGACTTACGCGCTGACCGTCAACCAGAGTTTACCCAGCTAGATATGGAAATGTCTTTTGTCGAATCAGAAGATGTCATGGAAATGATGGAAGGCTTAATTTCTTACATTTTCAAGGGTGCTTTGGATAGGGACCTTGAAGTACCATTCAAACGTTTGACTTGGGATGAAGCAATGAATCGTTATGGCTCTGATAAACCTGATTTGCGTTTTGATATGGAATTACTTGATATGTCAGAGGCTGTCAAAGGTTCTGATTTTAAAGTATTCAACGCTGTTCTTGAGGATGCTGGGCAAGTTAAAGCTATCAATGTCAAAGGTTACGGCAGCATTGCCCGCAGAGAATTAGATGGCTTGGTTGAATTTGTCAACATTTACGGAGCAAAGGGTCTTGCCTGGATCATAGTTAATGAAGACGGCAGCATTAAATCTCCTATCGCTAAATTCTTTAGTGACGAACAGATGAAAGCTATTTTGAGCACCGGTGCTGCTGTACCAGGAGACTTGCTATTATTTGTAGCTGATAAGAAGGCTGTTGTTGCACAGGCTTTGGGCGCGCTTCGTCTTGAAATGGCTAAACGTCTGAATCTTATTGATGAAGACAAATTGGCTTTTGCCTGGGTTGTTGATTTCCCAATGTTTGAATATGATGATGAGGAAAAACGTTTTGTTGCTATGCATCATCCGTTTACATCTCCTCGTGATGAAGATTTGCAATATTTGGAGTCTGATCCTGGACGCGTTTATGCTAAAGCTTATGATATGGTACTTAATGGTACTGAAATTGGTGGCGGCAGTATACGTATCCATCGCAGAGACGTCCAAAAAGAAGTTTTCGCAGCTATTGGTCTTACTGATGAGCAGGCGAGAGAAAAATTCGGATTCCTTATGGATGCTTTTGAATTTGGTGCACCACCGCATGGCGGCTTAGCTTTTGGTTTGGACAGATTAATTATGATAATGGCAAAACGTCCTTCAATTCGCGATGTTATTGCTTTCCCGAAAACACAAAGCGCAAGCTGCTTGATGTCTCAGGCTCCTAATGATGTTGAAGAAAAACAACTTAGAGAGTTGCATATTAGATCAACCGTAGTTAAAAAAGAGAATTAATATAAAGCATAAATTTGATAATATTATCATTTTCTGTTAATATAATATTAAGCTAGATCACACCCCTGCGGTGCGCGTTAAAAATCCATGTTTTGAGCCAACACTTTTACATTGGGAGCCTAGAGCGCCTGCCACTGATGATAAGCCTCCTTGAGTGGACATCAGAAGTGGTCGGGAGGGCACCCACCTGCACATGCAGGTTCAAAACTTGGAAAAAAGACGGCATTGTGGGGCAATTTTTTAGGGGTAGAAAATGGATTTAAGCCGTGTTGAAATAGTCATCGGTAAAGATGCGATAAAAAAGCTTCAATCTGCAGCAGTAGCTGTTGTAGGTTTGGGTGGAGTTGGTTCATATGTTGCTGAGTCTTTAGCAAGAAGTGGCATAGGCAATTTATTACTGGTAGATTCTGATTTTATTGCGTCAAGTAATATAAATCGTCAACTTCCTGCCTTACAATCTACTATGGGGATGAGCAAAACAATTGTTTTGCGTGATCGGTTACTGGATATAAATCCTGAATGTTGCATTGAAATTTACGATAAATTCTATAATCCTGGAGAATTTGATACTGTTTTTGGACGCAAATATTCTTATATAGCTGATGCTATTGACAGCGTTGGCTCAAAAGTAGATTTGATTGTTTCCGCAGCAACCAATCATATTCCAATAATTTCGGCTATGGGTACAGGCAATAAACTAGATCCTCAAATGCTTAAGGTTGCAGATGTATCAAAAACTCATACGTGTCCTTTAGCCAGAGCGGTTCGAGCTAAGTTGCGACAAGCTGGCATAGTTAGTGGCGTAAAGGTAGTATTTTCGGTTGAAGAACCGCAAAAAACAATAAAATCAGAAGTACCAGGAAGCCTTGTGTTTGTGCCAGCTACAGCAGGACTTTTAATTGGTTCGTTGATAGTTCGTGACATATTGAACAAAGAATGATTTTTTAGGCGCTGGCTGTTGGCTGGTGCCTTTTTTATAATTAAAGCAGTCAGGAGGTTATAGTGATGATGGATAGCTTATTTACGAGTATGGCGCCGAAGCCATTAGCTGATAAAATGAGACCAAAAAATCTGGTTGACTTCGTTGGACAAGAAAAGGTTATAGGTAAAAACAGCTATTTGCGGCGTATGATTGAAAATGATTCCATACCATCTATAATCTTTTATGGACCGCCAGGGACTGGAAAAACAACACTTGCCAAAGTTATTGCTGAATTAACTGGAAGTATATTTGAATCAATTAATGCTGTTTCGTCAGGAGTCCCTGAATTGCGTAAGCTGTTAGCCAGTGCTATAGAACGTCAAAGAACAGGAATTGGCCGTACGATTATTTTTATAGATGAAATACATCGCTTTAACAAAGCACAACAAGATGTACTTTTGCCATGCGTAGAGAATGGTACGATTGTATTAATTGGAGCTACGACTGAAAACCCTTTCTTTGAAATCAATTCACCTCTATTATCAAGGATGAAAGTAATCCGGTTAGAACAGTTGACTGAAGGGGATATCAAACAAATCATCAAAAGAACCTTATCTGACAAAACGAATGGTTATGGTGAAACTGGTATTAAAATTACCGATGAAGCAATAGATGTTGTTGCTAATTTTGCTAATGGAGATGCCAGGAGAGCATTGAATGTGTTGGAACAGGCAATAGCAATGCTGGCTGAAGATAAGAAAGAACTGGATGTAAATGTCCTCAGGCTTGTGCTTGGCAATGTCGTACTTCAGTATGATAAAAATGGCGATTATCATTATGACATTATTTCTGCCTTTATTAAAAGCATGCGTGGCTCTGATGCTGACGCTGCTTTACATTATCTGGCTAGGTTGATTGAAAGCGGAGAAGATGTCAGGTTTATTGCTCGAAGAATTTTGATTTGCGCTTCTGAAGATGTTGGCAATGCCGATCCGAAAGCTTTAATTATTGCCAATGCAGCAGCTCAGGCAGCACATTTTGTTGGCTTGCCGGAAGCCCAGATACCTTTGTCACAAGCAGTGTGTTACATTGCCAATGCACCTAAGAGTAATAGCTGCTACTTGGGGATTGCCAAAGCCATTGAGGATGTTCGCACCCGAAATTGCGGGCAAGTGCCAAAACATTTGCGGGATGCACATTATCCAGGTGCTGCTAAACTGGGTAATGGGTCAGGCTATCTTTATCCTCATGATTATCCTGGCGGGTATGTTAAGCAGCAATATCTTCCTGACGCACTAGCAAAAGTGAAGTACTATGAACCGAAACCAATAGGAGAAGAGAATAACCTATTTAAAAAAGATTAGTAACAATTTTAAAAAGCTAATTGACATATTTTTTTACAATTGTTATTCTTTAGTAAATTAGTAGAAATTGATTTGAATAGGTGGGAATTATATATGATGAAGCTTTCGACCAAAGGCAGATACGGTGTTACTGCTATGTATGACCTCGCTATGAATTCCGGTGATAAGGTTCCAGTATCAATAAAAAATGTAGCTGAACGTCAACAAATTTCTGAGCATTATCTTGAACAACTGATGGGTCAGCTCAGAAAAGCGGGCTTGGTTAAAAGTACAAGAGGCGCTCAGGGTGGTTACTATTTGACTAGAGATCCAAAGGACATTACCGTTGGGGATATAATTCGTGTTATGGAAGGCCCGATTGCTCCTGTAGACTGTTTGCTCAGCATTGATAAAAATGATAAGCACTATTGTGAGAAATGTGATGACTGCGTTACACAGAACATTTGGGCTAAAGTTGCCGATAGTATAAGTAAAGTGCTTGATGGTATTACCTTGGAGGATCTTTGCAGGAGCGAAAAGCATGCTAAACAATAAGACAGTGGCAATAGCGATGAGCGGTGGCGTGGACAGTTCTGTTGCCGCCGCTTTGCTGTTGCAAAAAGGATACAAAGTAATAGGAATTACGATGAGGCTTTGGGTTGATAAGCAGGCTAATGTGTCAATAGAACAGCTGGCAGCAACCGAAAAAGATGCCGCCGCTGTTGCAGAAATATTGGGGATAGAACACCACATCGTAGATTTCAATGATTTTTTCAGGCAAAGCGTTGTACAGTACTTTTTAAACGAGTATAAAGCCGGCAGGACACCAAACCCTTGTGTTTTTTGCAATAAAAAGGTTAAGTTCGGAGCCTTGTATGATAAAGCCAGAGAACTTGGTGCTGATTATCTGGCCACCGGACATTATGCCCGTATTATTGAAGATACTGAAGGTTTTAAACATGTGGCTATGGCAAAAAACATTGCTAAAGATCAAAGCTACGTTCTTTATCATTTGAATCAAGAGCAACTTAATCATGTTATGTTTCCTTTAGGAGACTATGATAAAGTGCAAGTCAGGGAACTGGCGAAAGAGTTTAACCTGCCTGTGTTCAATAAGAAAGACAGTCAAGACATCTGCTTTATACCTGATAACGACTATCATCGTTTTCTTAAATCTTTTTCTCAAGAAAAAAGTGGCGATATCATAAATACTAAGGGACAGATATTGGGTAAACATCATGGTATTTCGCATTATACCATTGGTCAGCGTAAAGGCCTTGGCATTGCTGCTGCTACACCTTTGTATGTTATAGAAATTGATGCAGAGAAAAACGTAGTAATACTTGCAGATGCTGAGGAATCTCTGCGTGATGGCTTGATTGTTACAGAAGCTGTATTTAGTGACGGCAGGTCTTTGCAAGCAAAAAGGGCTGTTAAAGTTAAAATCCGCTATAATGCCAAACCTGTTGATGCTTTTATTGAACCGGATATTGTTGAAGGCCAGGTAAAAGTTACCTTAGAATTGCCAATGCGCGGTATTGCTCCGGGGCAGGCAGCAGTTTTTTATGAAAATGATTATTGTATAGGTGGCGGCACAATCTTGAGTAGCTTAAAATCAAGCTGAATTGACATAATAGAGCAAATTTTGTATAATTTTTCGTGTGTTTACATGGAAACAAGGGGCGATAAATAATAATGAAAAATATGACTGGTAATGAAATACGTGAGGCTTTTCTGAATTTCTTTGCAGAACGAGGACATTTGATACAACCGAGTGCCTCTTTGATTCCACAAGATGATCCTACTTTGTTGTTGATTGGTGCTGGTATGGCACCGTTCAAACCTTTTTTTACAGGAAAAATGAAACCGCCAAGTCCGAGAGTTACAACTTGCCAGAAATGTGTACGTACGGGTGATATTGAAAATGTTGGCCGCACTGCGAGACATCATACTTTTTTTGAAATGTTGGGCAATTTCTCTTTTGGTGATTATTTCAAAAAAGAAGTTATACCTTGGAGCTGGGAATTTCTGACGGAAGTGCTGGAAATACCTGGTGATAAGTTATGGATCACTATATACACTGATGATGATGAAGCTTTTGATATTTGGCACAATGTTGTTGGCGTACCAGCTGAACGCATTATTCGTTTGGAAGAGAACTTTTGGGAAATCGGCTCTGGACCATGTGGCCCTTGTTCCGAGATACATGTAGATCTTGGCGAAGATAGGGGCTGTGGTAAGCCTGATTGCGCAGTAGGATGCGATTGCGATCGTTATTTGGAAATCTGGAATCTTGTATTTACGCAATACAATCAAAATGATGATGGAACCTATACGCCGCTTAAGAATAAAAATATTGATACCGGTGCTGGTCTGGAACGACTTGCATCTGTTTTGCAACAAAAGAAATCTAACTTCGAAACTGATTTGATATTCCCTATAATTGAATATGCGGCTTCTGTAGCAAATAAAAAATTCGGGACTGATAATAAAACTGACATATCCTTAAAAGTTATTGCCGATCATGCCCGCAGTCTTTCTGTTATGATAAGTGATGGCGTTTTACCTGCTAATGATGGCAGAGGTTATGTTCTGAGGAGAATTCTGCGCAGAGCTGTAAGACATGGCCGTCTTATTGGCATAAACAAGCTGTTCCTTGCAGATGCTGTAGATGTTGTAATAGCGATATTTGAAGGTGTATATCCTGAAATGGCTGAAAAACGCGATTATATTAAAAAAGTCGTCGAAATGGAAGAAACACGTTTCATGCAGACCTTACAACAAGGAACTGAAATATTGAATGAAGAAATTGCTTCTTTACGTGAAGCTGGAGAAAAAGTTCTTAACGGCGCTTCTGCTTTTAAGTTGTATGATACTTTTGGTTTCCCATGGGAATTAACTGCCGAGATTCTGCAGGAAAATTCGATGACGATGGATAAAGATGGTTTTGACAAGGCAATGATGGAACAAAGAGATAGGGCTCGTTCAGCTCGTGCTGATAAAGAGTGTCTGCCTGTTATTTATAATACTACCGGCTCAGAACCGGAAAAATTGACAGTTGATGAAGATGCTAAAGTGGGAAAAATTGTGCTGCTTTATGAGCAGCAGGATCCACAACCTGTCCAAACGGTTAAGGATGGGGAAAGTGTAGCTGTTATTTTGGATGTTACACCTTTTCATGCTGAAGGCGGCGGACAATTAGGCGATACCGGCCGTTTACTTGCTCCTTCAGGTGTAGTTGAAGTAACTAATACCAAAAAACTGCCAAATGGCTCAACAATTCTTATTGGACATGTGACAGAAGGATTTGTTAATTCTGGTGAGCAAGTTACTGCCGAAGTAAACAGGCAACGTAAAAACGATATTGCTAGAAACCATACTGCTACACATTTGATGCATGCTGCATTAAAAGAAGTATTGGGGGCTCATGTTAATCAGGCCGGTAGTTATGTAGGTCCGGATCGCCTTCGTTTTGATTTCTCGCACTTTTCGCAAGTAACAGAAGAGGAATTGAAAAAAGTTGAAGTCATTGTAAACGAACGTATTTTAGATTCACTTGATGTTGATATAACGGAAACAGAAATCAGTAAGGCAAAGGCTATGGGGGCTATGGCTCTGTTTGGTGAGAAGTATGGCGATGTTGTGCGTGTTGTTAGCGTTCCTGGCTTCAGCATGGAACTTTGCGGCGGCGTTCATGTTAAAAATACTGCTCTCATCGGTATGTTCAAAATTATATCCGAATCCAGCAGCGGTGCTGGCGTACGTAGAATTGAAGCTGTAACAGGTCACGGCGCACTGGCGTTTGTTAATGAAACAGAAGCTTTAGTAAGAAATGTAGCCCAGGGCCTAAAATGTCGTACTAATGATATTCTTGGTAGAATAGAAAGCCTGCAGGCAGAACTTAAGAATGCTGAACAGAAAGCAAATGAATTGGCTGACAGGATTGCTTCATCACAACTTGATGAAATTGAAAGTAAAGTTAAGAACTTTAAGGGTGTAAATGCTTTAGTACAATCAGTTAATGTGGATGATGCAGATGCACTTCGTACACTCGGTGACAAAATGCGCGACAAAGTTGGTGGCGTAGTCGTTCTTGCCAATGTGGCATCAGAAGACAAAATCAACATTCTGGCTATGGCAACCAAAGATGCCACTAAGGCCGGTATTCATTGTGGCAATATAGTTAAAGAGGTAGCTAAGATAACTGGCGGCAACGGCGGTGGTAGACCAGATATGGCTCAGGCCGGCGGAAGAGACGTTAATAAGTTGCACGAGGCTTTAGAAGCTGCTTGGAATATAATAGCAGGACAAGTAAAGTAATTATCAATGGGAAGGAATTTTAATTCCTTCCTTATTTTTTCTTCCGGTTTGTGTTAGAATGAAGATAAGAGTCAGAGGAGGGATAACCATGAGTGATGTATCGCAAGAAACTATGATGTTTAAACGCAATCCTGAGAATAAAAATGTAGCTAAAACTATTGCTGAGGTCTGTAAGGCCTTTGAAGAAAAGGGATACAACCCTGTTGACCAGTTGGCGGGGTATCTTTTGTCTGGTGATCCGACATACATTACTAGCCATGGTGATGCCAGAAGTAAAATACGCCAATTTGAACGTTATGAATTAATTGAGGAGCTTGTAATAAGCTATTTGAAAGAGAAAAAGTGAAAGAAGGTCTTATATGAGGATAATGGCCTTAGATTTGGGCACAAAAACTATTGGCGTTGCTCTTAGCGATGCTACCGGACTTATTGCCCGCGGTCTTGAAACAATTCGCAGAGGACCTACAGAAAGCGATTTTTCAAGATTGGCAAAAATTATTGCTGATAATGAAGTTGACAAGATTGTGATAGGTTATCCTAAAAACATGAATGGTACTATCGGTGAAAGAGCCCAATTTTGCGAAGTCTTTGCTGATAAAGTAAAAGAGAGATTCCCTGATCTTGAAGTTCTGTTATGGGATGAAAGATTATCTACTGTTGCAGCTGAAAAAGTTTTGATTAGTGCAGATTTGCGACGTGATAAGCGCAAGAAAATAATTGATATGATGGCTGCAGTAGTTATACTGCAAAATTATTTGGATAGCAGAAAAAAATGAGTTGCTTAATGAATGCTATTGTTTTGACTTGTTTGACAGTAGCTTTTATCTAGTATAGAATTAATAAGAATAAATTAAAAAGAGGTGCCGTTATGGATGATAAAGAGTTAGAAATGTTAGAAGATGACGAACAAATAGTTGTTATGAGTGATGATGAGGGTAATGAATTTTATTACAGAGAAGAAATGGTAATTCCATTGGGCGACAAAAATTTTGCCTTGTTGGTTGCAATCGATGAATGTGGCTGTGAAGATGAAGAATGTGAATGCCATGATGAAAACGATGAGCCGGATGTTTACATCGCTCGCATTGATTTTGATGAGGATGGCGAGGCCATTTACTTAGATCCAACCGAGGAAGAATTTGAAGCTGTGAAAACAGCATATGAAGAAATGATGAATTCTTCGGAAGAGTAATTGGAATTGATGCTGGGTAGCTATCTACCCGGCATTTTTTTGGCTTTTATACATTATGTATGATTTGTTAGGATGGAGAGGGGAAAATGAGCAAAAAAAAGTTGCTGACGATCATGGCCGGCATTTTGATATTGGCGGCGATTGTGTTGGGAGTTGCAATTAATGCTAACAATAATAAAAATTTAGCTACAGGTGAGAACATAATAATAACTGTTGAGCCTGGTATGACTAATGCTGATATAGCAACATTGCTGCAAAACAAAAAAATGATTAATTCTCCGGTCTTTTTTAGGTTACAATCAAAATTTGCCAGAATGGAACGTTCCTTACAGGCTGGCGAGTATGAAATAGTGAGTGGTATGTCCAATTGGGAGATCATTGATTTATTCTCCAAAGGGCAAGTGCGGCATAAAACGCTTACAATTCCAGAAGGTTATACAATAGAGCAAATAGCGAAAAAAATTGAGGAAAGTGGTCTTGGCAGTGCAGAGGAATTTAAGAAAGCCGCTAAGGACTATGCACCTTATTCTTATATGGAAACAAGTAATAATAATGTCATTTTTAAGGCTGAAGGCTTTGCTTATCCTTCAACGTATTATCTTTCACCTGGGTCTGCTGAAAAGGAAATACTGGCTATTATGGTTAAAGAGTTTGATACCCAATTAACCGAAGATATTCGTCAAAAAGCTAAAGATAAGAATATGAGTGTACGTGATTTAGTAAATTTAGCTTCGCTTGTAGAAAAAGAGGCAGTATTCCCTGAAGAGAGGCCATTAATTGCAGGGGTATTTCTCAAGAGGCTGCAAATACAGATGCCTTTGCAATCTGACACAACCATTCAATATATTCTTGGTGTTCAAAAAAAGGAGATAAGTATTGCGGATACAAAGATAGATTCTCCATATAACACATATTTATATGCTGAATTACCACCAGGACCTATTGCTAGTCCAAGCATTTCGACTATTAATGCTGTTTTAGACCCTAAGCCAACAAACTATTTGTATTTTGTTGCAGATTTGGAAGGACACCATCATTTTACAGAAACATATCAGGACCATTTAAAAGAGATTGAAAGAATACATGGCCCTCAATAAAAATATAATTTATATTAAATTGGAGAGAAAACTATGTCTTTACGTAAAAAACCAGAGCTGCTGGCACCTGCTGGTAATATGGAAAAATGTAAAATGGCTCTTTTATATGGAGCCGATGCTATTTATCTCGGCGGCAACAAGTTTGGACTGCGAGCATTTGCTGCTAATTTCAGCATTGCTGAAATCAAAGAGGCTGTTGAATTCGCTCATAATCTTGGAAAAAAAGTCTATGTGACGGTCAATATATTTGCTCATAATGAAGATATTGCGGAATTACCGGAATATCTTTTAAGCCTTGAAGAAGCAGGCGTCGATGCACTGCTGATTTCAGATTTTGGAGTTTGGAGTATTGCAAGACAAGTTGTACCTGATATGGCCTTACATGTAAGTACTCAGGCTAACACTTGTAATTGGGCGGCAGTCGAAGCTTGGAAAAATCTTGGCGCTGAACGCGTTGTTTTGGCCAGAGAACTCTCAATAGCAGAAATCAGTGAGATTGATAAGAAATGCGACATTGAGCTGGAAGTCTTTGTTCATGGAGCTATGTGTATTTCCTATTCTGGTCGTTGCTATCTAAGTAGTTATCTTACCGGGCGCGATGGAAATCGTGGCGAATGTGCTCAGGTATGCAGATGGAACTATAAATTAGTAGAAGAAAATAGGCCTGACCAAGAGTTCCCAATAGAAGAGGATGAACGCGGCACATATATAATGAATTCCAAGGATCTTTGTCTGCTTGATCTTATTCCTGAGCTTGCTGAGGCAGGCGTGGATAGCCTTAAAATTGAAGGGCGCATGAAAAGTGTACATTATGTAGCTACTGTAGTTAGTGTTTATAGAAAGGCAATAGATGCCTGGTACAGCAATCCAAAGGAATTTACTATAAAAAGTGAGTGGAGAGACGAATTAGAAAAAGTTTCACACAGACCATATTTTTATGGTTTTGCCGTAAATAGACCTGATGAGAATGGACAAATATATACAACTTCCAGTTATGTGCAAACTCGTGATTTTGTTGGTATAGTGACTGGTTATGACAAAGAGACGAATACCGCGTATATCGAACAGCGAAATAGAATGGTTGCCGGTGAAGATTTAGAAGTCTTAATGCCAGATGGTACGTTGCTTGATATAGCATTGACTGATATGCGTGATGAGAGCGGTAATCAATTTGATGTTGCTAACCGAGTAAAGCAGATATTTTCAATCAAAAGCGCAGTATATTTGCAGCCATACTCCTTATTACGGAGAAAAAGCAAATGATAAAATCCAGCGGCATTGTTTATGCAAAGGTTCAGAAAGCTGAAATTGCTGATGTAACGAGGATTATGGAAGGCTATGAGCATTTAGCATTGGTTAGTACAATAAATGCAAGTGATGGCATAATTAAATTACTTGGAACACCTGATACAGTTGCTGATGTTTTGTTAATTCTTAACAATCTTCCATTCGCAGTAGAAATCCTGGAAAATTTTCGGGAAGGTGAATAGGCAAACAAGAAAAAATGTGATAAAATGTCTAAGTAATTGTTTAATTTTTACAAATTTTTGCAGGACGTGTTATGATGAATAGGATAGATAGGCTTCGACATTTTCTTCAGGAAAGAGGATTGTCGGGGATTTTTATTAAGGGCTTGTCTTCTATCCGCTATTTCACCGGTTTTTCCGGTGATGATAGTCTTATTTTTATTGATAACAAGCAAGCTGTTATTATTACTGATTCAAGATATACGTTGCAGGCTGCTGCTCAAGCACCGGAGTGTCTTGTATTGGAACATACAGATGGACTTTGGGATGCAATAAGAAAGCTGAGCTTTTCTGGCGGCAAATTTGCCTTTGATGGTGAGTGCTTTTCATATAATGACTTTCAATGCCTGAGTTCTCAACTAAGTGATAGTACATTGTCAAGTCTTTCACTTGTTAGCTTGCGGAGCATTAAAGACGAAGAAGAATTAGCGCTTATTAAAAAAGCCGTTGAAATTTCCGATAAGGCCTTTGAGTTTATGCTTGACAACCTGCATGAAGGAATGCGTGAAACAGAAGCAGCCGCATTACTTGAGTATGAGATGCGAAGACTTGGGTCCGAAGGTGTTTCTTTTCCAACGATTGTCGCGTCTGGTATAAGGTCAGCCTTGCCACATGGTATTGCTTCTTCTAAGGTAATAGAAAGAGGAGATTTTGTAACTTTTGATTTCGGTGCCATTTATTCAGGGTATCATTCTGATATTACAAGGACTTTAGTAATTGGCTGTGCCTCTTCCTGGCAGCGAGAGATTTATGAATTAGTAAGTGAAGCACAAATGTTGGGAATTAAGAATGCCAAGGCAGGTATTACTGGTACAGAGCTTGATGCGGTTGTGCGTAGTTATATAACAAGTCATGGTTACGGTCAATATTTCGGGCATGGCTTGGGTCATGGCGTTGGCCTGGACATTCATGAATTGCCTGTTGCTTCCAGACGTGGTAAAGAAAAATTAGAAACTAACATGGTTGTTACTGTAGAACCAGGGATATACATACCCGGCAAAGGCGGGGTTCGTATAGAAGATGTCATTGTAATTGCACCTAATGGCTGTAATGTTTTGACAAACGCTAGCAAGCGATTATTTGAAATTAATTAGGATTTTTAAATTCAGGAGGGTTAATATGATTTCAACAAATGAATTCAAAACTAACGTAACTGTTACCATTGATGGCGATGCGTGGCAGGTAGTTGAGTTCCAACACGTAAAACCAGGAAAAGGTGCTGCTTTCGTTCGTGCTAAAATGCGTAATCTTTGCACAGGCGCTGTCATAGAGCGTACTTTCAATGCTGGTGAACGTTTACCAAAAGCCCATGTCGACCGTAGAGAGATGCAATACCTCTATGAGGGTGATGGTGCTTATAATTTTATGGATAATGAAAATTATGAGCAAGTTGAACTTACCAAAGAACAGCTTGGCAATGCAGTAAACTTCCTGAAAGAAAACATGGATGTCAAAATCATGGTTTATGAAGGACGCATTCTTGGTATTGATTTACCTAATACTGTAGAGTTAAAAGTTGTTGAAACAGATCCTGGCATCCGCGGAGATACCGCAACAGGCGGCAGCAAGCCCGCAAAACTTGATACTGGTTATGTTGTAAAAGTTCCTCTCTTTATTAATGAAGGTGATGTTCTTAGAATAGATACCAGAACTGGTGATTATATCGAACGTGCTTAATTACTAAAACGCTCATTTTTGAGCGTTTTTCTATTTATCATTGAATATATACATTGTTCATTGTCTTTACGTGGCATTGCTAAAGAACCTATGGTATAATTAAGCAGTAACGTTGTAGGTTTTTTGCATTCAGTTCAAGGAGGGCCGGCCATGAATGAAGACCAGGATATTGAACAGGTAAAAGTAAATGAACAGGGTGACATTCCTGAAGAAGTTGGTTCTGTAAAAATTGCTGATGAAGTAATAAGTATTGTTGCGGGATTAGCAGCCACAGAAGTAGCGGGTGTCGCGGGAATGAGCGGAGGATTGGCTGGCGGCATTGCTGAGCTTCTTGGCAAGAAAAACTTCTCCAAAGGCGTTAAAGTTATAGTAACCGGCAAAACTGTTACTGTAGAGATTTATGTTATTATTGATTATGGTATCTGCATACCAGAGGTTGCTATAGAAATTCAGGAAAAGGTAAAAGAGGCAGTAGAAAGCATGACTGGATTTGAAGTTGCCGCTGTTGATATCCATGTACAAGGAATTGCAAGACGTAAAGCAATAGAAATTGAAGAGCAAGAAAATTTTTAAAGTAGTTACAGGAAAGAGGGATTTTAAGTATGGGTATACCTGATAGGATTATTTTAACCTTATACACTATCTTAATGGCTGTAGTAGCTGTTTTTTTAGTTTTATTTGCCTTGCAAATAATTGCGCCTACTACCGTTTATGCTTTTTGCGCTACAATACCAGGTAAATGGGAGTATGCCGTTGGCGGTGTTGTGCTTTTATTGGTCAGCCTTCGTTTATTAGTAACAGGTCTTGGCGGTACTGGTGTAAGTACGCTTTCATTGGGCGATGATAAAGAAGGTAAAATTCATGTAAGCAAAAATGCTGTCGAGGATTATGTATCAGAAATTGCTAATGACATTTATGGTGTCCACAACGCTAAGGCTTCAGCGAAGATGATAGATAATGCTCTAAATTTGCGAATTAATTCATCCATTGAACCTGCGATAAATATTCCTGATACTACCGATGAAATGAAACAGGTTATTCGCAAGAGCGTTATGTCAACACTTGGAGTGGAAGTAAAAGATATTGAAGTATTTTTTAAACATATACAAGCAAAAAAATAGTAAATTAAAGTGAGAGGAGATAGATTTATGTTTTCTGAGATCTTGCAAAATCTTTGGGAAAATTACAGAGGACGTCTCGTAGGATCGTTGTTTGGTTTGACTATTGGCGCGATGTTCTTGATTCTGGGCTTTTTCCAGACTATCTTCTTGTTGATATGTATTACAGCAGGATATTTGCTTGGCAAACGAATAGACAACAAGGAAGATTTAATGGATGTACTTGACCGCCTTTTGCCACCTGGCCATCACAGATAATAACTATGAAAGAGGAAAAATATGAGTCGTAGAAATTCACGTGAGCTTGTTTTAAAAAGTTTGTTTCAAATAGATTTTTCAAAAGATACAGCACCACTGGCAGCTTTTGCCGCTGCTAAAGAAGGAGAAATATCCGAAGAAGAGGATGCCTATGCGCTGGCTCTTTTGGATGGTATTCTTACTAATTTGTCTGCAATTGATGCTAAAATAGCCGCTTATGCAATTGACTGGGCAGTTGATCGCATGCCGGCTGTAGATCGTAACATTTTACGTATAGCTATCTATGAAATTTTTCTTTCCACTGATGCTATTGCTTCATCAGTTGCAATCAACGAAGCAGTTGAGGTAGCAAAGAAGTATGGCACGGAAGATTCAGCCAGATTTATTAATGGTGTGTTAGGGAAGATGGTCAAGAACCATGGAAGCATTTGAAGGATATTTAGGCATTGATACAAGCTGCTACACTACATCAGTAGCAGTTCTCGATAGGCAGGGGAATTTGGTTGATGAGGTACGCCGTGTTTTGGAAGTCAAGCCTGGAAGGCGTGGCTTGGCACAATCTGAAATGGTTTTTCAGCACACTCGCAACCTGCCGGAATTAATAGAAAAGATATTTTGCCGGCATGATATGAAGATTATCGGTATTGGCGTTTCCAAACAGCCAAGGCCGATTGAAAACTCATATATGCCGGCTTTTTTGTCTGGTTATGGATTAGCCAGATCATTTGCAGCTATGTTGGGGGCAGAATTGGTTCCAATAAGTCATCAGGAGAATCATCTTGAAGCAGGAATCTGGTCATCGGGGTTTAAGGGTTCTTCCAAATTTTTAATGTTACATGCTTCAGGGGGGACAACTGATTTGTTATTAGCTGAAGCAAATGCTGCAGCTAACTTTACTCTCAGCGAGATTGGCGGCAGTATTGATCTGAATGCTGGCCAATACGTAGATAGGGTAGGTGTTGCCTTAGGCTTGAAGTTTCCTGCCGGTGCAGAACTAGAGAAATTTGCCGCACAAAGTGATGAGATATATTCGCTACCTGTTTCAGTAAGAGATTGCGAAATTAGTCTTTCCGGTCCAGCAACAGCGGCTTTAAGAGCAATTGACGCTGGCATTCCTTCATCAAAAATAGCTCTTGGCGTTGAAAATTCGTTAGCCGAGTCATTTGCCCGCTGTATATTAAATGCAGCGAAAAAACATCAGATTGCTGATGTTCTTTTGGTAGGAGGCGTGACTGCTAATAAATATATAAGAAAACATATCAGTGAAAAACTTGCAGAGCATAATATAATGCTTTATGTACCAGACTCGCTGTATAGTTCAGATAATGCTGTTGGCTGTGCAGCGGCAGCAAGAAGAATGTTGGAGAAACGCGATGATTGACAGCATCTACACAGTTAGTGATGTTAATAGAATAATAAAACAAATGATCGAAACACGCGCTGAGTTTTTTAATATCCAGCTCCGTGGCGAAGTATCGAATTTTAGAAGATATGCTTCAGGGCATTGCTACTTTACACTAAAGGATAAAAATAGTGTTATCAAGGCAGTTATGTTTCGTGGCAGAGCTGCTGAACTCAAATTTTTACCTAAAGACGGCGACCAGGTTCTGGCTATTGGGCGAATCGGTGTTTACGAACGCGACGGCATCTATCAGTTATATGTTGATATAATGATTGCCAGCGGTGCAGGCGATTTAATGGTAGCCTACGAAAAGTTGAAGCAAAAACTTGAACAGGAAGGCCTTTTTTCTTCTGCAAGAAAACGTGAAATACCAACTCAACCGCAAAGAATTGGTATTATTACGTCTCAATCCGGTGCTGCAATTCATGATATAATAACAGTTTCCAAGCGGCGCAATCCTGGTGTAAATTTGGTATTTTTTCCTGTTAAGGTGCAAGGAGAAGACGCGGGGGGAGAAATAGTTAAAGCAATTAATTTCATGAATAAACACAATCTGGCTGACGTCCTTATAGTTGGAAGAGGGGGCGGATCTATAGAAGATTTGTGGGCGTTCAATGAAGAAAGAGTTGTTCGGGCCATTGCTTCTTCGGTAATTCCGGTTGTAACTGCAATTGGGCATGAAACTGATTTTACACTTGCTGATTTTGCATCGGACCGTAGAGCTGCTACACCATCACAAGCTGCTGAAATAGTTGTTCCTAATGTTCGGGAACTTCTTCGGCACCTTGAACAACTGAATCAAAGAAATATACGTGCTGTTACTGCCTTCTTTGAAAGAAACGAAAGCAAAATTATTGAGATCTCAAATGCATTAGTTTTAAAAGAGCCTGATAGGTGGTTGGCTGACAAGAAAATTGCAGTTGACAACTGTCTCAATCGTATATTTTTGTCAATGAATAGAATACAGCAAGAGTTTGAGCATAAATATGCATTGCTTGTGACAAGACTCGATGCTTCCAGTCCTTTAAATATAATGAGTCGAGGATATAGCATAGCAAGAAAAGCAGATGGAACAATTATTAAAACTATAGATGCTGTAAATATTGGTGAGTCAATTGAAACTGTTACAAAAGATGGATTTATCTTATCAGCAGTGACAGATGTGAAAAGGCGGTAAAAATGATATGCCAGTAAAAAAGAAGATTAAAGACTTGAAATTTGAAGATGCGTTAAGCAAACTTGAAGCTAATGTTCAATCATTGGAACGCGGCGACTTATCCTTGGAAGAGGCTTTAGAAGTTTTTAAAGAGGGTGTTGAGTTAAGTCAGGTCTGTCATTCCAAATTAAACACTGCTCAGCAAGAGGTTCAGAAAGTCATCGCAACTAATGACGAAAATTATAAATATGTGCCATTTGGAGAGGTTGAAGAATAGTATGGATTTTGCAAAGTATTATGAAGATAGAAAAAAATTAGTAAATAGTTATCTGGAAAAACGTATGCAGAAAAAAGGAATATCACGTGTTGATGAAGCCATGAAATACAGTCTTTTGGCTGGTGGCAAACGCATACGCCCTCTCCTTTTAATGGCGACAGCAGATACGGTTGGCGGCAATGGCTATAACTATCTTCCTGTTGCATGCGGTTTGGAAATGATTCATACCTATTCGCTGATTCATGATGACTTGCCTTTAATGGATAATGATGATTACAGAAGAGGAAGATTAACCAATCACAAGGTTTATGGTGATGGAATGGCGTTGCTTGCCGGTGACGCACTTCTTACCTTGGCCTTTGAAGTTATGCTTGAACAGAAAAATGTAAGTTCGGATGTTTTAGTTGAAACGATACGGGAAGTGGCTATGTGTGCCGGTAATTATGGAATGGTAGGAGGACAGGCTCTTGATATTGATGCTGAAGGCAAAGATATATCTATGACTGACCTAAATACATTACATGCTGCTAAAACAGGTGCAATGTTTATTGCTGCTGTAAGAGCAGGTGCACGTCTTGCCGGTGCAGACAGCCAGCAATTACTTGCCCTGACAAAATTTGCTGATTTGATTGGTTTAGCATTTCAAATAACTGATGATGTCCTTGACGTAGAAGGTAATTTGCAGGAAATGGGAAAACCTGCCGGCAGTGATGCAAAAAACGCAAAAACTACCTATGTAACTCTTTATACTTTAGAGGGAGCCAAAGCACTGGCAGAAAAAACAATAAATGAAGCTCGGGGATGCCTAGAAATATTTGGCGACAATGCTGAGCCACTGCGTGATATTGCAAATATGATTTGTAATCGCAAATCTTGATTATTATAAAATAATTTACGTTTCGTATACCTTTAAAAAAGGAAGGATTGTCCAGTGCAGTTTTTAAATAAAATTGATTCACCTTCAGACGTAAAAAAACTTAATATTGAAGAAATGACAAAACTTGCGCAAGAAATTAGGAAGTTGTTGGTTAATGTCATTTCAAAAACAGGTGGACATTTAGCTCCTAATTTAGGTGTTGTTGAATTGACGTTGGCCTTACACAAAGTTTTCAATACACCAAATGATAAGATCGTTTGGGATGTAGGGCATCAGTCTTATGTTCATAAAATCATAACCGGTAGGAGAGAAATGTTTGATACTTTGCGCCAGTATGGTGGCCTTTCAGGCTTTCCTAAAAGGAGTGAAAGCGAGCACGATGCTTTTGGAACCGGGCACTCAAGCACATCTATCTCTGCCGCTTTAGGTATGGCTGTTGCGCGTGATCTTAAGGGTGATGACTACGATGTTATTGCTGTCATAGGCGATGGAGCTCTTACAGGCGGTATGGCAATAGAAGCATTGAATAATGCCGGAGTATTGCAGAAAAAGATAATAGTTATTCTTAATGATAACGAAATGTCTATTTCTGAGAACGTAGGCGCTCTTTCCGAATATCTTTGCAGGCTGAGAACTGATCCAACCTATTCACATCTTAAGACAGATGTTGAGAGTTTAATAAAAAGCATACCGACAATTGGTGAGCATGTTGCAAAAACTGTACGTCGCGTCAAAGATACTTTAAAGTATTTTTTAGCGCCAGGCATGCTTTTTGAACAACTTGGCTTTACCTATATAGGGCCAGTTGATGGTCATAATCTGGATGGGCTTATTGATATTATGGAACGAGCAAAAAAGATTGATAAACCTGTTTTAGTGCATGTTATTACAAAAAAGGGTAAAGGATATTTACCAGCAGAAACAAATCCGGATAAATTTCATGGCACCAGTGCTTTTGACGTAACAACTGGTGAAAAAATAAAGGTAGAAGGTGCCCCAAAAACATATACTGAAGTGTTTGGCGATACGTTAGTCAAGATTGCTGAAAAGAATTCAGATATTGTTGCTATTACGGCAGCAATGCGCGATGGTACAGGCTTAGCCAAATTCTTTAATAAATTCCCGGAAAGGGCTTTTGATGTTGGTATTGCCGAACAGCACGCAGTTACTATGGCAGCGGGATTGGCAGCTAATAATATGCAGCCTGTAGTAGCCATATATTCTACGTTTTTGCAAAGATCGTATGATCAAGTTCTGCATGATGTATGTATGCAGAACCTTCCGGTAGTATTTTGTTTGGACAGGGCCGGCTTAGTTGGTGACGATGGCTATACCCATCATGGTATTTTCGACTATTCATATCTCAGAATGATGCCAGGCATGACAATTATGGCACCAAAGGACGAAAATGAATTGAGACATATGCTTTACACTGCACTTGAATTAAAAAGACCTGTCTCCATTCGCTACCCCAGGGGTAGCGGCCTTGGTATAGCTTGTAACGAAGAGTTGAAGCTGTTGACTTATGGTAAAGCTGAAGAACTAAGAAAAGGTAAGGATGTTTGTATTTGGGCAGCTGGCAGTATGGTTGCACCGGCTGTTGCTGTTGCTTCTCAACTGCAAAAATCTGGTCTTGATGCTGGCGTTGTTAACATGCGTTTTATAAAACCGCTTGATGAAGAATTGTTAATTCAATGTGCTAATAGTTATAGCAATTTGGTTGTAATGGAAGAAAATGCTCTTGCTGGCGGCGTTGGATCAGAAATTTTAGAAATACTCAATAAAAATGATGTATTGCGTGATACCAGAGTACTGACTTTTGGTGTCCCAGATGCTCTTGTCCCGCATGGTGACAAAAAATTACTTTTAAGAGATATTGAGCTGGATGTGTCAGGTATGACCAAACATATTGCTGAGTGGTTAGCCGAGGAAAATGGGGGATCTGTGTGGCAAAGAAACGTTTAGATGCAGTTTTGGTAGAACAAGGATTTTTTGATACCCGTTCTAAGGCACAAGCTGCTATCATGGCTGGTCAGATTTTGGTCAATGACCTTAAAGTAGATAAACCTGGTACTCAGGTTACTGATGAAGTAAAGATTAAAATTATCGGTAATAAACTTCCTTATGTTAGTCGTGGCGGATTAAAGCTGGAAAAAGCCCTGAAGGTTTTTCCTATCTCACTTAAGGATAAAACTGTTGCAGATATAGGAGCTTCTACGGGTGGATTCACCGATTGTTCTCTTCAAAATGGTGCGCGCAAAGTTTACGCAATTGATGTCGGCTATGGACAGCTTGCGTGGAGTCTTCGCAACGATGAACGTGTAGTCAATATGGAAAGAACGAATGTCAGATATTTGGACGAAGCCTCACTACCAGAGCGAATTGAAATAGCAACTATTGACGTTGCTTTTATTTCACTTGATAAAGTTCTACCAGCAGTCAAAAAACTTTTAAGCGATGATGGCTGTGTTATTGCTTTAGTAAAACCGCAGTTTGAAGCAGGCAGAGAAAAAGTTGGCAAAAAGGGTGTTGTGCGTGATCCTAAAGTACATGAAGAAGTCATTGAAAAAGTTATAAAGATGGCAAGAGATGAAAAATTTGGTATAGGCGGCCTTGATTATTCACCAATTAAAGGCCCTGAAGGAAACATCGAGTACTTGTTATATTTGACTTTAAATGAAAGTGACAACATTAACGAAGAGCGGATAAGTCAGATTGTTGCTTTGTCGCATGGAAATATACGGGATGCTGCAGAGGAGAAAAGTATATGAGATTAGTATTAGGGATTTTCCCTAATCTGGAGAAGAATAGCGTTCGCAATATATTGAGGCATGTAGTTGATTTCTGCCAAAATAACAATATTGAACCAATTTTGCCATATGGTATTGCGGAGGAATATGCTTGTAAAGGCTACGCAACAGATGATTTCTCATCTATGCAGTGCTTCACAGCGGCTATGTCCTTGGGCGGCGATGGTACATTGCTTAGAATGACCAGACATACAGCTTCACTGAAAATTCCTGTTTTTGGAGTAAATTTTGGTAAGCTAGGCTTTTTAACGGAAGTGGAGTTTCCCCAAATGGAGGAAGCCATCTTAAAAGTCAGAGATGGAGATTTTTGGGTTGAACAACGCAGTATGCTACAAGCTGCGGTATTTGATGAAAATAAACATGAAGCTATATGCGCGCATGCTCTTAATGATTTTGTACTGACAAAAGGACATTTTTCACGGTTGGCCAGATTAGATGTTAGGATAGCTGGCCAGAAGTCTGTGGTTTACCCTTCTGATGGTGTTATTGTTGCAACTGCAACAGGGTCAACTGCTTATTCTTTGGCTGCCGGCGGTCCAATAGTATATCCTGGTCTGGACGTTAGTATATTAACACCTATATGTGCACATTCGTTGGAAACCAGACCGTTAATTATTCCAATGGCTGATACTATTGAAATTAGTGTTATGCCACCCTGTGATGAATGGTATCTTTCAGCTGATGGAATGAATATTAAACGCATAACAGAAAAGGAAAAAGTTGTTATTCAAAAAAGTCCGCTTAGTGTTCAATTTCTTCACATCTATCCGTCAACTTATTACGAAACATGGCAGGAAAAGTTGCGTAGAGGCGGAGAAAATACGAAGTTCCAAGAATGATTAAGGGGTGATATTTATGAAAATTGCCAGACATGAAAAAATCAAGGAAATCATTGAAGCACAGGTAATTGAAACCCAAGATGATTTAGCACAAGCATTACGTAATAGTGGTATTGATGTAACGCAAGCTACAGTTTCACGTGATATTAAGGAACTAATGCTTATTAAGATTCCAGATGCAAGCGGCGGCTATAGGTATGCATTTCCAAAAGAACATGGAATGATTTTATCGCAAGGCAGGTTAGAGCGTACTTTCCAGGACTCTATATTAAGTATTAATGTTTCTGAAAATTTAGTAGTAATTCGTACTTTACCGGGTACGGCACAAGCGGTAGCTTATGGTATAGATTATATGAAATGGCCGGAAGTATTAGGAACTGTTGCCGGTGATGATACTATTTTCGTTGCTGTGGATAATCGTGAGCACATCCCGGCGTTTACGGCTCGCTTAAATATGCACCTTTAATGTGAAGATGGTGAAAATATGCTGAAGTCATTACATGTTCATAATTTTGCCTTAATTTCGGATACAAGAATAGAATTAGAACCAGGCTTTAATGTATTTACGGGCGAAACAGGTGCCGGTAAGTCGATATTAATAGATGCTCTCGGCATTGTTCTTGGCAGCAGAGCGTCAGCAGAATATATTCGTGATGGCGAGGACCATTATTGGGTACAAGCTGTTTTTGATATTTCTGGGTTACAGGCAATTTTGCCAATTTTGTTCGAATATGGTATAGAAGTAGATGAAGATTTTTTATTTTTGCGCAGAAAAGTTCTTAAATCAGGCAAGAGCGTTACAATGGTTAATGGAGTACAAGTTCCTCTAAGTTTGTTGCAAAAGCTTAGTGAGCAGCTTATTGACATACATGGGCAACATGAGAATCAAAGATTATTAAAAGTTGGAGAACCATTAAATTTAGTTGATTTGTATGGCTCAGAAGATGTTGATAATTTGCTAAATGACTATAAAGCGAAATACAATGATTATCTTAGTATAAGACAAGAGCTGGAAATGCTGAATCATCAAAACACTGATCGCGAAAAAATTAGTGAACGGCTTGAATGGGAGATTAATGAAATTGAGTCTGCAAAACTGTTTTCGGGTGAGGAAGAAACGTTACAGGAAACAGCTAAAAAACTGACTAACAGCACTAAGATCATGTCAGCTGCAGTCGCTGCCTATGACCTGCTAAATGGCAATGAAAAGGGCATCCCCGGAGTTCTGGATAGCCTGAGTGAAGCTCGTGATAAGATATCTTCAGCCTTGGGATATGATAAAGAACTAGAGGTTTTTTATAATGCTTTTGATAATGCGTGGCTGACCTTAGAAGATAGCAGACAAAGTCTAAGCAACTATATTGAAAAAGATGATTTTGATCCTGCATTTTTGATAGAAGTTCAGGATAGACTTGATTTGTGGTATCGATTGAAGAAAAAATACGGTAATACATTTGAGGAAATTCAGAATTATTTATCTAACTCTAAAGAACAGCTTAATGAGTTGTCTTTAATAACTGATCGTATTGAAAACAAAAAATCACAGCTGAAAGTTTTGTCAGAAGCTTTAAAAAAGAAAGCTATAGAATTAACATCGGCAAGAACTGTAATTGCTGATAAGTTTGAAAAATTAGTAACACTGCACATACGAGATCTGGCAATGCCGCAGGGTAAATTTCAGGTTATATTAACTAAAAGAAACGAGCTTGGTCCTAATGGCGTAGACGATGCACAATTTTATTTTACTGCCAATCTTGGGCAGGAACCTAGACTTCTTTCAAAAGTCGCTTCTGGGGGGGAACTCTCAAGAATAGCTTTGGCTATTAAGACCGTTTTATTAGAAAAATCTGGTGTTCCGACTATGGTTTTTGATGAAATTGATACTGGTGTAGGCGGCGTTACGGCTCAGAAAATGGCTGAGAAAATTGCAATTATTGCTAATGTGAGACAGGTTCTTTGCATTACGCATTTGGCTCAGATTGCAACTTTTGCGGATAATCATTTATATATTGAAAAGGTAATAGAGAATAACAAAACGAGTACATCTGTTAAAACGCTTGACATGAACGAACGCGTAACAGAAATTATGCGTATGGCTGGCGGCAATAATATATCTGAGGCATCAAGAACAAACGCTGAACAGTTATTATTAATGGCTGAAAAAATTAAAGATGGTATAAAAACGACTTGTGATGTCACAGGAGGTAAATAGTATTTTGAATTCATCTGAAAAGAACATGCTCTGGGAAAAGCATGTATCAACAGAAACTGTGTTTAATGGTAAATTACTAAAGATTGCTGTTGACAAGGTTGTCTTGCCGGATGGGAAAGAGGCCGTTAGAGAATTGGTTCATCATCCTGGGGCAGTTGCAATTTTGCCAATTTTGGAAGATGGCAGTATAGTCTTGGTTAAGCAATACAGGTATCCTTTAGATTCCGTACTCTATGAAATACCTGCCGGTAAGCTGGAAATTAATGAAGATCCTTTAATATGCGCTACAAGAGAGCTTTCGGAAGAAACTGGTTACTCTGCGTCAAAATGGAGTAAACTGACAACCATAGCAACAACTCCTGGGTTTACTGATGAGATAATTCATCTTTATTTGGCCGAAGGTCTTGAACTGCATGAACAGCATACTGACGATGATGAATTTATTGAAGTAGTTACGATAGGTCAAGAGGATGTAACAAAAATGCTGTTAGCAGAGACTATTTTTGATGCTAAAACTTTGAGTGCTCTTTACATGTATTTTTTAAGAAAAGAAAAATAGTATATTTTACATAATTTCTTTGATTTATTCTTAAATGTATACTGTATTTTAGTATTTTTTTGCAGGATAACTGAATTTTATAACGAACTAATACTGTGTTCAATATATGCAAGTGAATCGGGGGAGGGGTATTTTAATGGACGTACTAAAAGTATCGGCAAAGTCTAACCCAAATTCTGTAGCAGGAGCTCTTGCAGGTGTTTTACGTGAGCACGGAAGGGCAGAAATGCAGGCAATTGGTGCTGGCGCATTGAATCAGGCAGTTAAAGCGGTTGCTATAGCACGAGGCTTCGTTGCCCCTAGTGGTATGGATCTTATCTGTATTCCAGCTTTTATTGAAATTGAAATTGAAGGCGGTCAAAGAACAGCTATTAAATTACTTGTGGAGCCGCGCTGAACAAAAATTAAAAGCGAACTTTTGGTTTTTATACCAAAAGTTCGCTTTTTTTATTTATTTGTTTCTTTTATGAAAAGTTACTTTCTGTACTTAGTGATAAATCTGGCAATACGTTCAAGTGCTATCTTAAGGTTTTCTTGTGAATAAGCGTAAGAACAACGGATAAAGCCTTCGCCGCTGCTGCCAAAGATGCTTCCAGGTATTACTAAAACATTCTCTTCATCTAAAAGTTTTTCCACAAATTCCATGCTAGTCAGTCCTGTTTCTTTGATGCATGGAAATACATAGAATGCTCCTTCTGGCGAGTAAAGTGGTATATTCATTGCCTTAAAGGCATTAATCATTATTATTCTGCGAGCATCATATTCAGCAACCATTGCTTCCACGTCTTTTTGGCAATATTTTAAAGCCGCGATTGCACCATATTGCGCAGTAGAATTTGCACATAGTACAACATTTTGATGCAGCAGGTTCATTGCGCTTATGATAGCAGCAGGAGCTGTGATATAACCAAGACGCAAACCGGTCATAGCATAAGCTTTTGAAAAACCATTCAGCACAATAGTCCGATCACGGAATTCTGAGTAAGAAGTGAACATTGTATGTTTTTTGCCGCCATAAGTAAGATGAGCATATAATTCGTCAGAAACAATTACAAGGTTGTGTTTTGCAGCCCAATCACCAATTTGTTTTATTTGCTCTTTGCTTATTATAGCGCCGGTAGGATTATTGGGGTAACCTAACAGAATAGCTTTGGTTTTTGGAGTTACAGACTTTTCCAGATCTTCTATAGTAGGTACAAAATTGTTTTCTAAAAATGTTTCGACAGGAATGGGTTTAGCGCCGGATAGGATAATGCAGGCTTTGTTAGCTACATAACATGGTTCAGGAATAATTATTTCATCACCAGGAGCCAAAATTGAACGGACAACGACATAAAGAGCTTCACTGACACCAACTGTAACCATAATTTCAGTTTTTGGGTCATACTTTACGCCATAGTTTTTATAAGTATCGTCGGCAATTGCTTCTCTAAGTTCTAAAAGCCCCAGTGTTGAAGTATAGGTGCTTTTTCCAGCATTTATGCTATTGATGCAAGCTTCCTTAACTTTTGTAGGAATGTCGAAGTCAGGTTCCCCGACGCTTAAGGGGACAATGTTGGGATTATTGGCAGTAATTTCCAGAAATTTTGCTAATCCAGATGCTGGCAAGGCCTTGATAAATGGTGAAACAACGGTGTTAAAATCAAATGTTGACATACGTAAAACCTACCTTTCAAAAATTTATAAGAAAAACTTAGCCAGAAAAAATGTCCTGCAAAAATATGCAGGACGAAAGCTTCGTGCTGTTACCTGTAGTTCTATCTACACTTAATCATAGATAATACGTAAGTTAGGCGAGATGTGATCGAATAAATGAAATAAACTTCATTAATATGTTTGCTAGTATCTCATAAAGCAAATAATAGCTACATATTTAAGTGCAAATAAATGTATGATTTCCGTATAATCTATCATATTAAGTAGCGATTAGCAATAATTTGACTAAAAAAATATTGTATACATTAGCTTAACAGAATAACATTTCCATTATACTTGGAATTTTGTATTGTGTGTAAGCTCATGTTCCTCTTGTCTTGATAACCACTTTATGGTATAATTACGTTCGGTTAAAAACACACGCGGAGTATTGCGTCTTCTGTCCAGACTATATCTGTTCTGGTTAACGACGAAAAAAATCCGCGGAGGAAAAAACAGGAGGAATTTTAAATGGCAATTATTTCTATGAAACAACTACTTGAGGCTGGCGTACATTTTGGTCATCAGACCAGACGCTGGAACCCGAAGATGGCTCCATACATCTTCACTGAAAGAAACGGTATTTACATTATTGATTTGCAAAAAACTGTTAAGAAAGTCGAAGAAGCTTACAATTTCATTCGTGAAGTGGCAGCTCGTGGCGAAAGCATTTTGTTTGTAGGTACTAAAAAACAAGCTCAGGATGCTATGCGTGATGAAGCTATTCGTTGCAACATGTTTTTTGTTAATGAGAGATGGCTTGGCGGCATGATGACCAACTTCAAAACCATTCAAGCTCGTATCAGCCGTTTACGTAAATTAGAAGAAATGGAAGCTAACGGAACTTTTGAAGTGCTTCCTAAAAAAGAAGTTCTCGGACTTCGTCATGAGATGGAAAAACTTACAAAATATCTTGGCGGTATCAAAGATATGAAAAAACTGCCTGGTGCTTTGTTTATAGTTGACCCACGCAAAGAACATATTGCAGTTTTGGAAGCACATAAATTGAATATTCCTATTGTTGCTACTGTTGATACTAACTGTGATCCTGATGAAATTGATCACGTTATTCCTGCAAACGATGACGCAATTCGTGCAGTAAAACTTTTGACTGCAAAAATGGCTGATGCTGTTTTAGAAGGCCGTCAAGGTATGCAAGTAGAAGCAGCTGCGGGAACTGAAAAAATCGAAGAGTCTGTAGAAACAGAATAATAGTTCAACAATTTTGACTTGTAGCTGAAAAGGGGAGGAATAATTTTTATGGCTGAAATTACTGCTGCTTTGGTAAAAGAATTACGCGAGCGTACTGGCGCTGGCATGATGGATTGTAAAAAAGCTTTGACGGAAACGTCTGGCGACATTGATAAGGCGATTGATTTTCTGCGTGAAAAAGGTTTAGCTGCCGCCGCTAAAAAGGCTGGTCGTGTAGCGGCTGAAGGTCTTGTGGAAGCTTATATCCATGCAGGTGGAAGAATCGGAGTTTTGGTTGAAATTAACTGCGAAACTGATTTCGTTGCCAAAACAGATGCTTTCAAGAACTTGACTAAGGACATTGCAATGCATATAGCTGCTGCAAATCCGACTTACTTGAGACGTGATGAAGTACCGACTAACGAACTTGAACATGAGAAGGAAGTTCTTTCTGAGCAAGCTCGTAATGAAGGAAAGCCTGAAAAAATTATTGAAAAAATGGTTTCCGGCCGTATTGAGAAATACTATAAAGAAGTTTGTCTGCTTGATCAAGACTTTGTTAAGGATCCGGACAAAACTATCAGCGATTTGATTACTGAAAGCATTGCTAAGATTGGTGAAAACATTTCAATCCGTCGTTTTGCCCGCTACTATTTGGGCGAAGGTATTGAGAAAAAAGAAACTGACTTTGCTGCTGAAGTTATGTCATTTGTAAAATAAAAATCTGATATAAAAATAAGAGAACACTTTTGTGTTCTCTTATTTTATGAAGCAACGGTTTTAAACTGCAACAAATTAAAAATGTTTTCTATCCTTAAAGAGGAAATTTACTATGCTTGTAGAAATTAAACTGGGTGAGGAACTTGTTGGGAGGTAATACAAATTGCCAAATAATTTGAAATTTAAACGTGTGATATTAAAGTTGAGCGGTGAAGCTTTGGCTGGTGATAAAGGTTTTGGTATTGATCCGGAAGTCGTAGACTCTATCGCAAAGCAAATTCAGGATGTTTTGGCTGCCGGATTTGAGGTAGCTATTGTTAATGGTGGCGGAAATATCTGGCGCGGCCTTTCTGGTAGCGCTAAAGGCATGGATAGGGCGACTGCTGACTATATGGGTATGCTTGCAACAGTTATTAATTCTTTGGCATTGCAGGATGCAATGGAAAATCGAGGTGTTGTAACAAGAGTGCAGACAGCGATTGAAATGCGCCAGATTGCGGAGCCTTACATCAGACGCAGAGCTATCAGGCACATGGAAAAAGGACGTGTAGTGATTTTTGCGGCTGGAACAGGTAATCCGTATTTTTCCACTGATACGACTGCAGCGCTCAGAGCTGCTGAAATTGAAGCCGATGTTATTCTTATGGCAAAAAAAGGCGTGGATGGGGTTTACGACCTTGATCCAGCCAAACATCCAGAGGCAAAGAAATTTGAAACTTTGGACTACATTGAAGTTATACAAAGAAATTTAGGTGTTATGGATTCTACTGCTATCAGTCTTTGTATGGATAATAAGATACCTATTGTTGTTTTTAATATTGATAAGCCAGGCAACATCCTCAGGGCAGCTTTAGGAGAACATATCGGAACTTTGGTTGGAGGGATATAAATGGCCACGATTAGTGATGTTATGGAACAAACAAATTTTAAAATGAATAAGACGATTGAGCTTTTGAGGGCAGATTTGGCTACAGTCAGAGCTGGCCGCGCAACGCCTTCGCTTCTTGAGAAGGTATTTGTTGATTACTATGGCACGCCTACACCTGTAAGCCAGGTAGCTAGTGTCACTGTCCCTGAGCCACGCATTATTGTAATTCAGCCATGGGAAAAAAACTTATTAAAGGATATAGAAAAAGCCATAATGAAATCAGATTTGGGTCTAAACCCTAATAATGATGGCACAGTTATCAGATTAAATCTGCCTCAACTTACTGAAGAGCGGAGAAAAGAACTTGTTAAAGTAGTTCATAAGAAATCTGAAGACTGTAGGGTAGTTATAAGAAATGTCAGAAGAGAAGCAAATGATTCGATAAAGAAGATAGAAAAAGCTAAAGAAATAACCGAGGACGAAGCAAAAAAGGCTACTGATGAAATGCAAAAAACCACTGATAAATTTATTAAAGAAATAGATGCTATCATGGCTCACAAAGAAAAAGAAGTTATGGAAGTGTGAATAATTGACATTAAATATGCCTGATTTGCTTGCTTATAGATTAGATATGGCAACAGCTGTTTTGGATAAACTTGGATTGAAGTATAAAATTGAAGTAACGAAACCCCCTAGAATGATTCCAGAGGAATGTGAAGGAGTGCCTTCACTTTACGTTGTTCGACAATCACTGGCTGCAGATCAAACAATCTGTTTAATAAGCTCATATAGATTCCGAAGGGAGGTGCAATGAACAAATGGCATACAAAATTAATGAAGATGAATGCGTTGGCTGTGGAACATGCGCTGGCACATGCCCAGTTGGTGCTATCGTAGAAGATGGTGCTAAGTATAAAATCACTGAATCTGAATGTGTTGAGTGTGGTGCATGCGCTTCTGTTTGCCCAGTAGGTGCGATTAAACAACCTGAATGAGTAAATGAAATGCGCAACCCCCTCAGATAAGAGGGGGTTGCGCCTGTTTTTCTATTATGAGTTATTAACGGCGGTGCGATAATATGCTTAAAAAAATATTTGAATCAAAGAATAGTGAACAACAGGTTCCCAAACAATTGATAGAGAGTTTTATTGACCCAAGAATTATTCCGCAGCATGTCGCCGTTATTATGGACGGTAATGGGAGATGGGCGAAGGAACAGGGAAAACCCCGTACTTATGGTCATTATGCAGGTGCAGAAAGATTAAAAGAAATTGTACGCATTGCGGATAATATTGGTGTAAAGGCACTAAGTGCCTATGCTTTTTCTACAGAAAACTGGAAAAGACCAGCTGCTGAAGTTAATTTTATTATGAAACTCTTAGATCGTTATTTGACAAATGAGATTGAAACTTTCCAGAAAAACAATGTTTGTGTGCGCTTCATGGGGAGTCGCGACGGCTTACCAAAAAATGTACAGGAAAAAATGGATAATGCCATTCAGAAAACGAAAGATAATACAGGAATTATTCTTAATTTAGCAATTAACTATGGGGGGCAGGCTGAAATTCTGGAAGCAGTTAAAAAAATTGCTGCCGAAGTAAAAGATGGTCTTCTCTCGATTGATGAAATAAATACGAAGTGCTTTGAAAGTTATTTATATACAAAAGATTTACCACCGCTGGATTTATTGATAAGAACGGGCGGCGATCTCAGAGTAAGTAATTTTATGTTGTGGCAAATTGCATACGCAGAGATTTGGAATACAGAAATTTATTGGCCTGATTTCTCCAAAGAGTTTTTTTTACAGGCAGTACAAGATTTTCAAAAACGTGACCGCCGTTTTGGTGGTTTAAATAGCAAATAACAAGTGGGTGTGATATGTTAAAACGTACATTTACTGCCATATTAGGCGTCACGGCAGCATTTTTTTTAATCAGAAGTGGTGGCTTAATATTTGCAGCCGCTGTCCTTCTTTTAGCCATTATTGGCTGGTATGAGTTCAGGGTAATGATGCTCAGCAAGGGCTACAAAGTTTATTACCTCACAAGTGGTACGGCTGTGGCCCTCTTAAATATAGTACCTGCGTTTGGTTATAAAGAGACTCTTGTACCAATTCTAACGGCTGCTATAATTTCCATTATGCTGGAGGGATTATATTATCATAAAAGAGGAAATTGGGCACCAGAAGTTGCACTTTCTTCTTTTTCTGTTTTATATGTCGGATTATTGTTTTCCCATTTTACTATGTTACGTGAAGTATCTTCATCTGTAGTTAATGTTAATGGCATGGGAAGCATGCCATTAGGAGAAGTGTTTCTTTGGTTGGTTCTTTTTGGCACATGGTCCAGTGATACTTTTGCTTATATATTTGGCTGCGCTTTTGGTAAGAGACCTCTTTGCCAGGCTGTTAGCCCCAAGAAGAGCATTGAAGGAGCAATTGCCGGCTTTCTTGGTTGTATACTTGTCGTAATGTATCTAGGGTCATATTTGCTCGCATTTGACATCATAAAAACATTTATTCTGTCAATATTAATTGCTCTATTTGCCCCATTAGGAGATTTGGTAGAATCTTTATTGAAAAGATCATTTGGTGTCAAAGATTCAGGCAAAGTCTTCCCAGGGCATGGCGGGGTTCTAGATCGCTTTGACAGCGTTTTGTTCGCGATACCTATCACTTATTATTTCATTCTTTATATTTTCCTATAAGCATATAAAAGGTGGGCTTATTAAAATGATAAAAACAATTGCTGTGATGGGCAGTACAGGTTCAATAGGCAGGCAAACCTTAGATGTGGTTAAAGCTAATCCTGAAAAAGTTAAAATAGAAGCTCTTGCTGCGCATAATAATGATGAACTTTTGGAACAACAAATCAGAGCATTTAATCCTGATATAGCTGCTATATTTGACATTGAAGCTGCAAAGCGACTAAGAAGTCGCTATCACGGCAAAACAGAGATATTATCGGGCGAAGAGGGACTTCTCACAGTTGCTACTTATAGCAAAATTGACACAGTAGTTGCGGCTGTATCTGGTTATGCCGGCTTACGCTCAACTTTGGCAGCCGTAGAACACAAAAAAAATATTGCTTTAGCTAATAAAGAGACACTTGTTGCGGCCGGAGGACTCTTTATCGAAGCAGTTAAAAGAAATGGTGTTTCATTATTGCCTGTTGATAGTGAACATAGTGCTATCTTTCAGTCGCTCAACGGTGAACGATATGAGGAAATTAAGCGTTTATTAATCACGGCTTCTGGCGGTCCTTTCAGAGGGCAACAAAGAAGTGACTTAGAAAAGGTATCGCTGGAACAATGCTTGAAACATCCTAAATGGAGTATGGGCAAGAAAATTACAGTTGATTCTGCTACATTAGCCAATAAAGGCCTTGAAGTCATTGAAGCTCACTGGCTTTTTGGTATTGATTACGATAAAATAGAAGTAGTTGTGCATCCTCAAAGCATAGTACATTCCCTTGTTGAGTTTCAGGATGGCTCTGTAATTGCACAGATGGGACTTACGGACATGAAGTTGCCAATACAATACGCACTTTCATTTCCTAAAAGATGGGATAATGCCTTTGGGCAACTTGATTTGGTTAAAGCATCACCTTTAACTTTTGAACAGCCAGATGTGGAAACTTTTCCATTACTTCAACTTGCTGTTGAATGTGGAAAAAATGGCGGAACAGCGCCATGCGCCTTCAATGCCGCTAACGAAGAAGCGGTTTACGCCTTTTTAGCAGGTAGAATTAAGTTTTTAGATATTCCTGCAATTGTTTTGAGTACTTTGGATATGCATAAAAATATTATCAATCCTACAATCGATGATATTGAATATATTGACAAAGAATCTAGGACTAATGCTAGGTTAACTATAAGAAAATTAAATTAGAGATGTTGGGAGGATAACTTTTGACTACAATATTTGCTGCAATTTTTGTTTTTGGCGTTTTGGTAACAGTGCATGAATTTGGGCATTTTATTACTGCAAAACTTACTGGTATGAGGGTCGATGAATTTGCTGTCGGCTTTGGACCAAAAATATATCAGACAACTGAAGGAGAAACGCAATATTCTTTACGTTTGATCCCTTTAGGTGGATATAATAAAATTGCTGGCATGGATCCTGATGAGGAACCAACGCCAGATGGTTTTACATCAAAACCGATTTTTTCTCGCATGCTGGTTATTCTAGCTGGCCCGATAATGAACTTTATTTTACCTGTGTTGTTGTTTTTTGGTATTTTTGCTATAAGCGGTATTGATCAGCCAGTAAACGAAAATGTAATAGGTGAGGTAATACACGGAAAACCTGCCGCGCAAGCAGGTTTAATGGCAGGCGACAGAATTTTATCAATTAATGGCGAAAACATAGGAACCTTTGACGGACTCGTGGCTACATTAGCAAAATATCCTAACGAGGAAGTTAAGTTAGAAGTTCAAAGAGATGGAAAAATTAGTGAGTATAAAATCGTTTCGGAATATAGCGAAGAGTTTAAACGACCGCTAATAGGTGTTTATCCTAAATTTGAAAAACAATCATTATCAATCATTGATGCGGCGACATTATCTGTTACCTATACAAAAAATATTATGATAGGTATGGTTAATGGTCTGGTTAAAATTTTTTCCGGCAGAGCTCCTGCTGATGTTTCCGGCCCGATTGGCGTTGCACAGATGGCTGGTGAAGTAGCGCAGCAAGGTATAATGCCTTTGTTAAACTTTGTCGCTTTTTTAAGCATAAATTTAGGCATTATGAATCTGTTACCAATACCTGCCTTGGATGGAGGGCACTTTATAGTTCTGAGTATAGAAGCTTTACGTGGCAAGCCTCTCAGTGCAAAAACAATGAACACAATTCAAATGATTGGGTTTTCACTCATTCTTGCCATTACATTAGTTGCAACCATTATGGATTTGACTAAATAGTCTTTTAAACTTGGAGGATAAAAAATGTATAGACGTAAAAGCCGTCAATTGCAATTAGGGAATATATTTATAGGCGGCGATGCCCCAATTTCTGTTCAATCAATGACAAATACAAAAACAGAAAATGTGGAGGCAACAGTTAACCAAATAAATGAATTGACAGCACTTGGCTGTGATGTCATTCGTTGTGCCGTTCCTGATTTAAGAGCGGCGAAGGCACTTTCCGCAATTAAGGAACAAATTTCTATTCCTTTAATTGCTGATATTCACTTTGACTACAAGTTAGCGTTGGAAGCTATTGCTGCTGGTGTAGACGGTTTACGTTTAAATCCTGGTAACATAGGCGGTAAAGATGAAGTCTCTCAGGTTATTTCGAAAGCTTCGGAACGAAATATTCCAATTCGCATTGGAGTTAATGCGGGATCTTTACCTAAGGATATATTGCTGAAATACGGTCATCCTACACCGGAGGCTTTAGTTGAGGCGGCGTGGCGCCATATTATGATACTGGAAGAGCATGATTATCGGAATATCAAAATTTCTTTAAAAGCACACGATGTTCCTTTGACAATTGCTGCTTACAGATTAATGGCAGCACAATGTGATTATCCGCTTCATGTTGGCATTACAGAGGCTGGTACAGTTAATTCCGGCATTATTAAGTCTGCTGTAGGGATAGGGGCTTTGTTGGCTGAAGGCATAGGTGATACAATTCGAGTCTCTCTTACTGGAGATCCAGCAAATGAGGTAAGAGTTGCCTATCAGATATTAAAAGCCTTAGGATTACGTGAATACGGACCGACCCTGATTTCTTGTCCTACTTGTGGCAGGACACAAATCAAGCTTGAAAAATTGGCTCTTGAAGTTGAAAAACGCTTAGAAAATATTAAAGAACCTATTACAGTTGCTGTAATGGGGTGTGTAGTAAATGGACCAGGTGAAGCCAGAGAAGCCGACATTGGTATTGCTGGTGGGATTTCCGAGGGATTGATCTTTAAAAAAGGTAAAATCATTAAAAAGGTTCGCGAAGAAGAAATTATTGAAGCACTTTTTGCTGAAATTGATAAAATACTTATTGAGAGGAAGATTAATTAATGCGAGTTTCAAGATTGTATGCGCCAACACTACGTGAAGTACCTGCAGAGGCCGAGGTTGTAAGTCATCAATTAATGCTGAGAGCCGGCTTTATGCGTAAGGCTGCTGGTGGCATTTATAGTTATTTACCTCTTGCTTTGCGTGTTTTAAAGAAGATTGAAACAATAGTTCGGGAAGAAATGGATCAATCGGGTGCTCAAGAGTTATTAATGCCGATAGTACAGCCGGCAGAAATGTGGCAGGAGAGCGGCCGTTGGGATGTTTATGGAGCTGAAATGTTCCGCTTGAATGATAGACATAACCGTAACTTTTGTTTGGGACCAACACATGAAGAAATGGTTACAACACTGATAAGAGCAGATATCCGGTCTTATCGCCAATTGCCTTTAAATGTTTATCAGATTCAAAATAAATTCCGCGATGAACGTCGCCCAAGGTTTGGTTTGATGCGCGGCCGTGAATTTATTATGAAAGATGCTTATTCTTTTGATCGTGATGAAGAAGCGCTGGATAAATCTTATCAAGCCATGTATGACGCATATACCAGAATATTTAATCGCTGCGGTTTGAATTTCAGACCTGTTGAAGCTGATTCAGGAGCGATTGGTGGAAGCGGTTCACATGAGTTTATGGTTATCGCTGATAGCGGTGAAGCAGAAATTGTTTTTTGTAATGAATGTGATTATGCAGCCAATGTTGAAAAAGCGGAGTTGGCACCTATTACCTGCGTAGATGAGTTAATGCAAGAGTTGAAGAGCGTTGACACGCCAAACTGTAAAACTATTGCAGATGTTTGCAGCTACCTGAACTTACCAATTGAGAAAAGTGTTAAAGCGGTTGCGTACACAAGTGAGAAGGGCCTAATTTTGTGTTTCGTCCGCGGTGATCATGAGGTAAATGAAATAAAGGTTATCAATGCCTGCAATGTCATAGATCTTGAGATGGCTTCTGAAGAGGATCTTACAAAAGCGGGAACAGTTGGCGGCTATATGGGACCTGTAGGTATGGACCCTGAGAAAGTAATAATTGTCGTTGATAGCAGTGTCATGAATATGCATAATTTTTGTTGCGGCGCTAATAAGAGTGATGCACATTACCTCAATGTGAATCCGGGCCGCGACTTCACACCAACTCATGTTGCTGATATAAGATTAATTCAAGAAACCGACGCTTGCCCGCATTGTGGTGGTAAGATTTCTAAAGCCCGTGGTATTGAAGTTGGACAGGTTTTTAAATTATTTACTAAATACAGTGAAGCACTTAAGGCGACTTTCCTGGATGAAAACGGCAAAGAGAAACCTATGGTAATGGGATGTTATGGTGTTGGCGTTAGCCGCACAATGGCTGCTGCAATAGAGCAAAACAATGACGCAGATGGAATTATTTGGCCAGCTGCAATAGCTCCATATCAAGTTCTCGTTGTTCCGGTAAATGTAAAAGATGAACTTTCTAGTCAATTGGCTGAAGAAGTATATTCTAACTTGCTCAAAGCAGGAATTGAAGCTGCTATTGATGACAGAAAAGAACGTCCAGGCGTTAAATTTAAAGATGCTGACCTCATTGGTTATCCTATCCGTGTTGTAATCGGACCGAAAACATTAACAGAAAAACAAATTGAAGTAAAAATCAGAAAGACCGGCGAGGTTATCAGTTTACCTCTCAATGATGATTATGTGGTAGCCGTCAAGAAATTATTGTCAGAGCTTTAAGAACTGGACTTAAATAGTTTGTTTTTTATTATTTGTTCTGGAGGAATTTTCTAATGTTTGATTCACTTGACTTTCAAATGCTTATGCGCTTGTTTTTGGCAGCTTTTCTCGGTGGCATTGTCGGCATTGAAAGAGGCAGTGGCGACCGCCCGGCTGGATTACGTACACATATTTTGGTTTGTACCGGTTCTGCACTGATAATGGTAGTTTCCATGTACGCCTTTGATGGGTTTGATGTTCCACGAGATCCCGGAAGAATTGCGGCTCAAGTCGTCAGCGGAATTGGTTTTTTAGGTGCTGGCACAATATTACATGAAGGACTAACGGTTCGTGGGCTGACCACGGCTGCTAGTCTTTGGATGGTTGCTGCAATTGGACTTGCAATTGGCGGTGGCATGATAAAAATTGGCATTGCTTCAACAGTTATTATGCTAGTTACTCTTGTTGTTTTTCACGGTTGGGAAAAGAAATTCCCCGGTGCTACTCGTATAGAAAGACGTTATATTCATATTGTTGCACATAATAATTCTGACGCTGTAAGTGAAATATTAAAATATCTTACTGAGCAAAAGATTAAAGTTAGAAATATAAATCTTAAAAATGATGATTTACAGGATACAATTTCACTTGAATTGTTTTTGAAAATCAATAAAGATCTAAATAATAACGATATAATTGCTGGTATTCAAGCAATTGATGGTGTTATTTCATTGGAAAATGTTGTTTAGTAATATTTAGATAATCTATGGAGGAAAGCATGAAGGAGATAGTTTCTATTTGCCCTGATAAGAGTCACTTTTTTGCTTTTCTGAATGGTCAAGACTTTTTAGATGAAGAACTGAAGAAACTTGAACAAATAAATCCTTCTAGGGTTTTTATAGACTCGATTGAGAAAAAGTTGACCATAGAATACCATTCTTCAGTTCAAATTGGTCAGGACCTGCTAGAAAAAATAGCTTTTACATTAAAGAATATATGTGGCTTAAAAATTGTCGATCTTGTGAATAAAGAGCTAACAGCTAAGAAAGTAGAATCTTTTTCTTTTTTGGAACACAAAGAGGACATTATTGCTAAAGTTAGATTGAGGTGCTCAGAAGCAGCACCTCTTTTACGTGCTGCTGAATGGCTGGAAGAAAATCTGAAACTTAGTATACTTTTTACAGGGGATACAATACTTGAGTATGTTAGTGAGAAACATCTTGATGTTTTATTACGTGATATTCTTGAGAATGATTTTTTGCTTAGCAACGTTGAAGTAGAATTTTCCGCAGCAGAAAGCTGCGTATGTGAATATAATAACGAAGTAGTTGATGAAGACTATATCCGTTCTTTACAAAAAGAAGAGAGCAAAACTACCAATAAGATCAATGACGATATGATTTACGGTAAAAAATTTAATGGCAAAGTCAGACCTCTTTGTGATGTTAGTGAAGAGGAAAATAAAGTTACAGTTGAAGGTACAGTAGTAACTTTTGAAGAGCGTGAACTAAGGACAGGAGCAATAATACTAAAGATTGCTATTAAAGACGATACTGATGGATTGTTGCTCAAAATTCGTTTTGGTGACTTTAAAGGTGACAACGAAAAGAGTAATGACGCAAGAAAAGAATGTGAACAATTCAAAGCTAAGTTAAAAAAAGGCATGAATATAAGAGTATGTGGCAATGTGAAGCCTGACCGATATGAGCATGATGAGATTGTCATGTTTAATCCTTATGGTATATGTGCCATTTCTAAAAAATCGAGAATGGATACAGCTCAGCATAAGCGAGTTGAATTGCACTGTCATACCAAGATGAGTAGACTTGATGCCGTAACACCCATTAAAGACTTGATGAATACCGTCAAAAAATGGGGACATTCAGCTATAGCTCTTACAGACCATGGCGTTGTTCAAGCCTTTCCGTTTGCGTATGATGAAGTTGAAAATACTGATTTTAAATTAATTTTCGGCGTTGAAGGATATTTATTGCCAACAGTAGACAGTCAGCGCTCCTATCATATAATTGTTTTGGCAAAAAATCCTGAAGGATTACGTAATCTTTATCGTTTGATATCTGTTTCACATTTAAAATATTTGTCGAAACAGCGTCCGCGTATACCTAGAGAACTGATAAGCCAGTATCGAGAAGGGCTGTTGATTGGTTCAGCGTGTGAAGCTGGTGAACTTTATCAAGCTATTCTTAGTGGCAGATCAGATGCAGAAATTAGAGAAATAGCTCAATTTTATGACTATTTAGAAATTCAGCCAGTTGCTAACAATATGTTCTTAGTTCGTGATAGTGCATACCCACAGATTGCTAATACAACTGATTTAGAAGACATTAACAGAAAAATATATCTGCTAGGTAAAGAGCTTAATAAGCTTGTAGTTGCTACATGTGATGTCCATTTCCTGAATCCTGAGGATGAAATATTGCGTCGCATTTTGCAAGCTGGACAAGGTTACAGTGATGCTGACCTGCAAGCTCCTTTGTATTTGCGTACTACTGAGGAAATGCTGGAAGAATTCAGATATTTGGGCGACGAAGCTGCTTTGGAGGTTGTTGTAACTAATCCAAATCTGGTTAGCGACCAAATTGAGAAATTTAAGCCGATCCCTGACCGAGATCAGTTATATTCTCCGATTATACCAGGCGCAGAACGAAAGATAAGGGAAATGACTTATCAAAGAGCGCATGATTGGTATGGTGATGATCTACCCCAGATTGTTAGTGATCGCATTGAGATGGAACTCAAGTCGATTATCGGTAATGGTTTTGCCGTTTTATATTTCATCGCTCATAAATTAGTAAAAAAATCTTTAGATGATGGTTACCTTGTCGGTTCCAGAGGTTCAGTAGGCTCATCGTTGGTTGCAACGATGATTGATATAACTGAGGTTAATCCTTTGAAGCCTCATTATCGTTGCCCTCATTGCCGTTATAGTGAGTTTATTACGGATAACAGCTACGGCTCCGGATTCGATTTGCCAGAAAAGAGTTGCCCTGAATGCGGAACTTTTATGGTAAGAGATGGGCATGATATTCCGTTTGCCGTTTTTATGGGTTTTAATGGTGACAAGGTACCTGATATCGATTTGAACTTCTCAGGAGTATACCAGCCACAGGCACATAAGTATACGGAAGATTTATTTGGTCGTGACAATGTTTTTCGTGCCGGCACCATTGCAACAATAGCTGATAAAACCGCCTATGGTTTTGTCAAAAAGTATTATGATAATAAGGGTAAAGAGGTAAGAAACGCATTTGTTGATGGTATTATTGCAGGGTTTTCTGGCATCAAACGTACTACCGGCCAACATCCGGGAGGCATTATGGTTGTACCTCGTGATATGGATATTCACTATATAACTCCGGTGCAATATCCAGCTGATGATAAAAATTCCGGTACCATTACAACGCATTTTGATTATCATTCAATTAACGACAGGCTCGTTAAACTCGATATACTTGGCCATGATGATCCGACCGTAATACGCATGTTGGAAGATATGCTAGGTATACCGGCAAAAAGTATTCCTTTTGGTGATCCTGAAACTATGTCATTGTTTTCGTCAACAGAATCACTTGGTGTGACTGCAGCACAAATCAACAGTGATGTTGGCACCTACGGCATACCTGAATTTGGAACACATTTTGTAAGGCAGATGATCAAAGATGTTCAGCCAAAGAATTTCAGTGATATAGTTCGTGTCAGCGGCTATTCACATGGTACTGATGTTTGGTTGAATAATGCCCAGGATTTGATTAAATCTGGTATTCCAGTTGATGATACTATCTCAACCAGGGATGACATAATGACATCGTTGATAGCAAAGGGTGTCGACCCAAGTAAAGCTTTTAAAATAATGGAGGCCTGCAGAAAAGGTAAGGCTCATAAACAAGGACTTCCTCCTGATTTATTGGATAGCATGAAAAAAGCTAATGTACCAGAGTGGTACATTGAATCTTGTCATAAGGTCCAATATCTATTCCCAAAGGCGCATGCTGTCGCCTATGTAATGATGGCCTATAGGATTGCTTACTGTAAAGTGCATCACCCTAAAGAGTTCTACGCTGCTTATTTTACAGTAAGAGCTCCGAAATTTGATGCCGCACTTGTCTTGAATGGTCTTGATTATATGAAAAAAGTTGTTCAGGAAGTTTATTCACAAGGGAATGCAGCAAAAGTTAATGATAAAGATACAGCCACCTATCTGGAATTGGCAATTGAAATGATAA
>CAZCMY010000002.1:0-2812 GCA_964500055.1 uncultured Acidaminococcales bacterium | reverse complement strand
AAAGTTAATGATAAAGATACAGCCACCTATCTGGAATTGGCAATTGAAATGATAAGCAGAGGATATGAATTTGAACGTGTGGACATATATAAATCTGATCCGCACAAGTTCATTGTTACACCGAAAGGTCTGCTTCCACCTTTAGCCGGACTTGCTGGCATTGGCGAGACTGCTGCTGATAATATTGCTAAAGCCAGGGAAGGGCAACCGTTTATTTCTCAGGAAGATTTAAAAACGCGTGCAGGTATTCCAAAGTCTGCAGTTGATGCTCTTGCGGCACACGGTTCGCTTGAAGGAATGCCAGAAACTGACCAAATCGGGTTATTTGGTTGAAGCTGATACTACTTGTCATATCATATGTGTAATGTTATAATGTATAAAGATGAATTATGACTTAATGGAGGAGTGGGTTTGTGACCCACTCTTTCGTCTACTAACAGCCTTTTTTAACAAAAGGCGGGGAGGTGTCTTTTATGCAAAGGGAAAAACTTGAAGAATTGATTACTGCATTGGTTTTGCCAATTATTGAGGGAACTGATTTAGATCTTGTTGATATTGAATATGTTCGTGAAAAAGAGTGGTACCTGCGTGTTTATATTGACAAACCAGGCGGAATTGAAATTGATGACTGTCAATATGTCAGCGAGAAACTTACCAAACTTTTAGATGAGAAGGACCCAATCAAGGATAAATATTATCTTGAAGTGTCTTCACCTGGGATAGATAGACCATTAAAAAAAGATAAAGACTTTGTCAGAGCGTACGGCAAAAAAGTTGATTTGCTCTTTTTTACACCATGGAATGGTACTAAAACAATTGAAGCAGTCCTTGTTGCTCATGATAATGATAATGTTACTCTTTTGTTAAATGATAAAAGTGAAGTCATTGAACGCAAATTAATTGCAAGCATAAGACCGCATATTGATTTTTAAATTTTATTTACAGGAGGAGTTTTTAAGTGAACGCAGATTTCGTACAAGCGATATTTGAATTAGGAAAGGAGAAAGGCATCTCTCCAGAGCTTTTATACCAAGCGGTTGAAGAAGCTCTAATAACTGCTTACAAAAAAAATTTTGGTTCTTCACAAAATGTGCGTGTAGATTTAAATAAACAAACAGGTGAAATTCATGTCTACGCAAGAAAAAGCATTGTAGAAAAAGTTAACGATTCAGCACAGGAAATTGATCTTGTCGAAGCTAGAAAAATTAACCCTAACTATGAAGTTGAAGATATAGTAGAAATTGAAGTTACCCCAAAAAACTTTGGCAGAATTGCAGCCCAAAATGCTAAACAAGTTGTTGTACAAAGAATTCGTGAAGCTGAAAGAGGCATGGTTTTTGAAAAATTTTCCAGCCGAGAGAACGATATCGTAAACGGTGTTGTACAACGTATGGAAAATCGTAATGTTTATATCGATTTAGGCAGAGCAGAAGCTATTTTAATGCCTAATGAACAAATTCCTGGTGAAGTATACCAGCATCATGACAGAATTAAGACTTATATAGTTGAAGTTAAAAAAACCAACAAAGGCCCACAAATTATGGTTTCCAGAACCCATCCAGGCTTGCTGAAACGTCTTTTTGAGCTTGAAGTACCTGAAATCCATGATGGCTTGGTTGAAATTAAATCTGTTGCACGTGAGCCAGGTATGCGCTCAAAAATTTCAGTCTATACTAAGGATGAAAACATTGATCCTGTAGGTGCCTGTGTTGGACAAAAAGGCATGCGCGTTCAGACCATCGTAAATGAACTTCGCGGTGAAAAAATTGACATCGTTAAGTATAGTTCTAATCCTGAACAATACGTTGCCAATGCTCTTTCTCCGGCAAAAGTTCTGATGGCTGTAGCAGACGAAAACGAGAAAATTTGCCGTGTAGTGGTACCAGATTATCAGCTTTCTCTTGCAATTGGTAAAGAAGGGCAAAATGCTCGTCTCGCAGCCAAACTCACCGGCTGGAAGATTGATATTAAAAGTGAGTCTCAAGCAGTTGCTGCTGGTGATTTTCAAAATGCGAGCAGTTTAGAGGACAGTGAGAATAATGAAGGTTAAAAAAATACCTCAGCGCAGATGTGTTGGCTGTAACAATATGAAAGAAAAAAAAGAATTGATTAGGGTTGTTCGTTCTGCCGAGGGAGAAGTTTCAATTGATAAAACTGGCAAAAAACCTGGCAGAGGTGCATATGTATGTCCTACAAGCGAGTGTATCACAAAGGCTGTAAAGGAAAAAAGGCTTGAAAAAGCATTAGATGTAGCCATTGGAACTGAAATTTATGAGAAATTATTAGAGGAATTAAAGAATGAATAATGATAGAAGTGTTATTTTTGCACTCGGTTTGGCTCAAAAAGCAGGGAAAATCGCTTCTGGTGATTTTGCAGTAAAGTCTGCTCTCAAGGGTGGCAAAGTAAAACTTCTTATAATTGCAAGTGATGCCTCTGATAATTCGAAGAAAGACATATACTATGTGGCTGGCCTTTATAGTGTTAAAACTATTGAAATTTTAGATCGTGAACAGCTCGGAATGGCTATTGGCAAGGCAAAAAGAACTGCAGTTGCAGTACTCGATGTTAATTTCGCCAATATGATGAAAGTTTGATGCCCAACTAAAAGTTTGGAGGTGGACGAATGGGTAAGTATAGAGTTTTTGAAATAGCAAAAGAATTTGATACAACAAGTAAAGTTATAATTGATATTTTAAGTCGTAATGATGTACAGGTTAAGAATCATATGAGCAGTGTAGATGATGATGTCAGGAAAATTGTTGTAAAAACATTTGAACGGAAAGCTGACAAACCATCTGTTAAGACAAATGT
>CAZCMY010000001.1:47921-50977 GCA_964500055.1 uncultured Acidaminococcales bacterium | reverse complement strand
TTTTTTTGTAAATTTGTTAAGTTTTCTTGCATAAAATGCCATCTTCTTGCAATATATCAGCTGCCGCTGTATAATGGACTTTAAGGTGAATGTTCGGCTATAACCCCAGCTAGTTGGAGAACAATTGAGCGGAAAACTTAAAACAAAAAACAGGAGGTGTGTTTTTTGAACAAAACACAACAAAAACTTAATATTATACCTTTGGGCGGCTTAGGTGAAATTGGCAAAAACATGACCGTATTTAAATACGGTGATGATATTATTGTTGTCGATGCAGGCTTGGCTTTCCCTGAAGATGATATGCTTGGTATTGATCTTGTAATTCCAGATATTTCTTATTTAACGGAAAACAAAGACAAAATCAGAGCTATCTTTTTAACGCATGGGCATGAAGACCATATTGGTGCTTTGCCTTATGTTTTAAAAAAATTGGATTTACCAGTCTATGGTACGGCTTTAACATTGGGCATTCTGCAAGGACGCCTAAAACAAAACGGCGTATCTTCATCCCAGCTAAAAACAATACAGCCGGGCGATGTTATTCGTGCCGGTGCTTTTAAATTGGAATTTATTAGAATTAATCATAGCATTCCTGATGCGATTTCTATTGCAATACATACACCGATTGGTACGGTTATTCATACAGGTGATTTCAAGTTTGACCAGACGCCTGTCGATGGACAAGTTACGCAGTTCAGTAAATTCGCGCAATTGGGTGATAAGGGCGTTTTGATGCTGTTAGCCGACAGTACTAACGTTGAACGTCCTGGCTATACGCTAAGTGAAAAAATAGTTGGGAAAACTTTTGATGAAGAATTCCGCTACGCTCAGAACAGAATTATTATTGCAACATTTTCTTCTAACGTACATAGGATTCAGCAGGTTGTCGAGGCTGCTGTCAAGTACAACAGAAAAGTTGCTGTTATCGGACGCAGCATGGTTAATGTAGTAAATATTGCTATGGAGTTAGGTTATTTGAATATTCCAGAGGGTACTTTGATAGAGGTCAACGAAACAAACAATTATCACCCTTCACAAGTTGTTATTATGACAACAGGCAGTCAAGGTGAACCAATGTCAGCCTTAACCAGAATGGCGATGAGTGACCATAAACAAATTGGCATTGTACCGGGCGATACTGTTATTATTTCTGCAACACCGATTCCAGGTAATGAAAAAGGCGTTTCCAGAACTATTGATCATCTTTTCAAGCTTGGCGCAGAGGTTATTTATGAGAAAAGTTCAGGCATCCATGTTTCCGGACATGCCAGTCAAGAAGAAATTAAATTGATGCATAATTTGGTAAGACCAAAGTTTTTCATGCCTGTGCATGGTGAATACAGAATGCTGGTCAAGCATGCAAAATTGGCTCAATCTTTGGGCATGCCTAAGGAGAACATTGTTATTGGTGAAAATGGATCTGTAATTGAGCTTACGCCAGAATCTATTTGTATAAATGGGAAAGTTACGGCAGGAAAAGTTCTTGTTGATGGCTTGGGTGTCGGTGATGTCGGTAATATAGTTTTGCGCGACCGCAGACAACTTTCGCAAGATGGCATCCTGATTGTTGTTGTGACAATTGATAAGCAGGATTGTAGTGTTGTATCTGGTCCTGATATCGTTTCCCGCGGTTTTGTCTATGTGCGTGAAGCCGATGATTTGATGGAAAACGCTAAGGAAAAAGTACAGATCGCCCTTAATAGATGTCAGGAAAATGGTGTTTCTGAATGGTCGGCTATAAAATCTGCCGTTCGCGATTCCTTAAGCAGATACTTATATGAAAAAACGCGCAGAAGACCTATGATTTTGCCGGTGATTATGGAAATATAATTATTCGCATAATCTTATAGCTGTGGGGTGCATGATTTGGATAATAGAGCAAAGAAAGACAAGAAAGTAGTTAGTAATCAAAAAGAGCTGTTTGGCGTGTTTCTGGTTACGTTGGCAGTATTTATGTTTCTTACGCTTTATGGTCTGAATATGGGCAGCCTGGGAGCTGTTACTGCAAAATTTTTGCAATATTTTTTAGGTAAAGCAGCGATAATATTTCCTTCTTTTTTGTTCTATCTTGGCATAAATTTCGCAGCCAGACATCAAGGAATAACTATTAATCGATTATTCTTTTCGATGATACTGTTATTACTTTGTCTTTTGGGATTATTACACCATTTTTACACTCCGTTAGGAGAAGAGGTCCTGGCTGAAAGATTGCCGGAGGGAGCCGGCCTTGTTGGTGGTTTTATTCTTCTTTTCCTACGTAGACTGGCTGGTGTTCCTGGAGCAATAATTGTACTTTCTGCCGGTATTGTTTGTGCACTTTTGGTTTCCGGCAAATTTTCAATCAAGGAATCCGTTGATCTTACTGAAAATGGTGTGAAAAATGCAGCTGATTCTTTAAATCAGGTTAAGGAACAAATTAGAGAGAAACGTACATTTTATGACCAGGAAAAATTTTCAGACTATGAGCGTAAGTCACAAATAGTTGAACCAAATGACTTGCCTGTCAAAGAAAAGAAAATTGTGCCGGAATTAAAAGAAGCCGATGTTGGATTATTCAAGACTGATATTGTTGCAAATGCAAATGGTTACAAATACCCGCCAATGTCGCTTTTGCATCAGTTACCACGCACAAAGCAAAATATATTGAGCGAAGAGACACAAGAGCAAAGCAGAATTTTGGAACGTACTCTTAACGATTTTAATGTGCGTGCCAAAGTTGTTAATATCACATGTGGACCGTCTGTTACAAGATTTGAATTGGAACCGGCTCCGGGCGTAAAAGTCAGCCGTATTGTGAACTTGTCAGATGATCTGGCACTAAAACTTGCAGCTCCTGGCATTCGTATTGAGCCAATTCCTGGTAAAACAGCTATAGGTATAGAGGTTCCTAACTTAAAAAATGAAGCAGTTGCATTCCGTTCTATAATTGATTGTGATGTAATCAAAAAATCGAAGAATAAACTATGTGTTGGTTTAGGCAAAGATATCGCTGGCAATGTAATTACTGCCGATCTTGGAAAAATGCCACATCTTTTGGTTGCAGGTTCAACTGGTTC
>CAZCMY010000001.1:31367-47821 GCA_964500055.1 uncultured Acidaminococcales bacterium | reverse complement strand
GATTATAAAATTATTGGACCGGCCATGGGCAGTAAACCACGTGAATTAATAATGAACCAGTCAGAAATTGAATCAAGATTTTTTACTAAGAATCAGTAAATTGCCCAGGAGGTATCGAAATGTCGAGTGTTGGAGAAATTTTGAAAAATACTCGTGAAGCCAAGGGAATTACTATTGAGCAGGTAGCTGAAGCAACAAGCATTCGAGTATTGTATTTGGAAGCGATAGAAAATGAACAGTTTAACCTGGTCCCTGGTGAGGTTTATTTAAAGGGTTTCATTCGTAATTATGCTAATTACATAGGCCTTAATGGACCAGCTATGGTGGAAAAGTACAAGGAACAGGTTGAAGCAAACAAAAAACATGAGCATCCAGTTCAAGCTGATACAAACGATATTAAGCATAAGCAGCCTGAACAAATTAACCAGCGTAAAACCAAATTAGCTAAGTCTGATGTTAGTGCTATTAAGTCACTGCTGGAAAAATATGTGACAAAAAGAAATATTGTCTTGTTAGCAGGCATTATTGTATTTATAGCCGCAGCCAGTTTTCTCAGCAGCTTTTTCAGTGGCAGTAAAGACAGCGAGCCGTCTAAGACAAAGCAGGCTGCCGTTGAGTCAGTGCAAAGTGAATCTGCTAATAAATCACAGGCCGCTTCTGTATTAAAAGACCAAAGTGGTGTTTATATTGTAAAGGATGCCGCAAATATTGAAGCACAAGTTGAATTTAGCGGCGATTGCTGGACGGAAGCTTACGCTGATGGTAAAGAAGTTTTTATGGGCATGATGTCCGCTGGTAAGACTATTAATTGGAAAGCAGAAAAAGAGTTACAAATAAAAGTTGGTAATGTCCGTGTTGTAAAAATTAATTGCAATGGACAGTTGATACCGTATGCGCCTGATGAAAATGGTATTGTTGTGCGCACATTTAAGAGATAGTTTTTGGAGGATAACTAATGAGTGAATTTTTGCCGACTACGCTTGAGGAGATACAGCAGCGTGGGTGGGAACAAATAGATTTTTTGTTTATTAGCGGTGACGCTTATGTTGATCACCCTTCTTTCGGCCCGGCAGTAATATGTCGGGTTCTTGAGTCTAAGGGGTACAAAGTCGCTATGCTTAGTCAGCCGGATTGGAAAACGGAAAAAAGTTTGGCTGCCTTAGGAAAACCACGCCTTGGCGTACTTATTTCAGGGGGAAACCTTGATTCTATGTTATGCCATTATACCGCTGCCCGCAAACTACGCAAAAAAGATAATTATACGCCGGGTGGAATTATGGGAAAACGTCCAGATCATGCGACGGTTGTTTATTCCAAACTGGCAAAAAGAGTTTGGCCTGATTTGCCAGTTATAATTGGCGGTATTGAAGCTAGCCTGCGCAGATTTGCTCATTATGACTATTGGGAAAACAAATTATTGCCATCTATTCTCCTAGAAAGCGGTGCAGACTTGCTTGTTTACGGCATGGGTGAAAAGCAAGTTGTGGAAATTGCCGATTACCTTGCAGGCGGCGCTGATATTAGTACAATTCATTATGTGCGTGGTACTTCGTATGTTTGTGATGATTTGCAGGATGTTGCAGAACAGTATATATCATTGCCGTCATACGAAAGCATACTTCAAGACAAAAAATTATTGGCAAACGCTTATAAATTACAAAGTGATGAACAGGACCCGTTTTATGGTAAAATCGTAGTTCAGCAGTTTGCAAGTAGATATGTAGTACAGAATCAGGCAACGTATCCATTGACTGAAGAAGAAATGGATGCTATTTATGACCTCCCTTATTGCAGAACATATCATCCAAGCTATGAGAAATTGGGTGGCGTTCCGGCAATTGAAGAGGTTAAGTTTAGCATTATAAGTCAACGTGGTTGTTTTGGCAGCTGTTCATTCTGCGCAATTCATTCGCATCAGGGAAGAATTATTCAGTCACGCAGCCATGCATCTATTTTGCGAGAAGCTAAGCTGATATCAGAACTGCCTGATTTTAAAGGTTACATTCATGATGTCGGCGGACCGACAGCAAATTTCAGACATCCGGCATGTTCAAAACAGTTAAAGACTGGTGCTTGTAAACACCGTCAATGTTTATTTCCTGATGTATGCCCAAATATAGATGCTGACCATAGTGATTATATATCCTTATTGAAAGAAATCAGAGCTTTGCCTGGTATTAAAAAAGTTTTCATAAGATCAGGCATTAGGTATGATTATTTATTAGCAGATAAATCTAATGAGTTTTTAGACGAACTTTGCCGTTATCATGTCAGCGGGCAGCTAAAAATAGCGCCGGAACATATTTCGCCTGCCGTACTTAAATGCATGGGCAAACCTGGCAAAGAAGTTTATTTAAAATTTATGCGGGCGTTCAACAAAAAAAACCAGGAAATAGGGTTAAAACAATTTGTAGTGCCGTATTTTATTTCAAGTCATCCCGGATGCACTATAAATGATGCTGTAGAATTAGCTGAATTCCTTCGTGATACTGGTCATCATCCGGAACAGGTTCAAGACTTCATACCAACTCCGGGGAGTTGTTCGACAGCCATGTATTATTCAGGGGTAGACCCCGTGACAGGAAAGAAAGTTTTTGTTACGCAAAACCCACATGAAAAGGCTATGCAAAGAGCGCTGATGCAATATAAGAATCCTAAGAACAGAACCTTGGTAAAAGAAGCGTTGCAAATGGCAAATCGTCTTGATTTAATAGGGAATGATTCTAAATGCTTGCTGCGTTTGTCTCAGGGACCTCAAGCTTCGGGATCAAGAGTTAAAGGTAAAGTGTTCCAAAAGGATAATGTACGTAAGGACACAAGAAACTCTAAGCTGCGCAAGAGATAAGTGAGGATTTATGCCCATGATTAAGCATAAAAGTTGGCTTTTAATTCTACTGGGTATCATTTGCTTTTGGTTTTTACGTTTTGATGTTATGCAGACTTCTAGCGTAAATGCTGCTTCTGAAAATACAATTAAAGTTTATTCTGTGTTGCCTGAAGATTTGACCAGAGCTTTGTTGAATGAATACCAGGAGAAAACTAAAACTAAATTAGTATATAAATTTGCTGATAAAGGACAAACTATTTCTGCTGATGGGGATGGTTTTGATTTAATAATTGCTCCCAGAGAAACGATGATTAAGTTGTCTTCCGAAGGAAAACTGCTTAAACAAGAGTACCGCAAAGATAATTTACCGCCTTCGTTACAGGATAATGATGGTTATTGGACTGGTGTGTGTTATGATCAGTATGTGTTTTTGGTAAACTACGCCTACTCCCGTAAAGTGGGACAAAAGAACTTATTGTCCTGGAAGGATATCGCCAAGCAGAATGACCTGGTTATCAGCATGGAGGACCTTAGTACGACACAGGAAATGCGGTATTTTCTTTCGGCATTGGCAAGTAAACAGGGCGAAGAAGCAACATTTGATTTATTAAAAAATATTAATAGAAAAATTACTCAGTATGCTAAGTTTGCTATCAGTCCTATTCGTTTAACAACAATTGGGGAAGCAGATTTGGCAATTACCTCAAGAAATAAGGTTATAAAGTATATTGAAAATGATTTCCCGGCCTATATTGTTGAACCTTCGGAAGGGTTTCCTGCCCAGGTATTTGCGGCTGGAATTGGGAAGGCTTCTACAAAGGGAGAATCTTGCGAAAAGATAATTAGTTGGCTGGTTAACGCCGAAGATGTTATAATTGTCACCGAAAAACTAGGATATGGCTATCTATTCATGTCGCAAAATAAATTTGAGAATGAAGCAAATAGAGAAAATCTGCTTTGGGTTAACGATAAATATCTGGGCGATGAGAAGCAGACTGAATTAGTTGAAAAATGGCTGCAAAATGTTAGATTTGCGGATAAGTGATTGAAAGGGTGTTTTTTTTGAAAATAGGTTTAGTAAGTCTTGGCTGTCCGAAAAATCTTGTCGATTCTGAAACAATGCTTGGCATAATTGAAGACAAGAAAATGACTATTACCAATAATCCTGAGGAAGCGGATATAATCATTGTAAATACCTGTGGTTTTATTGAATCGGCTAAGGAAGAATCAATAAATACTGTTCTGCAGATGGCTGAATATAAAAATGAAGGTAACTGTAAGCATTTGATTTTGGCTGGGTGCCTTGGTCAAAGATATTCCGAAGAACTGCTTGCCGATATTCCGGAAGTAGATGCTATAGTTGGCACGGAGTGTTATACTGAAATTGGGAAAGTAATAGAGAGAGTATTACATGGTGAGAGGTTCATTTGTTTGCAACCTTCTCTGAGCGCGGAAAATGAAACTGGCACGCTGCCGAGAATATTGACTACACCGAATTATACAGCCTATTTAAAAATTGCTGAGGGCTGTGATAATTGCTGCTCTTACTGTATTATACCGAAAATTCGCGGACCTTATAGAAGCAGGCCTTTTGAAGAGATTTTGGCTGAGGCTGAAGCTTTGGTTAGTAGTGGAGTTAAAGAGTTAATTTTAGTTGCACAAGACACGACCCGTTACGGAGAAGACTTATATGGTTCTTTGCGTTTGGCCGAATTGCTGAAAGAACTTAATAAGTTGGAAGATTTGAGATGGATAAGAATACTATATTGCTATCCACAATATTTTACAGACAACTTAATTGAAGCAATTGCCGATTGTGATAAAGTATGCAAATATGTCGATATTCCTTTGCAACATATAAGTGATTCTCTTTTATCCAGCATGAATCGTCCTGATACTAAAGAACAGATAGTTACATTACTTGCAAAACTGAAAAAACGCATACCTGATATTTGTATTCGCACTACTTTTATAGTTGGGTTTCCAGGAGAAACTGAGGCAGATTTTGATGAGCTCAAAGCATTCGTTGCCGAGCAAAAATTTGCCTGCGCAGGTGTATTTACCTATTCACAAGAAGAAGGTACTGTAGCTGCGCTGATGCCTAATCAAATCGAAGATGATCTGAAACAGGATCGTTATCATGAACTGATGGCCATTCAGGCACAGGTTTCTGAGGAAATCCACATCGGTTTGGAAGGAAAAGTACTGGATGTGCTGGTAGAAGGATTTGACGAAGAAAATAAGAACCTTGCTTGCGGCAGGTCCTACAGAGAAGCTCCTGAAATTGACGGCAGCATATATATTGAGGATGCAGCAGAAATAAAGGTCGGAGAATTCGTTAAAGTTAGAATTGTGCAAGGTTTCACTTACGAATTGGTTGGAGAGCTGGCATAGTTCGCTAGGAGGTCAAGTAAGGATGATTGTCGAAGTAATTAATACTGGAACTGAATTGCTGCTTGGTGATATTTTAAATACTAATTTTCAATATCTATCCAAAGCATTGAATCAGAAAGGGTTTGATGTTTTATATCAGACTACTGTTGGTGACAATGAAACCAGACTGAGAGAAGTATTAAAGATAGCTCTCACTCGTGCCGATATTATTGTTACTACTGGTGGCTTGGGACCTACGCGCGGTGATATTACTAAAGAGATGGTTGCTTCAGTGCTTGATCTTCCATTAGAACTTGATCAGGAAACGCTAGATAAAATTAATCAATTTTTTATTCATCGGGGCATATGTATGCCGGAAAATAATGTAAAACAGGCAATGATACCACAAGGATCATACATTTTAAAAAATGATGCCGGGACGGCTCCCGGATTGGCGGTTGAAGCCGAGGATAAGCTGATAATTCTCTTACCGGGACCGCCTAATGAAATGAAACACGTATGTACAGAGCAAATGTTGCCTTTTTTAGAAGCACATTTTGCACAACAAGGAATTATCCACTCCAAAGTTTTGCGTCTTAAAGGAATTGGTGAATCAACTGTTGCCGAAAAACTAGACGATATTATTATGTCACAGACCAATCCAACGATTGCAATTTACGCAAGAAGCGGCGAAATTATTATCAGGATTACGGCAAAAAGTATTGATTATGCTATGGCGGAAGGCATGATAGCAGAAATGGAAGCCGAAGTTCGCAGAAGGCTGGAGGATAATATATATGGCGTCGATAACGAGTCTTTAGCAAAAAAACTTGGTGAAGAACTGCTAAAAAGAAAAAGCACGATATCTTTTGCAGAATCATGCACAGGTGGGTTAGCCAGCAGTATGCTGACTGACATACCAGGGAGCTCTGAATATCTTTTGGGTTCAGTTGTTTCTTATAGTAATGAGGCAAAGGCTAAGGTTATAAACGTGTCTGAAGATAGTTTAAAGAAATATGGGGCAGTAAGTGAGCAGGTGGCACGTGAAATGGCGGCTGGTGTTCGTAATCTTTTTAGTACCACACTAGGTGTAGGTATTACGGGGATTGCCGGACCAGGCGGTGGCTCAAGTGAAAAACCTGTTGGCTTGGTATATATGGCTATAGCGAGTGAAAAAGGAATTGTTTGCCAAAAACATATGTTTCATGGCTCTCGAACTGATAACAAATTGCGTAGTGTATTAGCCGCTTTTTCGCTGGCTTTGGACAAATTAAATGAAGAATTTTAGGAGGAATTATGACAAACAACACAAAAGAAATGTTCGGTGATTTACTGTTAGACAAAAAGATAGTAACTGCACTGACAGACATGGGTTTTGAAGAACCATCACCAATTCAGAAAGAAACTATACCAATCGTATTAGAAGGTAATGATGTTATAGGGCAGGCACAGACGGGTACTGGTAAAACAGCAGCCTTTGGTATTCCTATTGTCCAAAATATTACAGACCATCGCCATATCCAGGCTTTAGTCATGACACCGACCCGTGAATTAGCAATACAGGTTGCAGAAGAAATCGGTAAGATTGGCCAGACCAAACGAGTTAAAGCATTGCCAGTTTACGGCGGTCAGCCAATTGACAGACAGATTCGTTCCTTGCGTAGTGGAGTACAAATCGTTATAGGAACACCGGGCAGACTTCTTGATCATATCAGAAGAGCCACAATCAAACTTGATAATATTAAGTTTCTTGTCGTAGATGAAGCTGATGAAATGCTGGACATGGGTTTTGTTGAGGATATGGAGGAGATTATGAAAAATCTTCCTGCAGAGCGCCAGACACTGCTTTTTTCTGCTACAATGCCGCGCCCAATTCTCAGCTTAACTAAAAAATACATGAAGGCACCAAAGCTTGTCGCTATCCATAAAGAAGTTGTTACAGCGCCTTCTGTTGACCAATTCTACTATGAAACCAAAGACAAGGTGGATGGCTTGTGTCGTCTGCTTGATGTTGAGATTAACGGAAAGCTTATCATATTCTGCCGCACCAAGAAAGGTGTTGACGAATTAGTAATTGCTCTTGGAACACGTGGTTATTTAGCAGAAGGTTTGCATGGCGATTTGAGTCAGAACCAACGTGACCGTGTAATGAAGAAATTCCGCGCAGGACGCGTTGATATTTTGATTGCAACTGATGTTGCCGCGCGTGGTTTGGATATCGAAAATATTACGCATGTTGTTAACTTTGATATTCCGCAAGATCCTGAGAGCTACGTACATCGTATTGGTAGAACAGGCCGCGCAGGCAATAAAGGTGTTGCATTAACTTTTATTACTCCGCGTGAATTCCGTCAACTTAAGTTGATTGAAAAAGCTGTTAATATCAAAATTGTTCGTCGTCAATTGCCGACGGAAGCCAACGTGCTGGAACGTCAGAGGGAAATGATAGTATCAAAACTGCAGAGCGTATTAGACCAAAATAATTATAGCGATTATCTGCCGATTATTGGTTCTTTGCTGAAAGACTACAATCCTGAAGAGATTGCTGCAGCTGCTGTAAAATTGATGCAGGAAGGCAACAAGGCGTTGGAAACACCTGCTGAAACTACGGTTGCTCCAGATCTGGGAAATACTGGTGCTAAGCCTGGCATGGTTCGTATGTTTATTAACATAGGCCGCAGCCAAAAGATTACTGTTAAGGACATTATTCAGTCCATCGCTATCGAAGCTGATGTTCCTGGTAAAGATATTGGCATGATCAGTATTTACGATAAATTCACCTTCGTTGAGGTTCCGGAAGATGTTGCTGAGAAGGTTTTGGCGGTAATGCACCGTAATACCATCAAAGGCTACAAAGTTAACGTTGAACCTGCACGTGCAAGAGATTAAAGAGCAGTATAGTTAATAACAGTGGAAGTAGTTTTTCTAGCTATGAAAAACTACTTCCACATTTTTGTTATTTCTTTATGTTAAGTGATAAAATTCACTATATTTTATAAAAAAATAAAGGTTATTTCTGATTTATGTCGAATAATCAGCAGGTAACTCAAAATGTGTGGATATAAGAGGAGGTAACTATCGATGTATAGTTATAGCATGCAGCTCGGTGGCAGAACACTGACTATCGAAGCTGGAAAAATTGCAAAACAGGCAAATGGTTCAGTAATGGTGCGTTATGGTGACACGGTGATTGTTGTTGCTGTTACCGGAACAAAGGTTCCGAGGGAAGGTGTAGACTTTTTCCCGCTGACAGTAGATTTTGAAGAAAAAATGTATGCTGTAGGAAAAATTCCTGGCGGCTTTATAAAAAGGGAAGGTAGACCGAGCGAGACTGCTATTTTGACAAGCAGATTGATTGATCGTCCAATCAGGCCGATGTTCCCGGATGGTTATCATAACGACGTTCAAATCGTTGCGACAGCAGTATCAGTTGATCAGGATAATCCGCCTGACATGGCAGCTATGATTGGTGCATCTTGTGCACTTTCCATTTCGGATATCCCATTTGACGGTCCTATCGCCGGTGTACGTATCGGCTTAATTAATGGGGAATTTATTGTTAACCCAAACGTTGAACAGACTAAGATCAGCGAATTAAGCTTAGGCGTGGCTGGTACAAAAGATGCTATCCTTATGGTAGAAGCCGGTGCCAAAGAAGTTTCTGAAGAAGTAATGCTTGACGCAATTTGGTTCGCACACGATGTCATTAAAGACATAGTTGCTTTCCAAGAGAAAATTCAGGCTGAAATCGGTAAACCAAAAATGGAAGTTCCGGTTTATGTTCCACCAGTTGAAATCGTTGAAGACATTAAGGCCTATGGCGCAGAAAAACTGAAGGCTGCTTTAATGGATTCTGATAAACTTCGTCGTGAAGAAATGGTATCTCAAGTTAAAAAAGAAATCGCTGAAGTTTTCAATGAGAAGTATCCTGAAAACGGCAAAGATGTTGCGTATGTAACTCAAAAGCTGATTAAAACAGTTGTTCGCAGAACAATTTCAGTCGATAAAATCCGCCCGGATGGACGTCAATTAGATGAGGTGCGTCCGGTAACCTGTGAAGTTGGCTTGCTGCCGCGTCCGCATGGTTCATCATTGTTTACCCGTGGACAAACACAAATCCTCAATGTCCTAGCTTTGGCACCATTGCGTGAAGTACAGATCATTGACGGAATTGGTGTTGAAGAAACAAAACGTTATATTCATCACTATAATTTCCCTCCGTACAGCGTAGGCGAAACAAAACCACTTCGTTCTCCAGGACGTCGTGAAATCGGTCATGGTGCTTTGGCAGAAAGAGCATTGTTGCCTGTTATTCCTTCGGAAGAAGAATTCCCGTATGCAATTCGCCTTGTTTCCGAGGTATTGGAATCCAATGGTTCCTCTTCAATGGGCAGCGTCTGTGGCAGTACGTTGTCTTTGATGAATGCTGGTGTACCGATTAAAGCGCCTGTTTCTGGCGTGGCAATGGGTCTTGTTAAAGATGGAGAATATTTCACTATTCTGACTGATATTCAAGGCTTGGAAGATGCTCTTGGCGATATGGACTTCAAGGTTGCTGGTACTGAAAAAGGTATTACTGCAATTCAAATGGATATTAAAATTGATGGTATCAACAAAGAGATTTTCCAACAAGCATTGGCACAAGCTAAAAAAGGCCGTGCTTTCATTCTTGGTAAAATGCTGGAAGCTATATCAGAACCAAGAAAAGAACTCTCTCAATATGCACCTAAAATCACAACAATTACTGTAAATCCAGACAAAATTCGCGATATTATCGGCCCTGGCGGCAAAATGATTAAAAAGATCGTCGAAGAAACTGGTGCTAAAATTGATGTCGACGATAGCGGCAAAGTTTTTGTGGCAGCTGTCAACAGCGAATCCGCTCAGAAAGCGATTGACATGATTGAGGGCATCGTTGCTGTTGCTGAGGTTGGCAAGGTTTACACTGGTAAGGTCACCAGACTGATGAATTTTGGTGCCTTTGTTGAAATACTTCCTGGTAAAGAGGGTCTTGTACATATTTCTCAGCTTTCGACTGAAAGAGTTGAAAAAGTAGAAGATGTAGTTTCTGTTGGCGACGAAATAGCAGTTAAAGTCGTTGAGATCGACCAGAAGGGTCGTATTAACCTTTCTCGTAAAGCAGTACTGCAACAAGGCTAAAATACATGCTAAAAGCCTGTGCTCATGCACAGGCTTTTCTTGTTTGTATATATTTATGATGCTATAATAAATTATTACATTATTCATGTCGTAAGGAGTAAAAATATGCGAGTTCGTGGCTTCGAAAAAGTAACTGAATATGCAAATGTTGATTTCTTATTGCCGGTGCGTAAGACAAATTATTCAGCCGGCTATGATTTTTACCTGCCTGAAGATGTTGTTTTGAAGGCTGGTAAGGTTAATATTGTTCCTACTGGCATTAAGGCTTATATGCAGGATACAGAATATCTTGGAGTTCATCTTCGTTCCAGCATCGCAATGAAAATGTGTTTGACGATGATCAACAACCAGGGTATCATTGACTCAGATTATTATAACAATGATGATAATGAGGGTCATATCAAACTTCTTATCTATAATCTTAATGCGCAAGACGTTAGTTTAAAAAAGGGTGAACGTGTCGCCCAAGGCATTTTTTATCCTTTTCTTCTGGCTGATGGCGATGTAGAAAGCCAAAAGGAAACTCGCAGTGGAGGGTTTGGAAGTACAAAATAACAATTGTGTTTGACAAAAGAACTTATAGTAGTATATAATTACGCTAATTGAAAAGGAATGATAGAGGAGCGGGAAGCATTATTAGTTCGTGGAGAAGGGATTTGTTGATGCGAATGAAAGGGTTACCGCCGAAGTTTGACAGTGGCCGCACTGTCATGCTGGGCCGCCGGTTAATAGCTGTCGGACTGTCGCCAAAATTTTGGTGGAGTGCTATCTCATAATGCTTCAAATACCAGGTGATCTTAGGTATTTAAAAGCCGTTGGGATAACCAACGGCTTTTATTTTATAATAAGGAGATGTTTAGAGTGACTCGTATTCTCGTTAATGGCGCATTGGGCCGTATGGGTAGTGAAGTGGTAAGGACTGTTTTAAAAGAAAGTGATATGGAACTGGTTGCTGCTGTTGACATTATGGCTAAGGATAAGATAGTTGATGGTACAAATTTGGTATTTGATACAGACCTGAAAAATGCTCTGGCAAGAGTGAAACCTGATATTGTTATAGATTTTACCCGTCCGGATGTAGTGATGAATAATCTGAGAATCATTTTAAGCGCTGGAGTATGTGCTGTTGTCGGAACTACCGGCTTCACTAAAAATGATATGACCGAACTTGATGAATTGGCCAAAACAAATAATACCAGTATCCTGATAGCACCTAATTTTGCTTTAGGAGCAATTTTGATGATGAAGGTTGCCTGTGAGGCTGCAAAATATTTTCCTCAGGTTGAGATTATTGAATTGCATCATGATCAGAAACTCGATGCACCATCAGGTACTGCTATCCTGACCGCACAAAAATTAGCTGAGGTTCGTGGTGGCTTTGTTGCTCAAGGCAATCCTGCTGAAGAAGAAAAGCTTGAGGGTGCCCGTGGTGCCGAATATGAAGGTATGCGTATACATAGTGTACGTCTCCCCGGATTTGTAGCTTCACAAGAGATTATTTTCGGAAGCGCAGGAGAAACATTGAAAATACGTAATGATTCTATTAATAGAGAATGTTATATGCCGGGTGTTATGCTTGGATGTCGCAAGATCGTTGAAAGAAAAGGTCTTGTTTACGGCTTGGATCAATTACTTTAATTAATTACTAATTTGATGAAAAGGGGAAGGCGAAATGAAAAAGTATAATGTTGCTATTTTGGGAGCTACAGGGGCGGTAGGACAAGAATTTTTAAAACTAATAGAAGAAAGAAATTTCCCATTTGCAGAGCTTAGGTTGCTTGCATCCAGCCGCAGTGCAGGAACTGAAATTCCTTTTATGGGGAAAAATTATATTGTTGAAGAAGCAACAAGCGAATCTTTTAAGGATATCGATATAGCATTGTTTGCAGGTGGTTCAATAAGCACGGAATTTGCACCATATGCGGTAAAGGCAGGCGCTGTTGTTATCGATAATTCCAGTGCTTTCCGCATGGATCCGGAGGTGCCTCTTGTTGTTCCAGAAGTTAATCCACATGCAATATTAAAACATAAAGGTATCATTGCCAACCCAAATTGCTCAACTATAATCATGGTAATGGCCTTGAAACCAATTTATGATTTGGCAAAAATAAAGAGAATTATTGTATCAACTTACCAGGCAGTTTCAGGTGCTGGTAAGGAAGGCATTGATGAATTAACCAATCAAGTTAAGGCTTATTCAGAAGGCAAAGAGATGGAAGCAAAAATACTTCCTAGTGCCAGCCTTAGCAAACATTACCCAATTGCTTTTAATCTGATTCCGCAAATTGACGTCTTTTTAGATAATCTTTATACTAAAGAAGAGATGAAGATGGTTAATGAAACCAGAAAAATTCTCGAAGACTATGATATGAAAATTACGGCAACTACGGTTCGTGTGCCGGTATATCGCAGCCACTCTGAATCAGTTAATGTTGAGTTGGAGAAAGACTTGGATTTGGCAGCGATTAAAGATGCTATTTCTAAATTCCCTGGCGTGCAGATTCAAGACGATCCGCAGAATCAGATTTATCCGATGCCAATTTATACTTCAGATAAAAATGATGTTTATGTTGGCAGACTCAGAAGAGATGAATCAGCTGAAAACTCTTTCAATATGTGGGTAGTTGGCGACCAGATCAGAAAAGGTGCAGCTTTGAATACCCTACAGATTGCTGAAACTATGATTAAAAATGGATGGATTTGAAAATAAGGGAAAATGACAATGAAAATAATAGTACAAAAATTTGGCGGTACCTCTGTAGCAACAGCGGAAGCAAGAATAGCAGCAAGAAATAAAGTTTCAGAAGCAATTAAAGCTGGTTTTACGCCTGCAGTGGTTGTTTCGGCTATGGGTAGAAAAGGAGATCCTTATGCTACCGATAGCCTTATAGAAATTATAAAAAAAGAAAACAGTTCTGTTGATTCACGTGATCTTGATACCATAATGTGTTGTGGAGAACTTATTTCAGCGGCTGTTATGGCTGCATCTTTACAAAGTGTAGGAATTAATGCAGCAGCTTTAACTGGTGGACAAGCTGGCATCAAAACTGACGCTAATTTTGGGGATGCTAAAATTAGAAATATTAATCCGGCAAATCTATTATTGTATATGAATGCAGGTATCGTACCAGTTGTCTGTGGCTTTCAGGGAATTACAGAAGATGGCAGATTTACCACTTTAGGCAGAGGTGGCAGTGACACTACGGCCGCTGCACTTGGCGTTGCATTAGAAGCTGATTGTGTAGAAATTTACACGGATGTTGAAGGCATAATGACTGCAGATCCACGAGTTGTAGCTGATGCCAGTATTCTTGATTGTGTCTCCTATGGTGATGTTTGTCAAATGGCGCACCAAGGTGCAAAAGTAATTCATGCCAGAGCGGTAGAAATTGCTATGGAAAAAGAAATTCCTATCGTTGTTAAATCGACTTTTTCTGATGCGCCCGGTACTTTGATTTGCAATGAAGATGTTGTAGAGAAAAATTCTTCCGAGCCTGGTCGTATTATCAGCAGCGTTGCTTATCTTAAAGATTTAGCGCAGTTCAAAGTGAAACTCGATGGTAATGATGTAAATAGTGGGCACAAGCTGTTTGATGATTTGGCTCATAGTAACATAAGTGTTGGCTGTTTGAATTTACAGCCAGAACAGTCGATGTTTTCTGTTTTTATGTTTGATGCTGAAAAAACATGCAAATTGCTGAAAGATGTGGGTTATTCTTTTGAAGTCCATTTAGAATGTTCCAAAGTTTCAGTAGTTGGTTCCGGCATGCGCGGTGTTCCTGGAATAATGGCAACTTTTGTTGCTGCTTTGGCTGAAAAAGGTATTACGATTCTTCAAACTGTGGATTCCGATACTACTATTTCAGCTATAATTAGTCAGGAATGCTTAAATGATGCTGTGACAGCTCTGCATGATGCTTTTAAGCTTTAATTTTAGAAATGACAGGGGGATTTTTAATGAAAGTACCATATTTTGGCAGATTACTTACGGCTATGGTAACGCCAATGAATCAGGATGGCAGTATTAATTATGCAGCTATGGCGGATTTTGCTGATTGGTTGATTGATAACGGTTCTGATGGTTTAGTTGTATGTGGAACAACTGGTGAATCACCAACCATATCAACAGAAGAAAAACTTGAGTTATTTCGTACAGTCGTCAAAAGAGTAAATAAAAGGGTCCCAGTTATTGCCGGTACTGGTTCAAACAATACTGCAGGCACAATTGAGCTGACTAAGGCTGCAGAAGCTACCGGCGTTGATGGCTTCTTAGTTGTCGGACCTTATTACAATAAACCACCACAAGAAGGTTTTTATCAACATTTTAAAGCTATTGCCAATGCTACGGAATTACCGGTTATCATATATAATGTGCCTGGCCGTACAAGCTCAAACATTTTGCCGCAAACGGTAGTTCGTTTAGCTCAGGATTGCAAAAATATTGTCGCCATAAAGGAAGCTGCGGGTTGTGTCTCTCAAGTTGCAGAATTATATTCAGTGTTGCCGGAAGACTTTTCCATTTACAGTGGCGACGATATGCTGATACTTCCTTTTATGTCCGTTGGTGCTACTGGACTTATTAGTGTTGTGAGTAATACCGGAGGACAATTATTACAGGATTTAATGCAGGCTTTCGAAGCTGGAAAAGTCAAAGAAGCTATGGATTTAAATGCCAAAATGCTGCCTGTGGCAAAGGCCATGTTTATAACAACTAATCCAATACCAGTTAAAGAGGCCGTTTCAATGTTAACACCGATTAACGCAGGACCTGTAAGACTTCCACTGGTACCTATGTCTGCGATAGAAAAAGAAAAAGTGTGTGATATATTTAAAAAATATAATTTGATTAAATAAATTTAAAAACCTGCTGTCAGTTTCCATGGTAGCAGGTTTTTTCTTTTGTCTTGTCGAAAATTTTATATACGATTTTTTATAAAGGAGCATCTGATATGATAGCTGATGATAAGAAAGAACTCAATAATTTACATAATAATTTTTTAGCTGTTAAGGCAGCAAAATGTATAGAGGAAAATGATGTTATTACACTTTTGCTGGCAAAAGAAGATATCGCTAATCAAGAAATACCTCACTTTGATTTGATTAAAAAACTTGCAGATAAAGATAAAAAAATGTTTGATTTTGGCAACACATACTGTTTTATTTTTGATTCTGCCAGTGGCTTGAAAAAAATTATAATTAACGGTTTAGGTGATGCTGCCAAATTAACACCAGATCTTTTGCGTAAAGCTGCAGGAGAAACAGCCAGAGCTATAGTGAAAGCAGGCGGTCAAAAAACATTGGTGTTTTCACCTATTGCTGTTTCAAATAATGACCATATGTATTTAAGAGCGCTGCTCGAAGGACTTATATTGGGCAGTTATGAATTTAATGAATGTAAAAGCGAAGCCATAAACAAGTTTGATGGATTAGTGCAAGTATATTCGAAGGACCTACAAGTTAATGATATAATTTCGGAAGCTAATATCTTGTGCGAAAGTATTATTTGGGCCAGAAATCTGGTTAATCGTCCGGGAAACATTGTGCAGCCGCAGAATATAGCTGATGAAGCACTCCTGATGTCAGATAAGCTTGGCCTCGCGTGTGAAGTTTTAGGTGCAGAGGCTATGAAAGAAAAAGGAATGGGTGCATTGCTGGCTGTGGGTAAAGGATCTGACGCGGAACCGAAACTCATTACTTTAAAATATCAAGGTTCAGATAATTCTAAGTGGATTGCCTTGGTAGGTAAAGGGATAACTTTTGATAGTGGTGGTATCTCTATAAAGCCTGAAGCGGGCATGGGCGAAATGAAGGATGATATGGCAGGTGCAGCAGCTGTCATGGGTGCTATCAGGGCTATTGCAGAGATGAAATTGCCTTGCAACGTTATAGCAATAGCCGCTTGCGCAGAAAATATGCCATCTGGTACAGCTACCAGGCCAGGTGATATAATTAAGGCTGCCAATGGTAAAACAATTGAAGTTATATCAACTGACGCTGAGGGCAGGATGGTGCTTGCGGACGCAGTTTGGTATGCCTGCCGTCAGGGAGCTTCAAAAGTAATTGATATTGCAACTTTGACTGGCGCTGTTATTAT
>CAZCMY010000001.1:18629-31267 GCA_964500055.1 uncultured Acidaminococcales bacterium | reverse complement strand
GTCAGGGAGCTTCAAAAGTAATTGATATTGCAACTTTGACTGGCGCTGTTATTATAGCTTTGGGCAATGAAACTGCCGCTATTGTAAGTAATAATGACAATTTGTGTGAAGAAATCATTTCGGCAGGTAAAATAGCTGGAGAAAACTACTGGCGCCTTCCTTCATTGCCAGAGTGCAAAGAAGCAATTAAGAGTGAAATTGCCGATTTGTTAAACAGTGCAGGAAGACCCGGCGGCGTAATCACCGGAGGATTATTTATTGGGGAGTTTGTTGATGAAAATATTCCTTGGGCTCATATTGATATTGGCGGTACTTCAACAGCTCAGAAAACAAATGGTTATTTGGTAAAGGGAGCCACTGGTATAGGAGTAGCTACACTTGTGCAACTTGTGAAAGGAAAATAATATGTTTGTCGACTTACATATACACAGTACCTTTTCTGACGGCTTTTTTACACCGCAGGAAATAGTTGATGCTGCCAAGAAAAAGAATATAGAAGTAATTTCAATTACGGATCATGATTCTGTTAATGGGTTTATAGCCGCCAGGCAATATATTGAAACGATTTTAAACGGTCCACGAATATTTTCTGGCATTGAACTCGGTACACAGATAGATGAAAAAGCAATACATATTTTGGGTTATCATTTTGACGAGAATTATGAGCCGCTTTTAGAGCGTACTTATGAATTGAGACATGCCCGTGAAATCAGATTGGCTCAAATTGTTGATAAAGTTAATTCCCTAGGTTATAATGTGGCAGTAGAGGCGACTGATATTTCACATCGTGCTTTTGGCAGACCACACGTGGCCAAAGCACTTGTAGAAAAGGGCTATTTTAAAGATATTCAGGAAGCGTTTGATATTTTGCTTAAGCGTGGTAAACCGGGATACGTTCCCCAGCCAAAATTGTCACCTGTTGAAGCAGTTGATTTAATTCACCAGGCAGGAGGCATTGCTTTTTTGGCTCATCCAAGTGAACTAAGGGATGCAACACTAGTGAAAAGCTTACTGGAGTCAATTAAATTTGACGGTATTGAGGTTTGGCATCCTTCTGCTGATGATGAAATGGATACTTGGCTTGAGATGGCAAAAACTTATAAATTGCTTACCAGCGGTGGTTCTGACTTTCACGGTGATAATGGCAGATTCCCAAAAAAATTAGGAGATTTTTCAATTTTATATAAAAATGTAAAATCTATGATAGAATATAAGTAGGTTTATGTCGTTTTAGGGGAGGTCATCATGGAAGTAGTTGCGTTTGTGGGACCCAGCGGCACCGGCAAAAGCCACAGAGCTTTGGCTGTTGCGCATGATAACAAAAGTGAAGCTATTATTGATGACGGTCTTCTGATTAAGGGAACCAAGATTTTAGCTGGTTCCTCTGCAAAAAGCGAACAGAATAGGATACAAGCGGTGAAACGCGCTATCTTTTCTGATCAGGAACATGTAGATGAAGTAAAAAAAGCAATTGCTGAAGCCCAGATAGAAAGGCTATTGGTAATAGGAACTTCTGAGAATATGGCCTTGAAAATTTGTCTTCGTCTCGGTCTGCCAAACCCTGTAAAATTTGTTAAAATTCAGGATATTGCCAGCAAACATGACATAAACAGAGCAAGGCAAATAAGACTTAAAGAAGGAAAACATATCGTTCCAGTTCCAACTGTTGAGCTAAAACCCCATTTATCTGGTATTTTAGTTGATTTACCGCATCATTTGTTTTCCAGGAAGAAAAAAATTAAGGTTAGCGATGAAAAATCAATTGTAAGACCTTCTTTTAGTTACTATGGAAAACTTGCAATATCTGACTATGTTGTTATTGATATTGTTAATATTATTGTAGGCAAAATACGTGGTATTGACAGAGTTCCTAATATCAAAGTCAGGCGGCCTTCAGATCCTGTCAAAGGTATGACCATCTATATTGACCTTGTTTTATTTTATGGAGCCAATATTTTTGAAGTTGTTAGCGCTCTGCAGCATAAGGTGAAAGAAAAGGTTGAAATGATGACGGCGATGAGAGTCAAGGAAGTAAATGTTGATGTAAAGAGTTTGTCCGTTGCATCAGCAGATAAAAAATAAAAACCTATATTATTTAAGGGGGATAATTGACTTGTCAAATGAAAAACAACACGAAATGGTGCTCTTCTCTGGTTATGCCAAAGTTCCTGTAGGGATTACAGCGGCTGAAGTTTATAAGGTAATTGGTCTGATCGTCGTCGTTGATGTCGAGACAGGCATTATTACTGAGGCCGATTGTACGCTTGCCACCAAATTAGCACGCGACTACATTTCCAAATTGCTGATAGGTTATGATCTTTCAAAAGGTTCAGAAGGAATTCAGGCTATTTTGGACAGACAATATCAAGGAAATGCCAAGAAGGCTATTTCAACTGCCCTCAGAATTATTCATGATAAATATCGCAGCTTTAAGGCTGAGGCAGATAACGTTACTCTTTAAAACAAATTTACTTCACAACAAATAAAACAAGGCTCTTTACAGAGCCTTGTTTTATTTGTTTAATCCACTCATCTCGTTTATAATAAAGAAGTACGAAATTTGATTTTATGCTACCTGAGGAGTAATTTGATGAACGATAAAAAGTATACAATTTTAAACTATGGCTGCCAGATGAATGAGTCTGATTCAGAACATTTTGCTGGTCAGTTAAGCGATTTGGGTTATAGCCTGACTAATGATTATCACGATGCGGATGTAGTAGTCGTTAACACTTGCTGCGTGCGTGAAAGTGCCGAGTTGAAAATTTTGGGCAAAATTGGTGAGTTAAAGACAGTTAAAGCTAATCGCCCAGGACTTATTATATGCGTAGCTGGTTGTATGGCACAAAAAGGCGGAGATAAGTTAGTTAAGAAATATCCGCAGATTGACTTGCTAATCGGCACTGCGCAGGTAAATAACTTTAAAGCAATTCTGCTTGATTTTTTGGCCGATAAAGGACAAAAAATTTATGACGATGTTAGTACAAATGAAACTGAGTTTGAGGGCCAATGTATTAGAAAGAGCAGCTTTGCAGCCTGGGTTCCTATTATGTACGGCTGTAATAATTTTTGTGCCTACTGTATTGTACCTTATGTAAGAGGTAGAGAACGAAGCCGCAGCAAAGAAAGCATAAAAAAGGAAATTGAACGCGCTGTAGCTGATGGGTTCAAAGAATTTACACTGCTAGGGCAAAATGTCAATTCCTATGGCAAAGATCAAGGAAACAACCATTCATTTGCCGAATTGCTCAAAGAATGCAACAATATTCCTGGCGTTGAACGTGTTCGTTATATGACTAGTCATCCGCGTGATATGAGTGAAGAAGTCGTTAAGGTAGTGTCCGAGAGCAAGAACATATGCGAGAATTTTCATATCCCTGCACAATCTGGCAGCAATCGTATATTAAAAGCAATGAATAGAGGCTATACGCGTGAGAAATATCTTTCATTAGTTGACTCAATTAAAAAATATTGTCCTGAAGCTGCAATAACAACAGATATTATTGTTGGTTTTCCTGGTGAGACAGAAGAAGATTTTCAAGATACGCTTAGTTTGATGCAAGAAGTTCAGTTTGATGCCGCATATACGTATATTTACTCAAAAAGGTCCGGCACCCCGGCTGCTGGGTTTGAAAATCAAATTCCACTGAATATAAAAAAAGAGCGGCTTAACCGCTTGATGGAAGTTCAAAATGAAAATAGTTTAGCAAAAAACAAGCTGCTCATCGGCAAGAAGGTCGAAGTACTTGTGGAAGGGCCAAGTCATAGCAATAATGAAATCTGGGCTGGCAGGACCAGAACCAATAAACTGGTATTATGGCCTATTATGGGCAAACAATATACTATAGGACAGGCAGTTAATGTTGAAATTGTTTCAGCGCAAACATGGCTATTGAAAGGAAAGGCAGAATCATGACCCCAGAATATACTCCGATGGTGCAGCAGTATTTAGAAGTAAAAAGACAGCATGAAAATGAACTTTTATTCTTCAGATTAGGTGATTTTTATGAACTTTTTTTCGAAGATGCACTGACTGCTTCTAAAGAGTTGAATATTACGCTGACTGGTCGTGCCGGTGGCCTTGAAGATAAAATACCCATGTGCGGTGTGCCTTATCATGCAGTTGATGGCTATATTGCCAAACTGGTGAGCAAAGGCTATCGCATAGCAATATGCGAACAGGTGGAAGATCCTAAATTAGCCAAAGGGATAGTACGTCGCGAAGTAATAAAAATCATTACCCCAGGCACAGCGCTCAATGAACAATTGCTGGAGGCTAATCATAATCAATACCTTGTGGTACTTACAAGTCTTGATGGTGAGCTTTGTCTGTCAGCTGTGGATATTTCAACTGGAGAATGTCTCTGGTTTACTGCAAAAGGCGATAGTAGTGAAGACGCAGTCTGGGAACAATTATATCGCTTGCAGCCTTCAGAAATAGTATTATCTTTTGGCAGTGATGAGTGGGGTTGGTTGGAACAACTTTTAAAACAAAGACTGCCAGAATGTATGGTAAGCAGGTACATATTTGAAAAAGCTGACAGTGACTATTTTTCTAAACATTTTGGAAAAATCTCCTTATATTCCCCAATTGTTATAAATACAGTTGAAATGATGCTCTCTTATCTTCACGAAACGGTCAAGTCAGATCTTACGAATGTTAATCGCCTTATCTGTGTTGATAAAGAAAAGTTTATGAATCTTGATGCAACCGCAATTCGTAACCTGGAGCTGGTTAAAAATATGCGTGACGGTACAAAGCACGGAACTTTGCTTGAGGTGCTTGACCAGACAGCTACCAGCATGGGTGGAAGAAAGTTAAGGCAATGGGTAGAATGCCCGCTATTAGATTTCACCTCTATCATTGATAGGCAGGAAGCAATTAGCGGCTTCATTGAAAATGTTTCATTAAGGGAAAGCTTAGGTGAAAAGCTTAAGAATGTCTTTGATCTGGAAAGAATATTAGCTCGCTTGGAAGTAGGTTCCGCTAATGCAAGGGATTTGATCTCTTTAAAGAATTCACTTGAAGTGTTGCCTGCAATCAAAGAGCTCTTAGCATCCAACCGGACGAGGCTTATTAGTCGTTTTAACAATGAAATTTCTTTACATGAAGATATATACAACTTGCTCACTTCTGCTATAGTTGATGAGCCTCCTTTTACTGTTCGCGAAGGTGGCATGATACGTGACGGCTATCATGTTGAGCTTGATGAACTTCACACAATTGCTAGAGACAATAAAATCTGGATGCGTGATTTCGAACTCAGAATTAAAGAAGAATCTGGGATAAAGACTTTAAAAGTTGGCTACAATAAAGTTTTTGGTTACTATATTGAGGTTTCCAAGGGTAGTATTAATTTGGTACCGGAGTATTTTATTCGCAAGCAAACGCTTGTCAATGCAGAAAGATATATTGTTCCTGAACTGAAAGAGTTTGAGAATAAAATTCTTAGCGCCAAAGAAAAAATTCAGGAGCTTGAATATTATCTTTTCAATGAAATCAGAGATAAAATTCGGGCCAGGATGGTAGAAATCCAAACAACAGCTCGTGCTCTTGGTAATGTTGATGCCTTGCTCTCCTTGTCCATTGTTGCTTTTCGCAATAACTACATCAGACCTGAACTAAATAACAGGCATGAAATAGCAATTAAGGATGGCCGCCATCCGGTTGTTGAAAAGTTGCTGCAACGCGAGATATTTGTTCCTAACGATACATTGTTGGATGCTAAGACACAAAGAGTGATTGTCCTGACAGGACCAAATATGGCTGGTAAATCAACTTATATGAGACAGGTAGCTCTCTTGGTACTCATGACACAGATAGGCTCGTTTATTCCTGCCAGAGCTGCCAGTATCTGCCCGGTAGATAAGATTTTCACACGAGTAGGTGCCAGCGATGATTTGGCTACTGGTCAGAGTACGTTTATGGTGGAAATGAATGAGGTAGCACAAATACTGCGTTACGCGACTTCAGACAGTCTCATAATTCTTGATGAAGTAGGCCGTGGTACAAGTACTTTTGATGGCATGAGCATTGCGCGTTCAGTTGTTGAGTTTATTAACGAGAAAATTAAAGCGAAGACGTTATTTGCTACACATTACCATCAATTGATCGAACTGGAAAATGTCCTGCCGGAAGTTAAAAATTATTCTGTTGCGGTCAAGGAGCGGGGCAAGGAAGTAATTTTCTTAAGAAGGATTATACCGGGTGGTACTGATAGAAGTTACGGTATTCATGTCGCACAGTTAGCTGGTTTACCGAAAAAAGTTATTAGCCGTGCAGAAGAAATTCTGCAGGAGTATGATGGTTTTGATAAAAATACACATTGCGCTGAACAGCCTAATGTAAATAATCAATCAGAAAAGATAAACTATCAAGAGTCTCTTTTCACGCAATCTTTATGTCAAAGTCTAATATCTATGGATGTTATGACGATGACTCCTTTAGAGGCATTAAATGCTTTATACAAACTTCAGGAGGAAGCAAAAAGAGAGGGCGGCCTTTTATAATGGAGCAAAAAGTACATATTTTGGATCAAAACACCGCTAACCAAATTGCCGCTGGTGAAGTTGTTGAAAAACCAGCATCTGTTGTCAAAGAATTGGTTGAAAATTCACTTGATGCCGGTGCTGACAAAATCGACATTACGATTCAAGATGGTGGTATTGAATACATTCGCGTTGTAGACAATGGAAGTGGTATGTCTGAAGAGAATGCCCGTCTTGCAGTTTTAAGGCATGCTACAAGCAAAATACGCATGGCTGAGGATTTATTAAGCCTTGAGACCTTGGGATTTCGTGGTGAAGCCTTGCCAAGTATCGCGTCTGTTTCAAAATTTAGAATGTTGACCAGAATTGATGACGAAGACCTCGCGACTTCAATTACCATAGACGGCGGCGCAAGTCTTGAATGTATTTCATCAGGTGGTGCTGTCGGTACAACAGTAATTGTTGAAAATTTATTCTTTAATGTTCCTGCCCGCAGAAAATTCTTGCGTACAATCAATACTGAGGGGCGCTATATCAGTGAAGTTATTTGCAAAATAGCTTTATCTCGTCCGGATGTCCGGTTTCAATTGATTAATAATGACAGAATGGTTGTCAGCACTCCCGGCAATAGGGATGCAGTCGATACAATTGTTGCCTTGTATGGTAAAAATGTAGGCAAAGAATTACTGCCTGTTTGTTGTGAGGAAAATGGTATTACCATTAGTGGTTTTGTTGGTAAACCAACTTTGTTAAAAGGAACACGACAATGGCAGTCTATTTTTGTCAATGGACGTATTATAAGTAATCGTATGATTTCCAAAGCAATTGATCATGCTTACCAATCACAGATCCCTAAGGCTGGCTTTCCTTTTGCTGTTTTGAATATTTCTGTTGATGCTTCAAGTATTGACGTTAACGTTCATCCGCAGAAAAGTGAAATTAAATTCAGCGACGAGAGTCTAATATACCGTACCGTATACCATGCGCTGGTTAGCGCTTTAACAACACCTCTTAGTGCTTCAGCATCTGAGCAGGATAATAAAGCAATCTTTACCAAGGTAGAAGGACTGACTCTTACAGCCAATTCAAGCCTTGCCAGTAAAAATAGTGAATATTTGCAGGAGAATATCTGGAAGGATGCACCAAAAAATGATACTGCCGAAACTGGTACAAGTAAAAGTTACTATATAAGTCAAGGTGCTCACAGTATCTTTGAACAAGCAGCAATGCCCTTGCATGTGATGCAGGAAAAACTTGTTGAAAATGACAATGTATTGAAAAGTTCAAGTATAGAACTGCAGAATCATGAAAATGGTGTGGACCAAATTTGGCCATTGGGTCAGATCGATCGGGTTTTTATCGTTGCTCAATCAGAAAATAGTCTGTATCTAATTGATCAGCATGCAGCGCATGAGCGTATTCTTTATGATAAATTGGTGAAATGTCACGAAGATATTCCGTCACAGCAATTTTTAGTGCCTTTATATATTGATGCAACGCCGCAGGAAATTGCCATGATTGAAGATAATCGTCAGGCTTTTTTGCGACTGGGCGTTGACATCGAACAGGCAGGCGAAGAGATGTTAAGGATAGCGAGCCTGCCGGTAGATATTAAAGACGAGGAAGCGGAGAGTTTTGTCAGAGACATTTTAAAAATGATTTCGGAAATGAAAACAATTTCTGGCAGTGATTTGAGGCAAAGTGTTTTGCATTATGCTGCCTGCCACGGTGCGATTAAGGCAGGGGAACTTCTTAATATGAGGCAGATGAGAACTCTTATTCTTGATCTCTGCAATACTGAGCATCCGTTTACATGCCCGCACGGCCGCCCTTGTATGATAGAAATAACCTCAGAAGAGCTTTACAAGATGTTTAAAAGAATTTAGGAGATTAGTATGCGTTTTGCAGTTACAACAGGGCTTAATGGTTCGCCAAATTTACCAACAGCAGCTAAAAAGTGGGCAGTACAATTAAATGTACCTTACCTTGCAAGAGTTTCAAAGGGAAATTTGGAAAAAATATTGCTAGAGAATAAACTTGACGCATTAATTGTTGCAACTAATAAAGGGCCTCAGGTTTTTTCCTCTGAAGGTACCTTGTTTTTCCATCCCGGGATGGCAGCGTTGAGACTGAAAAGCCTTATGCAAGGCGGAAAAGATAATTTCGTCGAAGCACTTGGTTTGAAAAGTGGTATGAAAGTTTTGGATTGTACGATGGGATTGGCAGGAGATGCAACCATTGCCTCTCATATATGTGGCGATACAGGGAGAATAGTTGCACTAGAAGCATCAGAACCTGTCTGGTTTGTTGTTACTAATGGTCTGAAATCATACAAGGATGAAGATGAAAACCTGATCAAAGCCTTTCATCGTATTGAAACAGTACAAACAACTGCTGAGGATTATCTTAAAGATCTGCCTGATAATTCTTTTGATGTCGTGTATTTTGATCCGATGTTTCGTCATCCTGTATGCAGTTCTGCCAATATGGTTCCGCTAAGACCTGTAGCATATGATAAACCACTTGAAGAAGCTATTATTAAGCAAGCTTTACGTGTAGCACCTGTAGTTGTTGTCAAAGAACGCAGTGTAAAAACACTTGAAAAGCTTGGTATGTCAGAAGTGCATGGTGGTCGCTACAGCAGAGTTAAATATGGGGTTAGGAGAAGAGAATACGATGAAACCTAGAGTTGTGGTCATTCTTGGCCCGACAGCTACCGGCAAAAGTAATTGTGGAATAAAACTGGCGCTTCGTTTAAAAACTGAAATATTGTCAGGGGATTCAATGCTCGTATATAAAAATATGAACATTGGAACCGCCAAACCAAGTGATAAGGAGTTGGCGTTAGTACCTCATCACTTTGTCAATATTCTGGAGCCAGATGAAAATTTTAATGTATTTGATTTTAAGCTGATGGCAGAGAAACTGATTTTAGATCTGAATGCACAAGGTAAAATTCCACTGATTGTTGGTGGTACCGGTCTATATATTAAGGCCCTTTTGGAAAATTATGATTTTGCTGCTATTAATGAAAAAAATGAACTTCGTAATGAATTGGAAAGTTTTGCCGACGAATATGGTAATGAAGCACTGCACTCTAAATTAGCCGCTCTTGATAAAGGGGAAGCTGATAGATTGCATTTCAATGACAGACGCAGAATTATAAGGGCGATAGAGACCGCTTTGCATGGGGAGAAGGTTTCACAGGAACGTGATGACGAAATTGCCTACGATGCGGTTGTCTTTGGTTTACGGATGCCTAGAGAAAAATTATATGAACGCATCAATCTTCGTGTTGATTCGATGGTCAACGAAGGTCTTTTTGCAGAAACCAAAGGGTTGTTGGACGCCGGAGTACCTGTAGACGCACAGTCTATGAAGAGTATAGGTTATAAGCAGATTGCTCAATATTTTAATGGTGAACTTACTAAAGCCGAAGCTATTGATAAGGTTAAGCAGTATACACGTAATTTCGCTAAGCGCCAGGTCACCTGGTACAATAAAATGCCTTATATCAAATGGTTCGACTTGGAAGATTATAGCAATTACGACCAGATAGTAGAGGAAATGTATGAGATACTTGTTAAAAAATATAAACTGCTGTAAGATTAAGATATTAGTGATGAACAGTTTAGTGAGGGGGACTTATTTTGAATACTAATCCTGCAAAAACAACAATTAATTTGCAAGACAGTTTTTTGAATCATGTAAGAAAAGAAAATCTTGCCGTTATAATATATTTAGTAAACGGTTTTCAAATAAGAGGACTTGTAAGAGGTTTTGACAATTTTACTGTAATTATTGAAAATGATGGTAAGCAACAGTTGGTTTATAAACATGCTATTTCTACAATTGCACCTGTGGCAAGCATTCAGATAATGGTGGCGGAAAAAGCAGAAAAAAAGGAATAAGTATTAAGAAAGGCTCACTATTAGTGTAGCTTTTCTTTTTTAGGAGGCCTTTTTTATGGTTGATGATGTTAAACTTTTTCTTGAATATATTACCGTTGAACTAGGTTTATCACCAAACACTAAACAGGCTTATGTTCGTGACATTGAACTTTTTCAAGAAAATGCTGATAAAGATCTCAGGCTAGTAAAGCGGTCAGATATAATTTCTTATATGCAATATCTAAAAAATAAAGGCTATGCTCCTACCAGCATTGCTCGTAGATTGGCTGCGCTTAAATCCTTCTATCGTTTTATGAATGCCGAAGGCTATATTTCTTCCGACCCTGCTCAGGTCATTGAAGCTGGGACGAAGGGAACAAGGCTGCCTCGCGTTCTTAATCTAAATGAAGTGGAAAAGCTCTTAGCTGCTCCTGATACGGCAACTGATGAAGGTTATCGTGACCGCACTATGCTGGAATTGCTTTATGCAACAGGCATGCGCGTATCTGAAATGGTAAATCTTAACGTTTCCAATCTAAATCTCAATATGAAGTATGTGATTGCCTTTGGCAAAGGATCTAAAGAACGAATAATTCCTTTGGGCAAAACGGCGGTAAGTTTCTTAGATACTTATCTTAATGTTGTACGACCAAGGGCTTTACACGCTAATAATAGTGAAGAAAAACATCTATTTCTCTCTGTTTATGGTAACGGGATGACCCGACAACGCTTTTGGCAAATTATAAAAGATTATGGAAAAAAAGCAGGTATTCGTAAAGAATTATCACCCCATATATTGCGCCACTCGTTTGCAACACACTTATTGGATAATGGTGCTGATCTGAGGTCGGTGCAGGAACTTTTGGGGCATTCTGATATTTCTACTACGCAAATTTATACGCACTTAACAAATAAACGTTTGCGACTGATATATGACAAAGCACATCCACGTGCTTAATTACCAGGAGGACGACATGGCAAAAAAAATTAGAAGAAGAAATTCACGAGGAAGCGGTTTTTTACTTTTAATTATTTTCTTGGCCTTAGCTGTTGCCGGTGGTTTTTTTTATGCATCCGGCAAAGATACAGCTAAAAAAAATTCTGATGAAGGCAAACAAAAAGTGCAGTCTACCGACTTGGATTTGCGTGGCAGATCAAAGTCTGCTCATGACGCGCTTGATAGTATTTTCGCGTCGAAGACGTCTTGGCGTATTTCTGATAACGATGTAACAGAACGCAAAGAGGAACGTGCTGATAAAAAAGGGAGCATTTTGTGGACTGAACGCAAATTATCAGTAGGGGTTCCGGCAGCAGAAGATTTAGAAGCGGCTGCTACGTGGATTACAGGCAAAGCAAAAGCTGAAAATCTTTTCGTAATTACCAGAAAAAACACTTCTTATGCTGGAAGCAAAGCAATTATACTGGAAGTTGCTATTTACGGAAAAGCGGGAACCCAGGAAGTAACATGTATTACCGATACGCTGACAATATATAGTGCAACCAAAGAGAAAAAATATAGCGGAAATCTAGCTGTTATTGTTGATGACTGTGGATATGACATTGCTCCTGTTAAAAAGTTGTCAGAACTGCCAATTAAAATGAGTTTTGCAATCCTGCCATTTAAGGCTAATAGCAGTGCTGCGCTAGAAGTTATCCAAAATAATGGTAAAGAGGCTATGCTGCACCTGCCGATGGAGCCGATGGATGCCTCAGCTGCTTCAGAATCAAAAATGGTTACGGTTGCGATGACGAAGGACGAAGTACAGGCGTATACAAAAGAGGCTGTTAACAGTTTGCCAGGTATTTCTGGTGTTAATAATCATCAAGGTTCGAAAGCTACTTCTAATCGGAGCACGATGAAAGCAGTTCTCGAAGTACTAAAAGGAGAAGGACTGTTTTTTATTGATAGCAACACTTATTCTAAATCTATAGGAGATCAGGCAGCAGAGGAACTTGGAGTTGCAACTGCCAGAAATCAAAAGTTTCTGGACAATAGTTCAGATGTTGATGACATTAAGAAAAACATCTGGGCTGCAGCTGAAATGGCTGACAAAAACGGTGTTGCAGTAGTAATATGTCATGCAAGGCCAAATACTGCTAAAGCCTGGTCTGAAGTCTATAGTTCTTTAAAAGACAGTGGCATCAAGTTCGTCAATGCATCAAGCATTGTACATTGATAATATTTATATATCAGAGGTGTTAACATTATGTATGTAGAAGAAACAATTGAAAAATATGAAAAATACCTTAATCCAGCAG
>CAZCMY010000001.1:13164-18529 GCA_964500055.1 uncultured Acidaminococcales bacterium | reverse complement strand
GGCTATGGTATGTTTTGCCTTGGACATCGTCATCCAAAAGTTGTTGAAGCTGTCAAAGGTGCGTTGGATTCGATCCCTATGTGCGGAGAGATATTGTTTAATAGACCTATGGCCGATTTAGCTGAACGCTTGGCTGAGATTACGCCTGGCAACCTTCAGTACAGTTTCTTTGTTAACAGTGGCACTGAGGCCGTTGAAGGTGCACTGAAAATAGCCAGACTGGCAACAGGCAGGAAGAAATACATAGCTGCTCAGAATGCCTTTCACGGCAAGACCTATGGTGCTTTGACTGCTACCGGCAGAGATTTATTCAGAAAACCTTTTGAGCCATTATTGCAAAATTTTACGCATGTTGAATTCGGCAATATTGAAGCTTTGGAAGCTGCAATTGATACTGAAACTGCAGCAGTGATTCTTGAGCCTATTCAAGGTGAAGGCGGAATTATTGTACCTCCCGATGGTTATCTGGCAGCTGTCCGCGCTTTATGTGATAAATACGGCGTGCTGATGATAGCTGATGAAGTTCAGACGGGCATAGGCCGTACTGGAAAATGGTTTGGGGTCGACCACGAAGGAGTCACTCCTGACATTATGGCTTTAGCAAAGGCTCTTGGCGGCGGCATTATGCCTATTGGTTCTTTTACAGCTACACCGGAAGTATGGGCTGGATTAATTGAGTCACCATTCTTACATACTTCAACTTTTGGTGGTAATCAAATGGCATGCGTAGCTGGTTTAGCTACCTTGAAAGTTATCGAAGAAGAAGATTTGCTGAATCGTGGTGCTTTAGCCGGTGCATATTTGAAAAAAGGTTTGGAAGAGGTACAGAAGGATTATCCGCAGGTAATCAAAGAAGTACGTGGGCGTGGCATGATGATTGGCATTGAGTTGACTAAAGAAGGCGCTGGCGGTATGCTGATGTCCTTGATGATTGATAGTAACATCTTAATTGCTTATACGCTTAATAATCCTAAAGTAATCCGCATGGAGCCGCCTTTAATAATGCCTATCGAAGTTATTGACCAGGTTTTAGCCGCTTTTCGTAACGCTATACAGCAAACTAATGCTGTTATTGAGGAACTATAAGGGAGAGTGTAGTAAAGATGCCTTTTGTGGAAACTAAAACAATAATTAATGGTAACATTGATGATATCTATAATATAGTTAAAAATATGGAAGCATATCCAAGCTTCATGAATGACTTGGAAAGCGTCAAGATTTTAGAAAAAGGGACTGACTATACGCTTAGTCATTGGGTTTCTAATGTGGATGGCAGACGTATTGTCTGGACTGAGAAGGATAACTTTTATGATGCTGAAAAACGCATTACCTATAAGCAAACCGAAGGCGACTTAAAAAAAATGGAAGGCGAATGGCGGCTTACCAACTCAAATGATGGAGTGGAAGTTGTGCTTTCAGTTGATTTTGAGTTTGGTATACCTATGATTGCTGGACTTCTTAATCCTATTCTAAAACGAAAAGTCCGTGAGAATAGTGAAAATATGTTAGCAGCTGTAAAGGCTAAAATTGAAAATTATACTAAATAAGTAGATTTTTCACATATTCTTTACTTTTTGTCTCTTGTAGGACTGACAAAGCTTTTATATAATGTTCATAATAGCTTGTAGCTACATACTTTAGGAGGAAATATGAACAGTTTAAAAACAGTATTTTTGTTGACTTTATTAACAATGATTCTTGTAAGTGTCGGTGGAGCAGTTGGCGGTACAAATGGCATGCTTGTTATGCTGGCGTTTTCTATTGCAATGAACTTTTTCAGCTACTGGTATAGTGATACCATGGTTTTAAAAATGTATAGGGCAGAAGAAGTGGATATTAACACTGCGCCTGAGTTGATTAAAATTGTTGCTGGGCTGGCACGTCGTGCTCAGCTGCCAATGCCGAAAGTATATATAATTGATGAGCCGGTACCTAATGCGTTTGCTACCGGTAGAAACCCAGAACATGCATCTGTTGCTGTTACAAGCGGCATTATGCAACTTTTATCAAGAGAAGAGATGGAAGGCGTTCTTGCTCATGAACTTAGTCACGTCAAGAATCGTGATATTTTGATTAGCACTATTGTAGCAACAATTGCAGGTTTGATTTCTACGATAGGCAATATTGTGCAGTGGGGTGCTATGTTTGGCGGTTTTGGCCGCAGTAATGATGACGAAGAAGGAAATGGTGGTATTGCAGGTTTACTAGTAACTGTTATTATTGCTCCAATTGCTGCGACTTTGATACAGTTTGGCATTTCAAGGTCACGCGAGTATATGGCTGACGAATCTGGTGGCAGAATGTCCGGCAACCCATTGGCTTTAGCTAGTGCTTTAGCTAAGATTGATGATTATGCACACAGAAGGATAATGCCAGAAGCTACTGCGTCTACGGCCCACATGTTTATCATAAATCCTCTGTCTGGCAGTCATAAAGCATTGATGAATCTTTTCAGTACACATCCAACTACAGAAAGCCGAATTGAAAAACTAAAAGAACTTGCTCGTAGGATTGACAAGATTTAAATAACCAAAAACAAGGCAAAGCAGAAGCTTTGCCTTGTTTTTTCTTTAAAAGCTTCGACAACAATGTTTTGAGATGATATAATGTGAGTTGTTTGAGAGTTTCATATATAACATTTCTTATGAAGGAGAACAGGTTATGGATGAAAAAATGAAATGGCTGAAAAGATACTCAGAAACTTGTGGAGTATCTGGCTTTGAAGGAAGAATTAAAGATTTGCTTATAGAACGCTTAGATAAAAAAGCGGAGGTTTCTTACGACAAGTTGGGCAGTGTTGTTTTCACAGCAGCGGGCGCTAAAAAAGAACCGAAAATTATGTTAGCCAGCCATATGGATGAAATAGGCTTTATGGTAAAACATATAACCAAAGAAGGTTTCCTTAATTTTGTTTGTTTAGGTGGCTGGTGGGAACAGGTTATGCTTGGACAGCGTGTCATAGTCCATGGTACTAAGGGAGATTTAGTTGGCGTAATAGGAAGTAAACCTCCTCACATATTAACTCAGGAAGAACGCAATAAGGTAGTACAGAAAAAAGACATGTACATAGATATAGGTGCTTCTGATGAAACTCATGCCAGATCTCTGGGAGTAACTGAAGGTTCTGCTGTTACACCGTATGCCTCTTTTGCTGTGATGGGTGATGGCAAAACACTTCTTGGCAAGGCTTGGGACAACAGAATTGGCTGTGCAATTATGGCTGATGTTGTGGAGCAGGTTGCTGCAGATAAACATCCAAACACTGTTTATGGTGTTGCTACGGTGCAGGAAGAAGTGGGCCTGCGGGGAGCACAGACTAGCGTCAACATGCTTAAACCAGATATTGCTTTTGTCATTGATACTTGCGTTGCAGGTGGCACTCCTGGTGTCTCGGATGATATAGCTCCTGCAAAAATTGGCAAAGGGATAGCAATCACAATATATGATGCTGGGATGTTACCCAATATCGCTTTACGTGACTATGCTTTTGCGGTAGCCAAGGAGATTGGTGTACCAACCCAAATTAGCATTTCAGAAGGTGGTTCCACTGATGGCGGACGTATCCACCTCCATGATGCTGGCGTCCTGACGCTGACTTTCAGCGTACCTACAAGGTATATTCATAGCCATCAAAGTATAATTCATATGGACGACTATTTAGGAGCAGTAAAATTAATAACGGCCATGATTAAAAATATTGATTCCAAGAAATATGCAGAATTACTTAAGGACTAGAAGCGCATTTGCGATTCAGTATAAATTTAATTTATTATGAGGAGAGATTTAATTATGCAACAGACTTTAGTACTTGTAAAACCAGACGGAGTTAAGAAAAACCTTATTGGTGAAGTTATTTCACGTTTTGAAGGCAGAGGTTTGAAAATATCTGCTCTGAAATTGGTAAAAATAACAGAAGAACAAGCAAAATTTCATTATGCTGAGCATGCAGAAAAACCTTTCTTTGGTGAATTAGTTGAGTTCATTACTTCCGGCCCTGTCGCAGCTATGGTTGTTTCAGGCGAAAACGCTATTAAAGCTGTAAGAGGAATGATGGGTGCTACTAATCCTTTGGATGCGGTTCCTGGCTCTATTCGCGGCGATTTTGCTCTTACTATTGGCGAAAACATTGTTCATGGCAGTGACAGTGAAGAAAGCGCTGCTCGTGAAATCAATAATTTCTTCAAAGCTGAAGAGTTATACTGATATATCAACTTGAAGGGTGGCGGCAAAATGAAGGCAAGTGTTTATACTCGAACAGGTGACAAGGGAACTACTGGCCTCTTGAGTGGCGAAAGGGTTCCTAAACAAAGTTTGCGTGTGGAAGCTTATGGTTCCATTGACGAAATCAATTCTACCTTAGGTCTGGCAAGATCTTTGGTGAAGAGAGAAGACGTCAAAGGTACTATCTACAAAGTACAGCAACTATTGATGTCTCTGATGGCTGACATTGCTAGCATAAATTTGCCAGAACCGTATATTAATTCTGAGCACGTAACATTACTAGAACAGACTATCGATCAGTTTGATTCTCTTTTAAAACCTTTGTCACGGTTTATTATACCTGGTGATACACCAGGCGCCGCTGCATTGGATATGGCACGTACTGTTACCAGGCGTGCAGAACGCGCATGTTTACGAGTTGCCGAAAAAGAGAGTGTTAATGAAAATGCTTTAGTTTGTTTAAATCGCCTTTCTGATCTTTGTTTCATTTTAGCAAGGGTTGAAATTGAAATCGGTGAGTAAAGATTAATTTTTAAATAGTGCAACTGTTATTAGACAGTTGCACTATTTTTTTAAAATATTTTTTATTAAATAGAAGGTTAAATTAATTTTATGTAGAATATATTAGCTTGGAAAAACTAACGGGTGTGATGAATGCGTTCATCACTTAAAAGGGAAGACCGGTGAAATTCCGGCGCAGTCCCGCTACTGTAATGGGGAGCTAAACGCAAAATGCCACTGGGCAACTGGGAAGGCGCGTGTATGCTAGGATCCAAAGCCAGGAGACCTGCCTGTAAAAAACCATTTTACCTACGGGAGATAGGGACGTGGCAATATAGAATAGCTTTTGCGCATAGCTATATTTTCTTGTCCTCTCTCAGTAGAGGATTTTTTATTTGGAGGTTATAAAATTGGCTGGAAAATTGGTTTTGGTTATTGGTGGTGCTCGTAGCGGGAAAAGTAGCTTTGCCGAAAAATATGTTTTGAATTACGGCTCTAAATGTGCTTATATTGCTACGGCAGAAATTCTTGACGAAGAAATGGCAGAAAGAGTTAAGCAGCATCGGCTACGTCGTGACAGTAAGCGCTGGGTTAATTTTGAAGCGCCTTATAACGCTGATAATACTGTTGCTCAAGCTGGTGA
>CAZCMY010000001.1:11187-13064 GCA_964500055.1 uncultured Acidaminococcales bacterium | reverse complement strand
GGATGGGTTAATCAGCAAGTAGGTTTTGAGGCTGACTTTGTGTTCTATGTGATGGCGGGACAAGCAGTTGATATTAAGAAGTTAGCATTTAAATTTGAGAATAATCCAACACTGGGAGAATAGTATGATTGAACTTTTAGATAGAATTAAAATAGAGACTAGGTCTAAGGACATTGAAAATGAAATTAACCATAATTGGGATCTTATGGATAAGCCAAATAAAAGTTTAGGTAATATCGAAAAAATGGTTGCAAAATATGGTGCCATGCTTGGTAGTGAATTGCCTGGCGAACTGAAGCCGGCCATGCTTTTGATGTGTGGTGATCATGGTATCGCCAAATATGGTGTAAGTGCTTATCCACCAGAGGTCACCATTCAAATGATTAATGGGTATATGAGAGGAACTGCAGGCGCCAATGTTATGGCAAGACATGCAAATACTGATTTATTTGTTGTAGACGTAGGTGTTAATGCGGATTTAACCAACTTGAAGGGTGTTCGTAATGAAAAGGTAGCTTGGGGCACCGAAGATTTTACCAAAGGCCCTGCAATGACGAAGGAGCAGGCTATTAAAGCCCTTAAGGCGGGCATAAAAGTTGCTGATGAGTGCATTGATAAGGGGTATAATCTCTTGGTTACAGCAGAGATGGGAATTGGAAATACTACATCGACTGCTGCCATTGCTTCTGCTATGCTGAATCTTGAACCCGAATTAACTGTTGGTAGGGGTACCGGTATCAATGACGAACGAATGCAGATAAAGCGTCGAGTTGTAGCAGAGGGCTTAGCTGTCAATTCACCAATTGCCGACGATGCTCTGGATGTTTTATGTAAGCTTGGTGGTTATGACCACGCAGGTCTTGCTGGTATGATTATCGGCGGAGCCAGAAGAAGGGTGCCAACTATGATTGATGGCGTTAATGCTACGGCGTCAGCATTGATAGCCTGGGGGTTATACCCAGAATGCTCAGAATATATGCTTTGTTCGCATTTATCTGAAGAAATTGCGCATAAAAAAATGCTGTCTCAATTAAATTTACATCCAATTGTTGACGCTGGTATGCGTCTTGGTGAAGGAACAGGAGCGTCACTTGCGATTGTAGTTTTGCAGACGGCACTAGGCTTATATAAAGAAATGAATAAACAATAACGTATGAAATGTGGGAACTTTTGATGAGAGATTTTATAACTTGCTTGGAATTTCTGACCAGAATAAGATTTACTAAGCGCGATACTTGGACAAAGGAAGACTTTTCGAGAAGTGTACCTTATTTTCCATTAGTCGGTCTTATTATTGGTGGCTTTTTAGCCTTAGTTAATATAGTTTTAATACATACAAGTATTTCCGACTTTTTGCGTGCCTCGTTGCTAATTCTGGCAGAGATAATAATAACTGGCGGACTTATGTATGATGGTTTTATGGATACAGCAGATGGAGTATTCTCTGCACGCGACAGGGAACGCATGCTGGAGATAATGAAAGACAGCTGTGTTGGTTCTAATGCTGTCCTGGCAGTTATTGTATTAATAATGTTGAAGATTTCTGTTTATTTGGAAATGCCGCCTGCGGACCTCTCATATATCATCATCGCAATGTCAGTAGCGACAAGAACCTTCATGGTTTTATTTATTATCAATTTCCCGTATGCACGCAAGGAAGGTATAGGCAATTTATTTAGAATGTACGCTAAACCATATTATACTTATATTGCATTTTTTTTAGGGATAATACTTATATATGCTGCAGGTGGATTCGTTGGTTTAACTGTTGCCGGCCTTTGCCTGTTGATCTTATTGATGGTAGCTAATTACTTTGTAAAGCTGTTAGGCGGTCTTACAGGCGATACCTATGGGGCTTTAACGGAAATCGGCAACGT
>CAZCMY010000001.1:0-11087 GCA_964500055.1 uncultured Acidaminococcales bacterium | reverse complement strand
TGCCTGGAAGGTATACCTTGCCTGTTGAATGGAATGAGATAAAGAATGAAGATCCTTATATTATTTTGCAGCACTTTGGCGATGTCCGACTCGCTGCAGCAGTTGGCGCGATTTTAACATCTGCATATTTGCAGACTCCTGTTATGCTTGATGGTTTGGCATCAGTTGTAGCGGCCTTTTTAGCAGCAAAAATCGCACCTTTGTCTTTGGAATATTGCATAGCAAGTAACATAACCACCGAAGAAGGGCAGGAGGACCTGCTTAAGGAATTAGGTTTATCTGCAGTATTGCGTTTGCAAATATCTCAGGGCCAGGGCGAAGGCACCGCGTTGGCATTCACCTTGTTTGATGCTGGAATCAAGGCCTACAAAGAAATGGAGACATTTGCGCAGGCCGGAGTACATGCAGAAGTAGAAGAATTTTCTATAACAAAAAATAATTAACTGGGGTTTATAAAAAATGAAAAAAATTTTTCTGGCAAGACATGGGCAAACAGATGCCAATAACACTTTGACTTTCCAAGGTCATATTGATAATCACTTGAATTCTAAAGGTCTTTTGCAAGCAAATAAATTGGTTAATTATTTTACAAATCATAATTTGCCTAAAATTTATACCAGTGATTTAATTCGTACTGTGGAAACAGCAAAACCGACAGCAGATGTTCATGATTCTGAGATCGTCAAAATTCCAGCTTTAAAAGAGATTAGTTTTGGCGAGTGGGAAGGCTTGACTTATGATGAAATAAAAGCCAAGTGGCCTAAAGACATTGAAACCTTCTTTAAAAAACCGGCCGAAGTTAAAATAAGTGGTGGTGAAAGCTTCAGTGAGGTGCAGAATCGTGCTTGGGAGGCTTTTAAGGGAATAGTGCAGGAATACGATGATGAAAGTGATATCTTTATTGTTTCTCATGGTGGAACAGTAAGGACAATATTATGTGCGGTAATGAATCTTGATTTAAATGAGATGTGGAAAATTAGCATTGATAATGCAGGAATTAGTTGCATCTTGCAGCTAGAAAACCGTTGTTGGATAAAGAATATTAATGATACGAATTTTCTAAAATAAAAAACAATTGAACCTATTTTTAACTACAAATCTTTGTATATAAAAATGCTGTGCGTGCAGTGTTGACTTTTATCTTCCAATAATATATACTGCAGTTAGTTGATATCTCACCAGGTTCTATAGGATTCCACACTTCTTCCCAACTTCTTGGGGAAGCTTAGGAACATATCTATGAGTCCGCATGGGGTATAGATAAGAAGGAGTGATAGTAATGAAGGAAGACAAAACTTTAACTTGCCGCGAATGTGGCGCAGAATTCGTTTTTTCAGCTTCTGAACAAGAATTTTATGAAGAAAAAGGATTCACAAATGAACCTGGCCGTTGTCCTACATGCCGTCAAGCTCGCAAACAACGCATGGGCAGTGGTGAACGTGCACCTCGTCAAATGTATTCCGCAACTTGTGCAGAATGCGGATGTCAAACTGAGGTTCCATTCCGTCCATCTATGGACAGACCAGTATATTGCCGCGATTGCTTCAACAAACTTAAAGAACAATAATTTTAATTATAAACCAGCTACATATGTAGCTGGTTTTTTTGTGTTTTGTGTCTTTTATCTGCAATATTTGTTATAATGATAGACGTAAGGCTTATATTAGGGAGTGATTTAATATTTTGAATTTTAAGAACATTGAATTAGGCGATAAAGATATTTTTGATAAATATTTTTCTATGAAATATTATCAAGGATCTGAATGTACTTTTACCAATTTATTTGTTTGGCGTAGATGTTACAGAATTTGTTGGGCTATTTCACACGAGTTTCTTATCATTAAGGTAACCCGCGATGATATTACTTTTGTTTTACAGCCTTTTGGAGGCGCTATCGAAGATTTACCAGCCGTAATAGAAGAATTAAAGGAAGCCTTTGCTGGAAAACCATTTGAAATGCGCGGTATTTATGAGGAAACAATGCCGTTGCTGAAGTCTTGTTTACCTGACACGACAAAATTTATTGATGACAGAGATAATTGGGATTATGTTTATCTTAGAGATAACTTAGCAAATCTAGCAGGGCGTAAATATCATGCTAAGAAAAATCATGCAAATGCTTTCAGAAAAGAAAATCCAGATTATGTTTTTTCTTTGATTTCTAAAGATGATATTGCAGACTGCATTGCCTTTGCTGATTTGTGGTGCGAAATGAAAGGGCAAAACGCAGAAGGCTTGCGTTGTGAACTTTGTGCATTAGAAGAGGCCTTGACAAAATTTGAAACTTTGAATATCAGAGGCGCTTTAATACGAATTAATGGAGTAGTTCAGGCTTTTACCATTGGCGAAAAATATAATAAAGATATGGCTGTAATTCATTTTGAAAAAGCCAATCCTGAGATCAGGGGCCTTTATACCGTTATAAATCAAGACTTTTGTGCAAAAGTATGGAATGATGTAACATATATCAACAGAGAAGAAGATATGGGATTGGAAGGCTTACGTAAAGCTAAAGAATCCTATCAGCCAGAGTTCATGGTAAAAAAATACACTGCTTTTATTAGTGATTGATGGAGAACAATATGGAATTTCATTTAATCAATGAAAAAAACATAGCACAAGTTGAATCTTTGTGGGATTACTGTTTTGAAAAAAAAGATTCATATTTTTTTAAATGGTATTTTAAAGAGTACTGTTTAAAACAAAATGCCGTTCTTGGTGGTTTTAATAAGCAGGGAGTTCTGTCGACAATGGTTCATCTCAATCCCTACACGTTAAAATTACGTGGGATGGAAGCAGTAACCTCATATTTGGTAGGCGTAGCAACAGATCCGGCCTCACGTGGAAAGCGTGCTACGAAAGAATTGTTTGAGATGGCGTTCGCCATTTTAAAAGCTCAAGGAAAGTTTTTTGTAATTTTGATGCCGGAATATGCCGGCGTTTACCTGCCATACCAATTTGCCTTTGTTTATTTCAAACATCGTTATGAATTACCATTACGCGCGCTGTCGTTTGGTGAAGTTGATGATAGCATTGAACTTAAAAGGGTCGAAAGCATAAATGACTTTTCTGAGTTCAGTAATTTGTACGAGAGTTTTATGCAAAAATATAATGGCTTTGTCGTAAGGTCTGCACGTGAATGGAGTAATTTTTGGACTGTCTTCATAAATGAAAGCGGAGAGGCAGCTATTGCTTATAGAGGAGATATACCAGTTGGTTATATGTTATATCAACGAACAGGTAAGGCATTTAAAATTGTCGAAATGGTTCATATTGATGCAGCTGTAAAAAATAGTTTTTTGCGATATGCAAGACAACATGTGGCGCAGTGTGATAAACTTGAATGGCTGGCAGAAGCAGATGACCTGACATATATGCATTTCCAGGACCAATCGCATTGTGGTAGCAGCTTTCCTTTTATGATGGCCAGAATTATTGATGCTAGAAAAGCATTAGAATTGTTACCTCTAAATAATGGTCATAAAGAAGGGAGTTTTAACATCCTGCTTACTGACGATTTGGTTAAATCAAACAATATTCTGTTGAAATTGAATATTGGTAATAATGCTATAGAAATTGAGGATACATTCAACTTACCTGATATTGAAATGGATATAAGTGCATTTACTCAACTTTATTTCGGGCAGTTCAGCCTGACGGAATTAGTGTCAGAGGGCATTATTGCACTTTATTCCGACCATGCCGGGCTTTTGTTGTCAGATATTTTGCCAAAGTGCAATAATTATATTAATGAGTATTATTAGTTTGGAGGATGAATATGAGCAACAAAATTAAGAGAATATTTGTGGAAAAGAGACCTGAATTTGCGATAGAAGCGCAGGAATTGCTTGCGGATCTAAAACAGAATCTTGGACTCAATAATATTAAAAGCATGCGTATTCTTAATCGCTACGATGTTCTTGGCCTTACAGATGAAGAGTTTTTGGAAGCCAGTCGGCATGTTTTGTCAGAGCCAGCAGTAGATATGCTGTTTGAAGAAGAACTTATTTTAGACAAAAATGCAAAAAGTTTTGTCGTTGAATTACTTCCTGGACAGTATGATCAAAGGGAAGATTTTGCGGAACAATGTGTTCAGCTGATTACTCAAAAAGAAAAGCCTATGGTATCTAACGCCAAAGTTTATATCTTTGAGGGTGAATTATCTGATGCCGATATGGAGCGCATAAAAAAATATTGCATTAATCCAATTGAAGCGCGAGAAGCATCCTGGGAAAAACCGACTACTTTGCAAACTACTTGCGAGGAGCCGGCCAGAGTAGCTGTATTGAAGAATTTTAATGGTTTTACGCGTGCAGAGATGGAGTCATTCCGGATTGATAGCGGATTAGCTATGGATTTGGAAGATTTGTTATTTTGTCAAAAATATTTTCAGGAAGAAAATCGTCCTCCAACAATAACTGAAATAAAGGTGCTTGACACTTATTGGTCCGATCATTGCCGTCATACAACATTCATGACAGAAATTGAAGATGTTGAAATTGCACCTGGTGTTTATAATCAACCTATTCAAACAGCCTATGATCGTTACATGGAAGTAAGAGATAAAATTTATGGTAATAAAACAGAACGTCCTGTTACCTTGATGGATATTGCAGTTGTTGGCATGAAAAAACTGCGCAGTGAGGGCAAGCTTGTAGACTTGGACGTTTCTGATGAAATTAATGCGTGCAGCATAATAGTGCCTATTGAGATTGACGGTAAAACTGAAGAGTGGCTTGTTATGTTTAAAAATGAAACACATAACCATCCCACAGAGATTGAACCTTTTGGCGGCGCTGCTACTTGTCTTGGCGGTGCAATTCGCGATCCATTATCAGGAAGAGCATATGTGTATCAGGCAATGCGTGTAACCGGTGCTGCTGACCCTCGAACGCCAATTGAAGATACTTTACCAGGCAAGCTGCCACAACGAAAGATTACTATAGGTGCCGCTAGCGGCTATAGCTCTTATGGCAACCAGATTGGTCTTGCCACGGGACACGTACAAGAATATTATCATGATAATTTCGTTGCTAAACGTATGGAATTGGGTGCGGTAATTGGAGCAGTTCCGCGTAAAAATGTGCGTAGGGAAACACCTGGTGAAGGCGACTTGATTATTTTATTAGGTGGACGTACCGGTCGTGACGGCTGTGGTGGTGCAACTGGCTCTTCAAAAGAACATACCATTGAATCGTTACTTTCATGTGGTGCAGAAGTTCAAAAAGGTAATCCACCTACAGAAAGAAAAATTCAACGCCTTTTCCGTAACCCTGAAGTTTCTAAATTGATAAAACGCTGTAATGACTTCGGCGCAGGCGGTGTTTCTGTTGCTTGTGGGGAACTTACCGATGGCTTGGTAATTAACCTGGACAAAGTGCCTAAAAAATATGAAGGTCTTGATGGTACAGAGCTTGCTATATCTGAATCCCAGGAACGTATGGCACTAGTTATTGAAGCAAAAGATTGGGAGACATTTATTGGCTTTGCGGACAAAGAAAATTTGGAAGCCACTATTGTAGCAGAGGTTTCTTCTAATCCACGTCTTGTTATGTATTGGCGCGGTGAAAGAATTGTTGATTTGTCCAGAGCCTTTCTCAACACAAATGGTGTTGCGCAAAAAACAGATATTTGCGTAAAAGAGCTTACTGAGGCTAGCATTTTTAATAAAGTGCCATCCTGCGTTGTTGAGAATAATCTGGAACAGTCATGGTTAGCAAATTTGTCCAGACTGAACGTTTGCAGTCAAAAAGGACTTTCCGAGAGATTCGACAGCACTATTGGCAGAGGAACTGTATTAATGCCTTTTGGCGGCAAAAATCAATTGACGCCGACTGAAGGTATGGTTGCACGTATACCGGCACTTAATGGTGTGACCACTGCCGCATCTGTTATGGCCTGTGGCTATAATCCGGAAGTTGCATGTTGGAGTCCATTCCATGGCGCAATGTATGCAGTTGTCGAATCAGTATGCCGTGCTGTTGCCTTAGGTGCTGATCCCGATAAAATACATCTTACATTACAGGAATATTTCCCAAAATTGAATAACGTGGAAACCTGGGGCCAGCCTTTTAGTGCTCTGTTAGGAGCTTTTATGGTACAGGATGCGCTGGGAATTGCAGCAATTGGTGGAAAAGACAGTATGTCAGGCACCTTCATGGATAAGACAGTGCCGCCAACACTGGTTTCTTTTGCTGTTTCCGTTATTGACGGTGAAAATGCTATTTCGACAGAATTTAAATCAGCCGGCAATAATGTTATCTTTATTGCTGCACCACGTGATAAACATGAAGTTATCGATTTTGAGATTTTGCGCAAAAATATCAAAGCTCTTCATAAGGCTATGATATCAAATAAAATTGCTTCAGTAGGTGTAATAAAAGAGGGCGGTATTGCTGCAGCAGTATCTGTTATGTGCCTAGGCAACGACCTCGGGTTTGAATTCATAAAACCTTTCAATGATATTGATAGTTTATTCACATTACAGCCAGGCGGCTTTGTAGTGGAACTGGCTGACGGTATTTCTCCAGAAGACCTATTTGCTGATATTGAATATATTAATCTTGGTCATTTGACAGCGTCAAAGCTTATTTCATTGAATGAAACAGAAATTACTTTAGATAATATTACAAGTGCTTATTTGAAACCGTTGGAACCGATTTTCCCTCGTATTGTAGATGCTGGTGCAAAAGTGGTTGAAATCAATCAACCTTTGTATAAAGAACCATTACCACTTACGGCTCCTTATTCCATTGCCAAACCACGTGTCTTTATTCCTGTGTTCCCTGGCATAAATTGCGAATATGATACTGCAGCTGCTTTTGAGGCTGCCGGTGGTGTAGCTGAAGTATTCGTAGTAAGAAACCTATCAGCGGCCGCAATCAATGATTCTATTGATACTATGGTTAAAATGATTAACAATTGCCAGATTTTGATGTTGCCTGGTGGGTTCAGTGCCGGTGATGAACCGGATGGTTCTGGTAAATTTATAGCCACCATGTTCCGCAACAATAGAATTCAAGATGCTGTTAATTCTTTATTACAACAGCGCGACGGCTTGATGCTAGGTATTTGTAATGGTTTCCAGGCTCTTATCAAGTTAGGACTAGTGCCTTATGGTGAAATAGTTGATATGAGCCAGGATTCTCCAACTCTTACCTTTAATAAAATAGGCCGACATGTTTCACAAATTGTGGAAACCAAAATTATATCCAATAAATCACCTTGGCTTAATTTTGTTGAGCCTGGCGATATTCATTCTGTGGCTGTTTCACATGGTGAAGGTCGTTTTTATGCTCCAGAAGCTGAAATAAAACGCTTGTTTGCAAATGGACAAATCGCGACTCAGTATGTGGATCAAAATGGGGACCCAACAATGAAAATGCCATACAATCCAAATGGGTCGTTGTATGCAATTGAAGGTATAACCAGCCCAGATGGGCGTGTTTTTGGTAAAATGGGCCATTCCGAACGCTATGTCCCTGGTTTAATGAAGAACATTAATGGTAACAAAGATCAAAAAATATTCATTTCCGGTGTTAAATATTTCGATTAACCTGCAGAATAAAAAAAGTGACCTGCATCAAAAATGATGCAGGTCACTTTTTAGTCATCGACCTTTATTTTGCCGCATTTGTTTTCATAATCATCAACAATCCATTTTAAAATTTGCTCTATCTCTTTATTTACTGAACGACCATTAGTGTCAGCAATAATTTTGAGCTTTTTAAGAATGACGGGATGAACTCTTAAAGTAAAACGAGATAATTCCATTTGATTACTCCCTTCAATGATGTCATTGTTGTGTCAAAAAAACTTCATTGAGACGCTCTAAGAATATTTTAATTTAATAATAAAAATTAATCAATAGTTTGGAATAAACGGTTAATGTATTTCAAACTAATTAAACAGGATAAAACCACATAATTGTGGTAAAATATAGCAAGTAAGTACTGTTTTTATGAGGCTTTTAATTAAATTTTGGGGAGGTAAATATGAAGTTAGACATTAATAGTATTTATTCCGGGTTTAAAGTTAAGGAAAAAACATTTATTGAAGAATTAAAGTCAGATGCCTCCATATTGGAACATATTAAAAGTGGGGCTAAGGTTCTATACATAGGTAATAATGATGACAATAAGGTTTTCTCAATAAGTTTCAGAACTCCTCCTAATGATGATTCAGGTGTGGCACACATTCTGGAGCATTCTGTTTTGTGTGGTTCACGTAAATATAGATTGAAGGAACCTTTTGTAGAATTGGTTAAAGGTTCTATGAATACGTTTTTAAATGCGATGACCTATCCGGATAAGACGATGTATCCTGTTGCCAGCCGTAATGATAAAGATTTTCATAACTTGATGGACGTGTATTTGGATGCAGTATTTTATCCACTAATTTATGAAAATGATTATACTCTTTTGCAAGAAGGATGGCATTACTCAATTCATGATGAGAAAGATCCATTAAAATATAATGGCGTAGTCTATAATGAAATGAAAGGTGTATTCTCTTCCGCAGATGCGTTGCTGGATTATGAATCAATGCGGGCTTTATTTCCAGATACCTCATATCGTTTTGAATCGGGGGGGCATCCTGATTCCATACCTGAACTGACGCAAGAACAGTTCTTGACTTTCCATCAAACATATTACAGTCCAGAAAACTCATATATATATTTATATGGCGATCTTGATATCCTTAAAACATTGGAATTTCTTGACCATGAATATTTAAATAATTTTAATAAAAACGGGAAAGTAAATTCAGCCATTGCCATTCAGAAACCTTTTGCAAGAACAAAAGATGTTGAAGGTACCTATCCTGTTGGTGAAACCGAAGATACAAAAGGCAAGACCTACCATGAGTTACATGTTGTAGTAGGAAAAGCTACTGATGTAAAAACCGGGACAGCATTGCGTCTGTTAGAAACAGTGCTCTTAGAGTCAAATTCGGCTCCGCTTAAATTAGCACTTATGGAAGCTGGCATTGGTTCTGACATTGCCGGGTCATATGCCGGTAGTTATTTGCAACCAATTTTGTCAATCAAGGTTGCTGGTTCTGAACCGGAAATGCGCGATAAATTTATCAGTGTAACCTACAAAACTTTGCAAAACATTACCATCAATGGCATCGATAAAGAATTGCTGGAAGCAGCTTTGAACTCTTTGGAATTTAAACTTAGGGAGGCCGATTTTGGCGTATATCCTAAAGGTTTAATTTACGGGATAAGTTGCATGGACAGCTGGTTATATGATGGCAATCCTTTTGATTGTCTGCGATTTGAAGATTTGTTGCAGGAACTCCGCAATGGCATCAATACAAGATATTATGAACAGCTTATAGAAAATTATATTTTGGATAATACTCACAAAGTATTAATTACACTGCGACCTGAACAAGGCAAAGAGCAAAGAGAACTGCAAATTGATACTAATAAATTAGCAAAGATAAAATCTGAATTAAGTGCAGAAAAAATTTTAGATTTGATAGAAAAGACAAAAATATTGCAGCAAAAGCAGAGTGCTCCGGATGATCCAGCGGCAATGGAAGCGATACCTGTATTGGAGCGAAGCGACTTGCGCCATAAGATAGAGCCAATACTGCCTGAAAGAACTGAAAAGGATGATTCGACATATCTATATTTACCGGGACAGACAAATAAAATAGCATATTTAAATTGGTATTTTGATCTTTCTGGTATTAGTAATGAACTTTTGCCATATGCTTATTTATTAAGCGATGTGCTTGGAAAGGTAGATACAAAAGATTATACATATCAATCGCTGGCGACCGCTACTAACAAGGATACAGGTGGTGTTGGTTTCCAATTGTCAGCTTATTCCAAACATGATAATGCTGATGACTATTCAATTTGTTTTGCTGTCCAGGCGAAAGTACTTACAGCAAAAATTGATAAACTATTTGATATATTACGAAATATTGCTTTAACTAGCGATTTTGATAATCGTAAACGTATCTGGGAAATTGTTAATGAAATTAATACGGATTGGGATAGCCAATTCTTTAATAGAGGACAAAGCATCGCTTGCACAAGGCTGTGTTCCTATTTTTCACTAGCTTCCCGCGTCAACGAACAAGATTATCTTAGTTATTATTATTTCATCAAAAAGATTGTGGCTAATTTCGATGAAGAATATTCTGTACTACAAAGTAAATTCATGGAGTTGCTTGGAGTGTTTTTCCATAGCAGTAAATGTCTTTTTGCTTTTTCCTGTGAAGAATTGGAACGGAATAAAGTATCAATGGCTGCTGAAGCATTCATGTCATTATTACCAAAATCTGTCTACGCTGGTAAAGAACCAGAACCGATTTCTTTAAAGCAGATTAACGAAGGAATTGCAACAAGCGGCAAAGTCCAGTATGTAGCAGCTGGAGGCAGTTATAGAAAATTTGGTTATGAATATACAGGCGCAATGAAAGTATTAGAGACAATACTTCGTTACGACTATTTATGGAGTAGGGTACGTGTGCAAGGTGGTGCTTATGGTGCGAATGCCAGATTTGAACGTAACGGTATTGCGTATTTTTCTTCCTATCGAGATCCAAATTTAGATAAAACTTTACAAGTATATCGTGATTTACCAGCATACCTGGCGGCTTTTTCCGTAAGCGAACGTGAATTGAAAAAATACGTTATTGGCACAGTAAGTGGTATGGATACGCCTTTGACTAATTCCATGCTGCTTGAAAGGGCATGTATTATGGCATTAAAGGAAATTTCAGATGATATGCGTCAAAAAGAACGTCTGGAAGTTATTGATGTTACCAATGAAGATATTAAACGATTAGCACCGCTCGTTAAGGATGTGCTGCAAGAAAACTATTATTGCGCAGTTGGCAGTAAACATATACTTGATAAGAACAAAGATATCTTTACTGAAATTATTTACATATAAATTGTAGAAGCCCTCTCAGAAGCGTAATGAATTATTGATGATATATGTGTAATTCATCTGCGTAAATGAGAGGGCTTTTTCTCATATATCTGAAAAATTCGAAAAAAATTTTAATATATGAAGAATTAATTGACTTTTTAGCAATTTATCTTTAAACTCTATATGTAA